>CANISR010000030.1 GCA_947470105.1 Fidelibacterota bacterium | reverse complement strand
TAAGGAGACGACCTGACCGGAGACCTCTTGCGCATAAAGGCGAGGGGATTCCACGTCAGCCACCGGCAGAGCTGGGCGACCGAAATTGTACGCCGCACCGCGCGCCGCGCGGCCAGCACTTCGCCGCTCCGCCGCACGCCATCCCATAAGCCGCGCAAGCTCCCGGGCCGGTGCCCGCGCAAAGCCGCCAGCAGTTCCACGGCAAAGAAGCCGGGAATGGCCAAGGGCAGCAGGATGAGGGGCATGTTCTTGAGCAGCACCCACCATTGATTCCGCCCGATCAGGGATTGCAACAGCGCGCCGCGGGTCTTGAAGCTTGCACCGCCCACATGGCTCACGACGGCCCGCGGCATCACCGCGCAGGCATAGCCCGCAAGGCGCAGGCGGAAGGACAGATCGACATCCTCATAGAGGCAGAAAAAGCTGCGGTCAAAGTTGCCCACGGACCTGACGGCCTCGGTGCGATAAAGGGCGGCGGCGGCGCATACGCCAAAACTGTAGGCCAGCCGGTCATTGTCCGGAGCACTTTGCCCGCGCCAGGCCTGACCGGTGACAAGATAGTGGTCGCCGAACCCGTCGATGCGGACGGGATCTTGGGCGCTGCGCTGGAGCGAGCCGAATGCCGCCACATCGGGATGCTGGTCCGCGGCGGCTACCAGTTCGGCAAGCCATGTGGGCGCGGCGAAGGCGTCGGGGTTAAGGGCGGCGACGAGGGGAGAGTCAGTTCTATCGATGGCCTCGGCCATGCCCCCGGCAAAGCCCAGGTTGTCGTCCATGTCGGCGAAGGTATGGGCGTAGGGCATCACCGGCAGGTAGGTGCGCGGCCGCGTGTCGGAGGCGTTGTCGATCAGCAGCAGGTGGAAGTCGGTGAAGGTCTGACGGCCCAGCGCCTCCAGACAGAGCGCCAGGGTCGCTTCGGAATTATAACTGATGACGACGACGCAGACCCGAGCCGGCATGATAAATAGGGATTTAGCACGGCTGATGGGGGCGAAGCCATCCAAGGCTTTGCCAAGCTGGGATTTCTGTAATACCACAGGCTTTCCAGGCCAGGGGCTGCCCGAGTTAGCAAATGACGCGCGTTCTTGTGCTCACGCGATACGATCATGTCGGCGCGAGCAGCCGCGTCCGCTTCCTGCAGCACATTCCCCACCTTGAGCGCATGGGCTTGGAGTTCACGGTCCATCCCCTGTTGTCCAATGAGGCGCTGGCGCGTCTTTATAAAGACGGCCGACGGTCTGCGGGCGGCCTGCTGAAGGCCCTGGCGCAGCGCATTGCAGCGGTCGTTCGCGAGAGCCGGGCCGATGTCATCTGGCTGCAGCAGGAGGTGTTCCCGTTCCTGCCGGCGGCGTGGGAATCCATGCTGCTCGGCGGGCGCCCCTATGTCATCGATTTCGACGACGCCTATCATCTGTACTACCAGAATCACAGCTCCGGTCTGGTGCGCTCGTTTTACGGAGATAAGGTCGCGACGTTGATGCGGCGCGCGCGCGCGGTCGTCGTCGGCAATGAATCCTTGGCCGCATATGCCCGCGCGGCCGGCGCCGCGAATGTGCGCCTGGTCTATAGCGCGGTCGACACAACACGCTTTGCCGTGGTTGCGCCGCCGCCGCGATTCACGGTCGGTTGGATCGGTACACCCATGACGGCGGAGCAGTCGCTGTTTGTGTTGCGCGAACCGCTCAAGAAATTTTTGGCCGAGACCGGGTCTGCCTGCGTGCTCATGGGCGCTGACGCGCGGCAGTACCCCGATATCCCGGCGGAGCGCCGTCCCTGGAGCGAGGCCGCGGAGGTGGGTTTCTTGCCGGCGCTCTCCGTGGGCCTTTGCCCCCTGGATGACAGTCCGTGGACCCGGGGCAAAAGCGGATACAAGATCATACAATATATGAGCGCGGGACGCGCTGCGCTGACCTCGCCCGTCGGAATTGCGGCCGACCTGGTGCAGCCGGGTGTGACCGGGTTCCACTGCACTACCGGCGACGAATGGTACGCGGCGCTTATGGCGCTGTACGGCGACCCGGCGCTGTGCGCTGCTCAAGGCGCCGCCGCCCGGAAACGGGCGGTAGAACGCTACGACGTGGCGGTGGCGGCGCGGGCGCTCCATCAGGTCCTCAGCGGACCCTGAATCCCCGGTTTCGGCGGGGAATCCCTCAACCCTCGCGGGCGTTATTGGGGGGTGAGGGACAACCGCCATGGCTAAGAAACCCGCAACGCCCGGCTATGAGTGGGGCGACGGCCTCATGAGGGGCCGCTCCAATCGTGCCTCCGAAACCGCCGTGGTCATCGCGGCGGTGGTGGCCGCCCTCTATTTCGGGCGGGATATCTTCGTTCCCCTAGCGCTCGCTGTTCTCCTGAGTTTCGTCCTGGCGCCTTTGGTGCTGCAGTTGCGCCGGATCCATGTGGGGCGTGTTCCTTCGGTTCTGGTGGCGGTCCTGGCGGCATTCATCGTCATCTTCACCATCGGCGGTGTAATCGGCGGGCAACTGGCGCAACTGGCTGAACGGTTGCCCGAGTACCAGGTCACCATCAAGGCTAAGATCAAGTCCGTGCGCGGGTCAGCCGGCGAGAACAGCATCGTCAACCGCGCCACCTCCATCATCAAGGACCTGCAAACCGAGGTCGCTCAACCCGTCGACGCGGCGGACAGTGCGAGGCCCGCAGCGCAGAAGCCGGTGCCGGTGGAAATCCGCGAGCCGCCCCTGGCGCCGCTGCAGATCATCCAGCGCGCCGCCGGACCGCTGCTGCAGCCCCTCGCCACGACCGGCATCGTCGTGATTTTCCTGTTCTTCATCCTGTTGCAGCGGGAGGATCTGCGCGACCGTTTTATCCGCCTGGTGGGCGCCAAAGACCTGCAGCACACGACCCAGGCCCTGGACGATGGCGTGAGTCGCCTCTCGCGCTACTTTCTCATGCAGTGCGCGATCAACATCGCCTTCGGCATCGTAATCGCCGCGGGGCTGTTGGCCATCGGGGTCCCCAACCCCGTGTTATGGGGAATTCTTGCGAGGCTGCTGCGATTCGTGCCTTACATCGGCGCGGTCCTGGCGGTGGTGTTCCCGGCGATTCTCGCGGTCGCCGTCGACCCAGGCTGGTCGATGCTGGCTTGGACCATCGGATTATTCGTGGCGGTGGAGCCCATCCCCAGTCAGGTGGTGGAACCGCTGCTGTATGGCAACAGCACCGGCATGTCGGCGGTTGCCATCGTGGTCGCGGCTGCGTTCTGGACCTGGCTGTGGGGCCCCGTCGGGCTGCTGCTGTCGACGCCGCTGACGGAGTGTCTCGTGGTTCTCGGTCGTCATGTAGAGCGCCTGCAGTTCCTGGATGTGCTCCTCGGGGACCGTCCGGCGCTGAGTCCGGGCGAAAGCTTCTATCAACGGATGCTGGCGGGCGACCCTGACGAGGCCGCGCGTCAGGCGGAGATCTACCTCAAGGGCCATACTTTGTCGGACTACTACGACAACGGTGGGCCCATGGCGGGCCTCGGCCTAGCGCAGTTGGACGTCAATCGCGGCGAACTCTCACATCCACGCCAATTGGAGGTCCGCGAAACCATCGCCGGATTGGTGGAAGACCTGTCCGAGCACGGCGATACGTCTGACGATGACAAGCCCGACGCCCAGGCATTGGCGGTCAGGTCGCTGTGGGCGGCCACTGGGGTCCTGTGCGTTGCGCGCCGCGGTGCGCTGGATGAAGCCGCCGCATGCATGCTCGCACAACTGCTGGAGAAACACGGTCTCGCGGCCCGCGTCATCCCCACCCAGGCGGTGTCGGCGGCCAACGCCGCGCGCTTCGACGCGGCGGGCGCGCCGATGGTGTGCCTGTCCTACCTCGAGGCGGGTGGGTTCACCAGCGCGCGCTACCTGGTTCGCCGCCTGCGGCGCCGGCTGCCGCAGGCCAAAATTCTCATCGGCTTCTGGGGGCTGGATGACGCGGAAGCGGTGAATTTGAATGCGATCGCCGAAACCGGTGCGGATTTGATCGCGACGTCGCTCAAGCGCGCCGTCGCCCTGTGCGTTGAAGAAGCTCGGGGACCCGCGGCCGCCAAAGCGGCCGCGGAATAGCGGTCTTACCGCAAGACCAGGACGAGCAAGATGATCAGGACAAGGGTCAGGCCGCCACTTGGATAAAAGCCCCAGCCGGCGCTGTACGGCCACAGGGGCAAGGCGCCCAGGATGATCAGGATCAGGAGGACGAGGAGGACCGTACGCAGCATTGCAAGCTCCCGTGTAAGGCGCGATGGGGGAGCTAACTCGGCGCGGTGAGTCTTTGTTCCGCGGGCTCAGGGATTCAGGCGCCAGATGGCGAAGTTGAGGACGCTGGCGAAGGCCACCCAGGCCGAGAGGGGGAGAAGGGCCAGGCCTGCGATGCGGTCGAGGCGCAGGAATGCCACGATGGCCGCCGCAATCAGCAGGAATTGCGGGACGATATTGACCAGGCCCAGCAGCGGATTGTGAGCGCCGAAGAACATCCACGGCCAGGCCGCATTCAGCGCGAGCTGCCCGAAAAACAGCGCCAGCGCCGTGCGCCGCCCCGGTGTAGCGGGCGACAGGCGCAAGATCCGCCACACCGCGAACGCCACCAAAGCGTAAAGAGTGGTCCAGACCGGGCCGAAGACGGCGGGCGGGGGATTGAAGGCCGGTTTGGCAAGCCCGGCGTACCACGGGGTCAGATTGGGAAAGGTCGCTACCTGGCCGACAATGGAAGCCGCCGCCACTGAACCGAGGGCCAGGACACCGAAGGCGATGAGTCGGGATTTCGAGTTTTCAGACGCTGCCGCAAACATGGCGGACTCCTTTGCATGGGTCCGCTTATAACGCAGAAAATCCGGTCTTGGTTCACCGCACCTCAGGTTCCGGGCAGAACGGGCGGCTTCCTGCCCCTAGGCTGGGCGGTATAACCTAATGGCATAGGCGCGCGGGGTAGGGCGCGCTGGAGCGGGGCACAATGATTCCCAGTAACACGATGAACCTTCGGCATATCGAAGTGTTCCACGCGGTCTACGTCAACGGCACCATCAGCGCCGCCGCCAAGGCGCTCAATGTTTCGCAGCCGTCGGTGAGCAAAGTGCTGAAACACGCCGAGGGCCGCCTCGGCTTTCCGCTGTTCCAGCGCATCGGCGGGCGGCTGACGCCATCGGATGAAGGCCACATCCTCTTCAAGGAGGTCGACGACCTCTACAAGCGCATCGGCGCGGTAAACATGACCGCGAAGAATTTGCGTGGCGGCGGCGACGGGCATATCCGCCTGGCCGTGCCGCCGGCGCTCGGACTGTCGCTTGCGCCTATGGCCATCGCGCGGTTCCGAGAACGCAATGCCTCCGTCACCTTCGACGTCCAGACCCGGCATCACGACGACATCCTGCGCTCTTTGGGGCAGCGGGAAAGCGATCTCGCGGTGGGGTACGATGCGCCCCAGCATCCGCGTTTATCGAGCGTCGAGATCGGCACCGGCGAACTGGTGGCGCTCTACCGCCGCAAGGACATGAAGAACCTCGGCCCCCGCATCGACATTGGCGCCCTGGGGGGCATTGACTTCGTCGGCTTGTCGGGCAGCGGCCCGCTGGGCGACCTGTTCACGCGCGAGGTCGAGCGCAGCGGCGTTAAGCTCAAGACCGTAGCGACGGTGCACACCTATTTCGTCGCTGCCGCGCTGGTGCGCTTCGGCGCGGGCGTGGCCGTGGTCGACGAGTTCACCGCCCGCGCCGTACAGACGCCGGAGCTGGCCTTCCGTCCGTTCGACCCGCCGCTGCGTTACGGCATTCACGGCATGTATCTGGTCGACCATCCGCCATCCGGCATGGTGAAGAAGTTCCTCGACACCTTGCGCAAGGTCGTCAGCGAGGGGCGGCGGTAAGTCCTCTGTATTCCTTGAGGCTATAGCGCTAGAAAGCCTTGGTAACCTGAGATACCGGGCTGCCGGTTAGTGTTTTCACGCGCCGCGGCCCTTCATCCCTCACGCACGCGAAGGCTCCATGAAAAAAGGCATTACTCTCTACATCATGATCGGCCTGCTCGCGGGCATCGTCGTGGGGATCATTCTGAACGCGGCGGCTTCCGCGCCCGAGGACCTCAAGGGCGTCATCACGGTCTTAGACACCATCACCAGCATTTTCCTGCGTCTGGTGCGGACCATCATCTCGCCGCTGGTGATCACAACGCTGACGCTGGGGATCGCCCGCATGGGCGACGCCCAGTCCATCGGCCGCATAGGTCTGAAAGCCATGGCTTTCTTCATCGGCGGGACCTTGATCTCGCTGACCATCGCCCTGATCGCCATGAGCATCTTCCATCCCGGCGAGGGGCTGCACCTGGTGGCGAGCGCCAGCGCCGAGCCGGTGGTGCAGAGCAACCTGACCCTCCAAGGCTTCATTGCCCGCGTCTTCCCGACCTCGATCTTCGACGCCATGGCGCGCAACGAGGTCCTGCAGATCGTCGTGTTCTCGCTGTTCGCCGGCATCGGCACCGCGTCTCTCCCCAAGGGAAACCGCGACATCCTGGTGCACCTGCTCGATGCAGGCGCTGCCCTCATGCTCAAGATCACGATGTATGTGATGTGGGTGGCGCCGTTCGCGGTGTTCACGTCCATCGCCTCCGCTGTGGCTTCGCAGGGCGCCGGCGTCATCACCAACTACGCCGCCTTCATCGGCGAATTCTACATAGCGCTCGCCGTGCTGTGGGCCGCGCTCATCGCTGTCGGCGGCGCGGTCATCGGGAAACGTATCTGGCCGTTGATGAAGACCATCCGCGGCCCGGCGTTGATCGCGTTCTCGACCACCAGCTCGGAGGCGGCCTATCCGTCGCTGCTCAGCAACCTCGAGCAGTTCGGCGTACCCAATCGCATCGCCAGCTTCGTCCTGCCGCTGGGATATGCCTTCAATCTCATCGGTTCGATGCTTTATGCCACCATGGCCACCATGTTCGCGGCCCAGGCATATGACATTCCCATGTCCGTCAGCGATATTGCGCTCATGTCGTTCTTGCTGTTCATCGCCAGCAAGGGCATCGCCATGGTTCCGCGCGCCTCGCTGCTGGTGGTGGCGGCGACGCTGCCGTACCTGCACATTCCGGAAGCCGCGTTCCCCTTCCTGCTCGCGGTCGATCACATTTTGGATACGGGGCGCACCTGCACCAACACGGTGGCCAATTCCATCGCCACCGCCTGCGTGGCCAAGTGGGAAGGTCTGCTGACCAAGCCGGTGCCCAACAACGATATCGAAGTCGCTCTCGCCCGCTGAAGTCCTGCGGGGTCAATACGGAGTTTCGGATAAGAAGATGCGTATTTGTGTGCTGGGAGCCGGCGTCGTCGGCGTCGCGACCGCGTATTACCTCGCCGGCGACGGGCATGAGGTGACGGTCGTCGACGGGGCCGCCGCCGCCGGTCTGGAAACCAGCTTCGCTAATGGCGGCCAGCTCAGCTACAGCTACGTTGCGCCGCTGGCAGACCCCTCGGTGATCCCAAAACTGCCCACGTGGCTGATCCGAGCGGACTCGCCGCTGCGCTTCGTGCCGCGGGTGGAGCCGCAGCAGTGGTGGTGGCTGCTCCGGTTCTTGCGCGCCTGCACCCTTCATGCGTCGCGCGAAGCTACCATTCAGTTGCTGGCGTTGGGCTTTTACAGCCGCGCGCTTGTGCACACCATCGTCCGCGAGGAGAAAATCGCGTTCGATTACGTGCGCAACGGCAAGCTCGTGCTCTATCGCAGCGCGCAAGGCCTCCAGGGCGCCAAGCGTCAGATGGCGTTTCAGGCGACCCTCGGCGCCGAACAGGAAGCGTTGAGCGGCGCCGCCTGCCTCGACATCGAACCGGCGCTCGCGCCCCTTGCAGGTGTCCTGGCCGGAGGCATCTACACCCCGAGCGAGGACGCCGGCGACTGCCACAAATTCACGCGGGCACTTGCGGGGATTGCCGAATCACGCGGCGTGGTCTTCCGATACGGTACGCGCGCCATAAGCTTGATCACGCAGGGGCGCCGGATCGCGGCGCTGCGCACGGACCGCGGCGAAATCGAGGCTGATGCCTTTGTCGTGGCGGCCGGTATCGGCAGCCTCGAGATTTTGCGGGCTGTGGGCATCAGGGCGCCGCTCTATCCCATCAACGGCTATAGCCTGACTCTCCCCGTCGGTCCGCAGCACAAGCCGCCGCGCATCAGCATCACCGACACGCACAACAAGGTGGTCTACGCGCCGCTGGGCGACCGCCTCAGAATCGCAGGGATGGCCGATGTAACCGGCCTCTCGTCAGGCCCCGATCCCAAGCGCCTCGCGCTGCTGACACGTCAGGCGCGCGAGACGTTCCCCGAAGGCGGCGACTACGCCAACGCCGCAACCTGGTTCGGCCGCCGTCCGGCGACGCCCACCAGCAAGCCGGTGCTGGGCGCCACCGCCTACGGCAACCTATGGCTCAACATCGGGCAAGGCTCTCTCGGCTTCACCCTGGCGTGCGGCAGCGCCAAATTGGTCGTCGACGCCATCGCCGGCCGGCCGCCGGCCATTTCGCCGGCCGGATTTGCCTGGCCGGCACGCTGACGCGGGGCCGCAGGAAAGATTCAGAGTGCCCGTCAAATATAGGTAAGCTGGACCCAGCGGTCTTGATTGGCCGTCGTGCCAGCATAAGTAGATACTCCGTGTCGCAACGTCAGGCAGGTCACCCATGCGTACATCTCTCGCTCTGCTCACCGCCGGTCTGCTGCTGACGGCATGCAGCACCACGACGCAATACGCGTTTCAACCGCCCGCGGCCGACGAGCCCGAGGCGAAGATTTCCTTCGTGCAGTATCACGGCATTCGTGACTGGCACGCCGACAACAACCGACAACTCTATGTGCAAGCCGCTGACCGGCAATGGTTTCAGGTGGATCTGTTCGGTCCGTGCATCGGATTGGAGTACGCAAGCCGCGTCGGCTTCGATACGCGCGATCCGGCGGGGTCTTTCGACCGCTTCGGCACCATCGTGGTCCGCGGCGGCGAGCGGTGCAAAGTCGACTCTGTGAAAAAGATCGCCAAACCCACGCGCACCGAGAAACCGCGTTCAGCGCGCGCACGTCCCAACCAAGCCTAGGCTGCGGCCGCGCGAACCAGATTTGAGGCCCGCTTTGTCCGAAGCGGGCCTCTGCCTTTTATCGATGGATTCGCGCCCCAGCGGATGACGCTTGGAGATCCGTATAACTTTATTGCGGGAATACGGGTGCTTAAGGTCGAGTCAGTAGCTATATTATAGGTGTCGATCATTTTGGGTATAGCTGGCTGACGCATGCTGCAATGCAATTAGGATCGATTTCGATGTTCCAAACCGCCCGGAACTAAACGGGAAGTTCGGCCTCGGTCTTTGTTGCGGTGCACTGCCGAGGAAACCCGACCCTGCGATCAGCTAAAAACCGACCGCGCCCTGATTCCATGAGCGTCTGTCACAGGGTTGTTACAGGTTGTCGCTTCAGAAAATGACGCGGAAAATATAGTATTTGAACGGGTCTAAGCTCTCTATTCTAGAATCGTTCTTGGGAGAAATCCGCATGTTCCGTTCGCTCGCCCGCGTATCCAAATCGTCTCTTGCCGCAGGCGCGGTGGTGTTGGCCGGGGGCCTCCTTGGCGGGGCGCAGGCGCAAGCCGTCGAGAGCAAAACTTTCGTTGTCGGGTGGTTCAGTGAGGCCACGTATTCGCAGGACACCGATTGCGTCGGCGGCATCAATCCGAACATCGACGACCAGTATCTGAAAAATCTCTCGGACCTCGGCTATACGCCCGCGCAGATCGAGGAGATGGCCAAGAAGGAACTCGACGGCGAGAACAGTCCCATCCGCGGCCTCATGACCAGCCGCGCGCGCGTCGACGGCAAGCCTGCGAACCCCTATGCCTACCCGGCGTTTGTGGCCGATCCCAAGCTCAAGTCCTCCGTCAGCAAGCTGGCCTATGGTTTCGATCTCGACGGCAAGGCCGGACCCAACTCGGTCGAGGATCCGCAGACCCGTCAGAAGGGCGTGGACAATGAATTCGCCCGGGCGCTCGGCTGCATGCGCAGCTTCCGCGGCTCGCTGGAAAGCCGGCCGACGTACTTTGCCTGGGCCTGGGGCCAGTTAAAGGATTCCCAGCCCGCCTGGATTGTGACCATCAGCGGCGAAAGCCTCTCCAAGGACGGCGACGTCACAGTGACCTTCGACCGTGCGCTTGAGCACTTACGCTCCAATGCCGACGGCAGCCCGCGCGCCGACGCCACCTACCGCATTGATCCGGATCCCCGCTCGCACAACGTCCTGCACGGCAAGCTGAAGGGCAAGGAACTCACCTTCGACACCCCCACGGATTTTCGCCTGCTGCAGAATCCGCTGATGGCGCCGATGGAATTCAAGATGACCCGCGCCAAGCTGCGCGTGACGCTGAAGGATGACGGGTCGATCGCCGGCATCATCGGCGGCTACATGCCGTGGAGCGAGTTTTACCTTGGCCTCGGCACGCAAGGGCCGGGCACCGAGTACTGCATCACCGGCGACATCCCCGGCATCTACTACCTTCTGAAAAAGCACGCGGACGCCGATCCGGATCCCAAGACCGGGCAGAACACGTCGATCTCTGCCGCCTATTATCTCGAAGCCGTGCCTGCGTTCATCTTGCAGGAAAGCGCGCAAAATCCACGTACCTCTTCGGCGCGCTAAGTTAAGGAAAGTCAGTTATGAAATTCACTGTACGGTTGTTGTCGGGCGTCGCAGTCGCAGCGCTGTCTTGCGGGATTGCGTTTGCGGCCGACGCGCCGGCGGAAGTCGACACCAGCACGGTCGCGCGCCGCCTGACCGCGGATGAATACCGCACCATCATCGCCGACGTGTTCGGCCCGACCATCGAACTCGGCGGCCGCTTCGAGCCGGAGCTCCGGGTGAAGGGCCTGCTCGCGGTCGGCACCACGCATGTAAGCGTCACGAGCGCGGGCATGGAACAGTACGACGTCATGGCGCGCGCCATCGCCTCTCAGGTGGTGGACGCCAAGCACCGCGACCTGGTCCCCTGCAAACCGGCCAACGAGAAAGCCGCGGACGACGCCTGCACCGGCATGTTCATGGCCAAGGTCGGACGCCTGCTGTACCGCCGTCCGCTCACCGACGCCGAACTCAAGATTTACGTCGGCGCTGCGCGCGTCGCCACCAACGACACCAAGGATTACTGGAGCGGCCTGTCCATGAGCTTGGCGGCCATGCTGTCCTCGCCCAAGTTCCTGTTCCGCCAGGTGGCGATCGTGCAGGACCCGAAGTCCGGCCAGTGGCGCATGGAAGCCCACGCCAAGGCGCAGCAGCTGTCGTTCTTCCTGTGGAACGCCGGTCCCGACCTGGAGTTGCTCGCCGCCGCCGAGAAGGGCGATCTGGAAACCAAGAAGGGTCTCACCAAGCAGGTCGACCGCATGCTGGCGTCGGCGCGCGTCGAAGCGGGCGTGCGCGCCTACTTCACCGACAGCCTGGGCTTCGACGAGTTCGACACACTCACCAAGGATGCGGCGTTGTTCCCGAAGTTCAGCGCCCAGGCCGCGGCTGACTCGCAGGAGCAGACCCTCAAGACCATCGTCGACCTGTTGCTCACCAACAAGGGCGACTACCGCGACATCTTCACCACCAAGAAGACCTTCCTGACCCAGGAACTGGCGTCAATCTACAAAGTGCCGCTGGTCAATGACGGCCCCAACGGCGCGCCCGATACCTGGGTGCCTTACGAGTTCGCCAAGGACGATCAGCGCGGCGGCATCCTGACCCAGGTGGCGTTCACCGCTCTGCATTCGCCTCCGGGCCGCGGCTCGCCGACCTTGCGCGGCAAGGCGCTGCGCGAAGTGCTGCTGTGCCAGAAGGTCCCGGCGCCGCCGGCGGCCGTGGCGTTTGACATCGTGCAGGACACCAACAACCCGCTCTACAAGACCGCGCGCGAGCGTCTCAAGGCCCATGCCACCAACCCGGTGTGCGCGGGCTGCCATAAGATCATCGATCCGATGGGGCTCGCGCTCGAGAACTTCGACGGCGCTGGCGCCTACCGGACCAGCGAGAATGGCGCGCCGATCGATACCTCGGGTTCGCTCGACGGCGTCAACTTCACCAACGCCGCCGAACTGGGCAAGGCGATCCACGACAATCCCGCGACCAGTTCGTGCCTGGTCAGCCGCATGTCGTCCTACGCCACCGGCCGTCCGATCGATACCGGCACGCCCTGGGCCCAGGACCTCCTCAAGAGCTTCGCGGGGGCGGGCTACAAGCTGCCCAGCCTGATGCGTGAAGTCGCGCTCAGCGATGAATTCTTCCGTGTCTCGCCGCCCGATACCAAGGCGGCCGAAGCTGCGGCGCCCAATCAACCTGCTCGCTAAGTCGAGGGAGACAAACAAATGAACAAACTCGTCAATCGCCGGAGAGTGTTGCGCGGCGCCGCCGGAATAACCGTCGGCCTGCCGTTCCTGGACTGCTTCCTGAACTCGAGCGGCACCGCGCTCGCCGCCAACAACGCGCAGCTTCCGGTGTGCTTCGGCACCTGGTGGCAGGGCCTCGGCATGACCCCGGGTCGCTGGGTTCCGGACAAGGTCGGTCCCGGCTTCGAGATGAAAGTGGAAATGCGCGCACTCGCCCCGTTCCGCGACAAGATGAACATCATCTCGGGCACCAAGTACTTCATGGACGGTCGCCCGCTGGAAACCCACACCACCGGCTGGCAGATCGGCTCCACCGGGCGCATCCCGCTCGGTATCAACTCCGGGCCCAGCCTCGACAGTCAGATCGCGGACGTCATTGGCACCAAGACCCGCTTCCGCTCCGTCGAAATTTCGCTCGACGGCGGGACCCAGAGCTTCAGCAAGCGCGCCGGGTCGGCCAGCAACCCGTCGGAAGGCTCCCCGAGCAAGCTCTACGCCCGCATCTTCGGACCGGAGTTCCGCGACCCGAACGCCGCCGACTTCACGCCGGACCCGAAGGTCATGGCGCGCCGCAGCGTGCTCTCCTACGTGCAGGAAGAGCGCAAGGACGTCATGAAGCAGCTGGGCGCCGCCGACCGCGCGCGGCTTGACGAATACTTCAGCGCGCTCCGCCAGATCGAACAGCAGCTCGACATCGAACTGCAGAAGCCCGCCCCGCTCGCGGCCTGCACAGTGCCGACAGCGTTCGGCGACACCAAGGCCGGGCGCGACATCGTCGAAGCCGGCAAGAACTCGAAGCTGTTCGGCGGCCTGCTCGCCCACGCGCTGGCCTGCGGCCAGACTCGCGTGTTCAACATCAACGTCGGTGCCGGCGGACTGCGCAAGGCCGGCTCGACCCAGGGCTGGCATAGCTGGACCCACGAAGAGCCGATCGACGAGAAGCTCGGCTATCAGAAGGAAGTCACGACCTTCATCGAGTGGGGCAATGAGACCTTCGCCGAATTCCTACGCCAGCTTGAAGGCGTCAAGGAAGGTTCCGGTAACGTGCTCGATCGCTCGGTCATCCTGTGGCAGTCGGATCACGGCATCGCCCGCACCCACACCATGGACTTCCTGCCGATCCTGACGGTGGGCAAGGCCGGCGGACGTCTCAAGACCGGCCTCCACGTTTCGGCGGCCGGCGATCCGGCCACCCGCGTGGGGCTGACCATGCAGCAGATCATGGGCGTGCCCGTCTCCACCTGGGGCGCGCTGTCCAATGAAACCACCAAAACGGTCACAGAAATTGTCGCCTAATCGGCGCCGGGAAAAAGGGAGAGATGAGATGAAGACTCAAAAGTTCCTGCAGCTAGCCGGCATTTCAGTTGCCGCCATGGCGGCCATGGGCGTGACCGGTGCCATGGCAGCCAAGAGCCAGACCTTCGGCACGCTGCTGACGCCGCCGGGCATCACCACTGAAGTCCTCGGCAAAGGCCAGGGCTATGACCTCGGGAAGCAGACTGTCGCCGCGCAGATCCGCGACGATATCGCCTTCACCGACGCCAAAGGCCTCACCCTTTACACCAACGACGCCGATCCGGTGGGCAAGGCCACCTGCGTCGACGAATGCGCCAAGAGCTGGATCCCCGTGGCGGCCCCCAAGGGTTCCAAGGGCTTCGGCGAATGGTCGCTGGTCAAGCGCACCGATGGGACCCAGCAGTGGGCCTATAAAGGCAAAGCCGTCTATCATTTCGTGAAGGACGTGGATCCGGGCTCGGTTTGGGGCAACAGCCCCGCGCGCTTCGGCGGCCGCCGCAAGAACGGCGCCGGCGAATATGTTGGCGGCGGGTTCCGTGGGGGTGGCGCGCGCAATGCCGCCCCGGACCTCAAGCCGGTAGACGGCTGGACGCCCGCGCTGGCGTTCCCGAGCACCGGGATCGACGTCCCGGCCGGCATCACGGTTAAGGAAGTGCCCGATGCGACCGGTCTCGCGTTGGTGGATTACCGCAACCGCACCCTCTACGCGCTCGATGGTGACGTGAAGCGAGAGAAGAAGCTCGACAGCTCGTGGGTTCCGGCGGCAGCCGCCCAGCTCGCCGAACCGAAGGGCGACTTTACCCTGATCATGCGCGAAGACGGTATTAAGCAGTGGGCGTACAAGGGGCGCGCGCTGTTCACCTCCTCGACCGATCTTGCCCCCGGCGATGCCAACGGCATCGGCGTGGATAAAAAAGTCGCACCGGCTGTGGTGTACGCTTATTTCATGCCAGACAACGTGAGCGTCCAAAATACCCCGGGGCAAGGTCGCATCCTCGCGACGGCCTCCGGCATCACGCTCTATAAGCGTGAAGGCGTGGTGCACCAGTCCGGCGGCGGCCACTCGCTCCGCCGCGGCCATCCCAATCGCCCCGCCGTCGGCCGCGATATCGGCATTAACGTCAAATGCGGCGAGGAGTGCCTGCAGGTCTGGCGCCCCTACACCGCTCCCGCCAACGCCCAGCCCCAGGGTTTCTGGAATATTGCCCTGCGTCCGGACGGTACCAAGCAGTGGGTTTACCAGGGCTACGCTCTGTGGACCTACGGCGGCGACAAGAAGCCGAACGACATGAAGGGCAACGACGACTTCACCTACGCCTACGCAGCGCCTCCGGGCGTGGACAAGGAATCGGTGAAGGACCTGGACGTCGGCACGCCCATGGACGGTGCCTCGGCGCTGCACTGGTCTATCGTCGTTCCCTAGTAACGCTTGATTGATTCGAAAAGGGGGAGCGGAAACGCTCCCCCTTTTTTTGTTAGTTGGGGTTGGCCCGCTCGGCGGCGGTTGGGCGCTCGGTGATGGCCTTGAGGTCGTCGGGGGTCACGAGATTGTGGCGCTGCAGGATGGTCAGGGCCGTCATGGCGACGGTGTTGACGAATTCCAGATTGCGCGCGAGGTCGGCAATGTACTGGTTGAGCTGCACCAGCTCGGCCTTAAGATCCGCGTCGTCCATGGCCCGCTCCTGTCGAAATGAGCATCTAGAGTAGAGCAAGCCCATTAATAAAAAAGGGGGACATTTCTGTCCCCCTTTTCCGAGGCATCAAAAGCAGCATCGCTTAGCCGGAGAAGCGGACGCCCATGCGGAAGGTGCGGCCGTTACAGTCGGAACCGTTACCGCAATCGCCGACGATCGAACGGAAACCGTTGCCGGCGGGGCCGGGGAACGCGCGCGCTGGATCCTTATTCGTCAGGTTGCGGACGTTGAAGAAAGCGGTCGTCTTAGAGGCGCTGTCTTCCGCCCCCAGGCGATAGGTCAAGGACGTATCGAGGTAGAAGGTGCCGTCGCGGGTATTGTCGCTGATGGTGATGTTGGTCACGTTCGACACGGGGCAGCCGGAAGTGCAGGTGATCCAGTCGCTATCCTGCTTGCCTTTGCTGCGGCCGCGCGCGGACAAGTTCACCGAGATCGGATCGAGGCTGTATTGGACCGAAGCGCTGTACCTCCACTTCGGGTTCTGGGCGCCGGCCTGGTCTTCAGGCGGGTTGACTGTGTTGTCGGTGTAATCCTTCAGGACACGCGAGGCGAGGCCGCGCAGTACAAGGTTGCCGCCCCATTCGGAATTGATATCCGACAGAGCGACGCGATACGTGCCCTCCAGGTCGTAGCCTTTGACTTGGTTCAGAGCCAGGTTGAATGGCTGGATGAGGATGCGGGTAACAACGCTGACGCCGCCGGCGTTGAGACCGCGGGTGATGGCGCCGCAGAACGCCTGGTTGCCCTGGAAGCAGTAATCGACAATGGTCTGCGCGGCGACCGTGCCGATGGCGTCTTTGATCTTCACATCGAAATAGTCGAACGAGGCTGAGAAGCCGGGGAAGAACTCCGGCTGCAGGACTACGCCCAGGCCCCAGGTGTCGGCCTTTTCGGGCAGAATGTTCGGGTTGCCCTGGTTGAAGCCCTGGTAGCTGACCGGCAGGTTGTTGTTGAAGCGGTCGATCACGGTGTTGGTATTCGACGTGCCGCCCGCGAAGTATTCGTTCAGGTTGGGCGCGCGGATGTCCCGCGACCGTGTAGCGCGCAGGCGGATATCTGGAATCGGCTGGTACACGGCGCCGATTTTCCAGGTGGCGACAAGCCCCGACTGCGAATAGTCGGTGGCGCGCACGGCGCCGTTTAGTTCGAACGAGTCCGCCCATACGGTGTTTTTGGCGAGCGGCACCACGGTTTCGGCATAACCTTCCACCACATGGTAGCTGCCGAAGCTGGGTAGGGAGTTGCCGAACAGGCCGTCATTGGCGAGCGCGACCCCTGCGGCCGACCCGCGGATGTGTTCGCTGCGGCGTTCGGCGCCGAACGCGAGCGAGACGTCCCCGGCGGGCATCGTAAACGGCGAGCCGCTGAAATTTACCGCAGCGACCTTTTGCGTGATGCGCTGGTGGCGCCACATGTAAATGCCGACGTAATCCACCACGGCCGCGCCGTTGAGGCCGACGCCGAACGGGTTGTATGGAACGCAGCCGTTGGTGGGATTGGTGAGGGTCGAGCGGCAGACGATGGTGCCCTGCGCGTTGCGGGTGGCATCGATTGCCAGGGCGAACTTTGATTTGCTCAAGGTGTAGGGGATGTCTTCCTCGCTGCGGGCGATGCCGAGCTGGTAATAGGCATCCCAGGTCCAGTCGGTGCCGAGCGCGGAAAAGTCACCGTTGGCGCCGGTCACCCAGCGCACGACGTTGCGGCGGTTGTCGGTGTAGTTGCCGGGCAGGTCGGGATGCAGCGTGCCGATGGTGAGCGTGGTCAACTTTGCCGCGGTCGCCTGGGCCGCGATATTGGCGGGCAGGAACGGATTGTCGACGCGGACCGAAAGGTTGGCCGGGTTGATCTGCGGGATGGCGCGGGTCAAGACGGCGGCGGCGGTGTAGGAACCCTGGACGAAGAACTTGACGCTATCGACCACGTCATAGCTTG
The DNA here is from genome assembly GCA_947470105.1 of Fidelibacterota bacterium. Lineage (GTDB taxonomy): Bacteria > Pseudomonadota > Alphaproteobacteria > Rhodospirillales > Rhodospirillaceae > SHVO01. Next base: position 8,825 of record CANISR010000030.1, on the reverse strand, counting down.
CACGGCCGAAGATGCTCTGCTGTGACTGGGCGCTATCGATGGAGTTGCCGGTGGTGCCGCGCACTTGGCCGGCTTTCCATTGGCCGCCGCGCATTTCGAGGCCGCTGACAAGGTCGCCATACACGAATTGATACGGCACGCCGCCCGGGCCGAAGGCGATGCCCTTCAACGGTCCCGCGGTGATCAACGCGCCATCGGACCAGCCGGCGCCGCCGATTTCCTTGAGGACCAAGCGCTCGGGAACGGTCTGGCTTTGGCCGGGGCCGGTGCCGTACGCCGGGTTGACCATGGTGCCCCAACCGGTGTTCAGGTTCCAATCGCGGTTGCCATCGAGGATGCCGTCCTTATGCATCAGTTCGCCGCTGATGAGGAAATGGCCGCGGTCGCCGGCGAACTTGGTGCCGCCGGTCATCTGCACGTTCCAGGTCCGGTTGTCGCCATAAGTGGTGACGCTGCCGGAAGCTTCGCCCTTTATGCCGGTGTATTCCTTGTCGAGGATGAAGTTCACGATACCGGCCACGGCGTCGGAGCCGTAGGCTGACGAGGCGCCGCCGGTGACAATGTCGACGCGGCTGATGAGGGCCTGCGGGAAGGTGTTGATGTCGACCACCCCAGTCGCCAGCGACGAAACCGAGCGCTGGCCATCGAACAAGATCAGTGTGCGGTTGGCGCCGAGGTTGCGCAGGTTGAGCGCGTTGACCCCGGCGGTGCCGCCGCTCACGGAAGGCTGCGAGGTCGAGGGGCTCGCGCTGCCGGAAAACGCCGGCATCGTATTCATGTAGTCGGCGACATTGGCGGTGGCGTTGACCTGGAGCTGCTCGGCGTTCATGACGGTGACGGGCGTCGGCGCTTCATAACCGTCGCGGACGACGCGCGACCCGGTGATGACGACTTCTTCAATGACGGGCGCCTGTGCGGCCTGTGCCGGCGTCTGCGCGCGCGCGCCAAAAGGCAGCAGCGCTACGCTCAGGACGGTGCCACCGCGCAGCAGATCCTTCATCGACAGCCGGCGGAATTTAGCGAGCGCAGGCGTTTGCCCACGCGACGTCACGGACGAATTGGTCATCAAATATCTCCCCAAAATGAACTGACGGGCGCCTCCCCCACAGCGGACGGACGCCAGCCTCCCTGTTCCAATAAAATGAAGGTGAATCAGATAGTTAGCGTCTCTGATGGGACCGCATTTTTCTGGAAGCAAAAAATCTTAGGCGCCGGCGGGCGAAGCTTGCAACCCTGTAGGCCAGGGTACTTTGGGGCGATTCTCAAATGCCCCACAGCCGTGCGACAGTCTGGGGAAAGATAAATGTTGATTTGGCATCACGTCAGGTTAGTTCATGCAGGCGTTCTGATCGTGCGGTCTGCGAAACCCTGATTTATCACACTGCCTGCGAAAATATTGCCCTAAACCTTAAAATCGAGCGATTGTAACGCGGCAGCGGACAAAGGGATAAATTCGGCGTGAGTGCGACACGGAAAATCCGGGGCCGAGCGTCTAAAGCCCTTCCGCAATCGTGTCTTACGCGCGCTGTGGCGTTCTGCCCCAACCTTGTAAGCCCAAAATGATTCTGTCATGACTCGAATCATTAGATCGCGTGGGGTGCGTGGGCCGTCCTCCACGTCGGGTTGTCGGGCGCGGCAGCAGGACCTCTCCGGGATCTCGGGCACGGTTTCGGGAGGCTTCATGCGGACTATCTCAGCAATTTTCGTCGCAGCGGTTCTGTCTGCCACACCGGCAATAGCCGCGGATGCGCCGCGCCTCACGCCGGAGCAGCAGGCCGATTCAGATGCCCTGCGGGCTCTGACCAAGGCGACGCCGGTTCTACAGATGGACCGGGTGGAGCTACATCCCGCGGTGAAGCTCGAGGGCATTTCGATGGTCACCGCCGATGCCCGCGGCAATATCTATGTCATTCATCGCCCGACTGCGCCGGACGCCGACCCGGTGGTGGTGCTCGACGCGACCGGCAAGGTGCTGCGGTCATGGGGCAAGGGGATGTACAAAATTCCCCACGGCATCCGCATTGATTCCGCCGGCAAAGTTTGGACCCTCGACGCCAACCTGTCCAAAGTCTTCAAATACACGCCTGACGGCAAAAAAATCCTGGAGATCGACGTCGGCGGCGTGCCCGACCCCAAGCGCGAATTCTGCGGCATCACCGATGTCGCCTTTTCACCCCGTGGTGACGGCCATGTGTTCGTGGCCGACGGCTACTGCAACGGTCGGGTGATCGAATACGACGGGTCAGGCAAGAAAGTCACCGAGTGGGGCAAGCGCGGCACGGGGCCCGGCGAGTTCAACCTGGTTCACGGCATCGCGGTGGGTCCCGACGGCAACCTCTATGTCGCCGACCGCGAAAATGGGCGTATCCAGTGGTTCGACCTCAGTGGGAAGTTCCTGGGCCAACGCAAGTACGGCGGCCAGTTCTACAACGTGACTTTCGATGCCGGCGGTCAGCTCTGGGCCAGCGTTCATCCCAAAGGCGTATCGCTGGACGACGAGTTCAACGTGATTAAGTTCGACAATGCCACCGGCAAGATGCTGGGACGGATCGAGGGGCGCTCGCACGAACTCGGGGTCGGCGCCGACGGCTCGATCTACCCGGCAAGCCGTAGCGAACAATTATTGGTATTCCGTCCGCGCAAGTAAGTGGCGGGGATTTTTCGGGGGGCGGCGCCGGCTGTGCGCGGGCGCTGCGGAGGATAGGGGACGAGTATGAGCACGCAAAAGATCGCGGCCAAGAAACCGGCGCTGTGGAAACGGCTCTGGTTCCAGATTTTCGTCGCCATCGTGGTCGGCGTGTTGCTCGGCAATTTCTGGCCCAACGCCGGGAAGGCGATGAAGCCGCTCGGTGATGGATTCATTGCCCTGATCCGGATGATGATCGCGCCGATCATCTTCTGCACGATCGTCCACGGCATCGGCTCCATGCGCGACATGCGCCGGGTGGGGCGCATCGGACTAAAGGCCCTGGTCTACTTCGAAGTGGTCTCGACCTTCGCCCTTGTGCTTGGCCTGGGTGCGGCGCACCTGACCAATCCGGGCGAAAACTTTTCCAGCGCATTGCCCGCCAATGCCAATGCGGTTCAGGGCTTCGTCAAGCGCGCGGCGGAGGACACCGGCGTCATCGGCCACCTGATGGCGATTATCCCCACCAGCTTCTTTGACGCGTTTGCCAGCGGCGACCTGCTGCAGATGCTGCTGATCTCGATCCTCACCGGCACCGCGCTCGCCAAGATGGGCGACCTCGGTCACAAGATCTCCAAGGGCATCGACGATGTGGGTCAGATCTTCTTCAAGATCGTCGGCTTTATCGTTTATGTGGCGCCCATCGGCGCCTTCGGGGCCATCGCCTTTACGGTCGGAAACTTCGGCACCGCGTCGCTGGTCAGCCTCGGATATCTGATCGGCGTGTTCTTCCTGACCGCGAGTTTCTTCGTCTTTGTGATTCTGGGGACCCTGGCTCGCTTGGCGGGATTCTCGCTGCTCCAGTACCTCAAATATATGCGCGAGGAACTGGTGATCGCCTTTGCCACCGCGTCGTCCGAAACGGTGCTGCCGAGCCTGATGCGCAAATTGGAGCGCGCGGGCGTTTCCGAAGCCACCGTGGGTCTTGTGGTGCCCACCGGCTACAGCTTCAACCTCGACGGCACCAATATCTATATGACGCTGTCCATCCTGTTCCTGGCCCAGGTCACGGGCATCGACCTCTCGTTCGGGGAGGAGATGACCATCATCGTCGTCACCATGTTGACGTCGAAGGGGGCTGCGGGCGTGACCGGCGCGGGCTTCGTGGTGCTGGCGGCGACCCTGACGCTGTTTCCGCAAGTTCCCATCGAATCGTTGGGGCTGTTGCTGGGCATCGACCGCTTCATGTCGATCATCCGCACCCTGACCAATTTCATCGGCAACGGCGTCGCCACTATCGTCGTCGCCCGCTGGGAAGGGGAACTGGACCGGGCCAAGCTGAAGGCAGTGCTTTCGGGTAAAGAGCCCGTGGCCGAGTTGCCCAAGGATCAGTTGGCCTAAGTATTTTCCACAAGGGGAACGCCGGCCCGCTTTATGCTTCGCTCGGCCTTGCGAGGTGAGGCAGTTTTGTCTTTGCCTCTGAAGGGCTTAGTGGTGCAACCCAGACTCGCACCATATATCGATCCGGAGCTGGGGTCCTGGGCGGAGCTAGGTCACAACCTATTGAGACTCCACCCACATCATAGAAAGGTATAATCTTTCTAGTCTGGAAACCGATTTGCAGGAATGGAGAACCGTCGGGCATGCGTACTTATATATCCGCTGTACTGGGTGCCGCGGCCCTGACCGTGAGTTTGTCGGCGCCGGCGGCGGCGGAAACCCGCAGCTACGTGGTGAGCTGGTTCGGCCTGGCCACCAACTCCGACGAAAAGGATTGCCCGGGGGGTCCCAACCCCGGCGTACAGCTCCAGTACCTCAAGAGCCTTGCCGACCTCGGCTACAACTCGAAGCAGATCGAGGAGATGGTCAAGAAGTCGCAGAACGGCGACGGCGGCGAGATGTTCGACGCCCTGCGCAATCGCGGTCGCATGGATGGCAAGCCGGTGAGCCCCTACATTTACCCCGCCACCACAAAGGATCCGCAGTGGAAGGCGATCACCGGTAAGCAGGCCTTCGGATTCAACCTTGATGGCCGCGGTGAAGCCACCCGGAACGGTTTCGAAGATCCGCAGACCCATGAGAAGGGCGTTAACAACGAGCTCTACCGCGCCCTTGGCTGCTACATCAGCATGCGCGGTTCGCTTTCGGGCCGTCCCACCTATTGGGCCTGGGCCTGGGGCCAGTTGAAGGATTCACAACCGGCGTGGCTCATCACTGTCGACGGCGCCGACCTGTCCAAGGATGGTCCGGTCACCGTCACCTTCGACCGTGCCCTGGAACATCTGAAGTCCAATGTGGACGGTAGCCCGCGCGCCGACGCAACCTACCGCATCGACAGCGATCCGCGCTCGCACAATTCCTATCGTGGCGAGATCAAGGGCGGCATGGTCACGATCACCGATCACACAGACTTTCGCATGCTGCAAAATCCGCTGGTGGCGCCGGAAGTGAAGCTCTCCAAGGCCCATCTGCGCATGAAGCTGAAAGACGACGGCACCTTGGACGCCTTCCTCGGGGGCTATCAGCCCTGGAGCGATCTGTACTTCAGCTTCGGCAGCGGCGGAATCGGCATTGAACAATGCGTCACGGGCGATGTGCCCGGCCTCTACTGGCTGATGCGCAAGCACGCCGACGCGGACCCGGATCCCAAGACCGGCCAGAACACCACCATCTCTGCGACGTATTACATGGAGGGGGTGCAGGCCTTCGCCGCGCAGCCCATGACGCCAAAGGTCGCCGGCGACGCCGGCGCTAGATAAGGTTTTTGTAAATGCGTTCCTTGTTGTTCCGTACCACCGCACTGTTGATCGCCCTTGGCGGTTTGGCGGCCTGCAGCGCCGATACGTCGAAGCAAACGGTTTCAGCTCCGGCGGCGAAAACCGCCGCCGTCCAGAAAGACGCTGTCTACGCACCGCGTCAGTTGGTCATGCGCCGCCTGTCCGGCGAGCAGTACCAGAATGTGATCCACGACGTGTTCGGCCCGACCATCGAGCTGGGCGGCCGCTTCGAGCCCGACTTGCGGGTCGGCGGATTGCTCGCCGTCGGATCAGGCGACGTCAGCATCACCGCGGCCGGTATCGAACAGTATGACACCATGTCGCGACGCATCGCCGGCCAGGTGGTTGACGAGAAGCGCCGCGATATGATGTTGCGCTGCAAGCCCGCCAATGCCGCGGCGCCCGACGATGTCTGCGCCGGCCAGGTGATGGCGCGCGTGGGCCGCATCCTCTACCGCCGCCCCCTCAGCCAGACCGAATTGCAGGCATATGTGACCGCCGCCAATGTCGGCGCGGTCAAGACCAAGAGCTTCTACGCCGGACTGCAACTCAGCCTCGCGGCCATGCTGTCCTCGCCCAAGTTCCTGTTCCGCACGGAAATGTCTGAACCCGACCCCGATCATGCGGGCGGCTGGCGCCTGGACGCCTATTCCAAGGCCTCGCAGCTCAGCTTCTTCCTGTGGAATTCCGGTCCCGACCAGATTCTGTTGGACGCGGCCGACAGCGGCAAACTCAACACCCGCAAAGGCGTCGCCGAACAGGTGGAGCGGATGATTGCAAGCCAACGCCTGGAAGAAGGCGTGCGCGCCTTCTTCATCGACAACTTCGGCTTCGATCAGTTCGAGACCCTGACCAAGGACACGACCCTGTTCCCGAAGTTCAGCGCCCAGGCTGCGGCCGACGCCCAGGAACAAACCCTGAAGACTATCGTCGACCTTCTGTTGAAGAACAAAGGCGACTATCGCGACATCTTCACCACCAAGAAGACCTTCATCACCCAGGAGCTGGGCGCCATCTACCGCATCCCTGTGGTGGATACCCTTCCCAACGGTGCGCCCGACACCTGGCAGCCGTATGAATTCGCCGCCACCGATCCGCGCGGCGGCATCCTGACCCAGGTGGCCTTCACCGCCCTGCATTCGCCGCCGGGCCGGGGCTCGCCCACCTTGCGCGGCAAAGCGCTGCGCGAAGTGCTGCTGTGCCAGAAAGTGCCCGCGCCTCCGGCCGCGGTGAAGTTCGACATCGTCCAGGACACCAACAATCCGCTCTACAAGACCGCCCGCGACCGGCTGGCAGCTCATGCCAACAACCCGGTTTGCGCGGGTTGCCACAAGATCATCGATCCCATTGGCTTGGCGCTGGAGAACTTCGACGGCGCGGGCGCTTACCGCACCACCGAACAGGGCGCCAAGATCGATACCTCGGGCATGCTCGACGGTGTGAACTTCACCAATGCCGCCGAGCTGGGCAAAGTCGTGCACGACAATCCGGCCACCACCTCCTGTCTGGTTAACCGTTTGTCTGCCTACGCCATCGGCCGCCCGGTCCAGGAAGCCGCCTGGCTTGATGACCTGAAGCAACGCTTCTCCGCCAGCAACTACCAACTGCCGGCCCTCATGCGCGAGATCGCCATGAGCGACAATTTCTTCGCCGTCGTACAGTCAGAAACCAAGGCCGCTGCTACAGAGGCCGCACCTCAACGGGAGGCCCGGTAATGAACAACCTGGTCATGAATAAGCTCGCCAGCCGCCGCAATATCCTGCGCGGGTCCGCTTATGGCGCCGCCATCACGGTGGGCGTGCCATTCCTGGATTGCTTCCTTAACAGCAACGGCACGGCGCTGGCCGCCACGGGTGCGGCGCTGCCGGTATGCTTCGGGACGTGGTACCAGGGCCTGGGTTTCAACCCCGGCCGCTGGATCCCTTCGACCGTGGGCCCCGGCTACAAGAACAACGTCGAGCTTCAGGTGTTCGACCCGTTCCGTGACCGCATGAATATTATTTCCGGCACCAAATACTTCCTCGACGGCCGCCCCCTGGAAACTCACACCACCGGTTGGCAGATCGCCTCGCAAGGCGCCATCCCCACCGGCGTCAGCACCGGCGCCAGCCTCGACAGCCAGATTGCCGACGTCATCGGCACCCGCACGCGCTTCCGCTCCATCGAAGTCGCCATAGGCGGCGGCCGCCAGAGCTTCAGCAAGCGCGCGGGCTCGGCCACCAATCCGTCCGAGCCGTCACCGGCGGCGTTGTACACGCGCATCTTCGGACCGGAGTTCAAGGATCCCAACGCGGCGGAATTCACGCCCGATGCCATGACCATGGCCCGCGACAGCGTGCTGTCGGCGGTGAAGGAAGAGCGCCGCGATCTGATGAAACTGGTCGGCGCCGCGGATAAGGCGCGCCTTGAAGAATACTTCAGCTCGGTGCGTCAGCTCGAGAATCAGTTGGCGCTCGAAATGCAGAAGCCCGATCCTCTGCCGGCCTGCACCGTGCCGGGCACGGTCGCAGCCACCAAGGACGGCCCCGATGTTCCGGACGCCGAAAAGAACGCCAAGATCTTCGGCCGCCTCATGGCCCATGCCCTGGCCTGTGGCCAGACGCGCGTGGTGAACGTGACGCTGGGGTCCAACGGCCTGCACAGCGTCGGCAGTCAGCAGACCTGGCACAGCCTGACGCACGAAGAGCCTGTGGACGACAAGATGGGCTACCAGCCGGAAGTCACCTGGTTCATCAATTGGGCCAACGCCCGCTTCGTCGAATTCCTGCGTGAACTCGACGGCGTCAAAGAAGGTTCGGGCACCGTGCTCGACCGTATGGCCATCCTCTGGCAGACCGATCACTCTTACGCCCGCACCCACACCATGGACGCGCTGCCCATCATGATCGCGGGCCGCGCCGGCGGACGCCTCAAGACCGGAATGCATGTGTCGCTGCCCGGCGATCCGGCCACCCGTGTCGGCCTGACCATGCAGCAGGCCTTTGGCGTGCCGATCAAGACCTGGGGTGGACTCTCCAATGAGACCTCCAAGACCGTCACAGAAATCCTGGCATAAGAGGAAATCGCATATGACCCGCACAAAAATCCTCCTCGCCGGCCTGTCGCTCATCGCCTTCGGCGCTCACGGTGCTTTTGCCGCCAGCGCGCCGAAAGCCGCGGCCGCCGATTCATCGGTGACGCCGGAAGGCATCACCATCCAGCCGCTGGGCAAGGCCCAGGGCTTCGACCTTGGCAAGCAGACCGCGGCCTTCCTGGCCCGCGAACAGGTCGCGTATGCCGACGCCAAGGGCATGACGCTCTATACCTACGCCAAGGACGCACCGGGTAAGTCGAACTGCGATGGTGAGTGCGCGGCCACCTTCAAGCCGCTGGTTGCCGCTGCCACCGCCAAGGCGAACGGCGTGTGGACCATCATCGCCCGC
>CANISR010000029.1 GCA_947470105.1 Fidelibacterota bacterium | reverse complement strand
GAGGCGGATAGTCGCTGCGTGCCAGAGTTTCAGCACCCCCCTTGAGCACATCCAACTCCATGCCCTCGACGTCGGCCTTAATCAGGCGCAGATCCGTGAAGCCGAATGAATCCAGTCGACGGAAATGCGCGGGTTCCGTGGCTGCGTCCGGCGCGTCGGTGGTGACCCCCCGGCGCAAGCCGCGCACAACCGCGCTTGCCGAGACCGCGCCGGTGTTGGCGTCGGTGGCGTAGTCCGGTCGCGGGATGGCGATGATCTCCTCGGCGGCGCCGAGGCCCAGGTGGTGGGCGTGGACATTCTCCAGTCCGTTGATCACCACATTGCCGCAGAGTTGGTAGTAGATGATCCGCTGGATCTCGAAGCAGTGAAAGATGAATGCGGGAGGCAACCGCCGCGCCAGGGCGATGGCGATGGCGCCCATATTGGCGCCGACATCGACAATGACACCCGGCCGCGGGTCCAATTGGGTGAGGAGTCCGTGGGCAATGTCCACGATCCATGGCTCCCAGGCGCCGGTGCGGCCCAAGGTTTCGTTGATGAGATCGCCGCCCGAAAACACCAGGTATTTTCCGGAGGCTGTGTTCATGGGAATGGCGGGGGGAAGCGCCATGGCTTTAGGAGCGCATCTTTTTCGGGTCGGCGTCCCAGGCGGCCAGAACTTCCGCCTCGCGGGCGGGGGCAAGGCCGGCGCGCGCACCTGCTTCCTGGCGCTGCTGGTCTTCCAGCGGCCTGGTTTTGTGCCACGCCAATGTGTCGGCAGCGGTGAGCGGCAGGGGGCGGAAGGTCAAGCCCTTCGCCAGCGCGCGGGCGTTGCTCCGGCGCATGAAACCCGCCGCCTCGCCGCGGGGCGGGACCCACACCGGCATATTCACCCAGGCGCTGACCTTGTGTTGATCGAGGACATCCACCGGCACCCAGACGAATTCGGCGTTGCCGCCGACGCCGGCTTTGATGCCGGCGAGCAGCTCGCCCATGGTCAGCGGCTTGTCGGGACCCACGGCATTGTAGGTCCCGAAGGCGCGCTGCTCGGCCATGCGGATCGTCCATTCGGCGATGTCGCGGGCATCGATGTATTGGGTGGGATCACTGGGCGCGCCGGGCGCCATGACGCGCCCGCCTTTGGCAATGCGCACCGGCCAATAGGTGAAGCGGTCGGTTTGATCCAAGGGTCCGACGATCAGCCCCGGACGGATGACGGTGTTGATGCCGGGATAATGCTTTTCGACCTCCCGCTCGGAGAACGCCTTGAGCGCGCCGTAGTGGCGGCCGGCATCTTCAGGAGCCAGAGTGTAGGGATCGAGGCCATCGGGCAGGGGAATGGTGGCGGCGGTTTCGTCGGCGCCGGGCTCGGCGTTTTTCAGATAGGTGGAGATGGTCGAGATGTAGATGTAGTGCTTGGTGTTGCCCGCGAGATGCTGCGCGACATTACGCACCCACGCCGGGAAGGTGGCGGGGTTGTCGATCACCACGTCGAAGCGTTTTCCCTTGAGCGCGCTGACGTCGCCGTTCAAATCGCCCACCAGCTGCGTCACCCGGCCTTCGAACATGCCGGGGCGGTTGTTGCGGTTGAGCAGTGTGACCATGTGGCCGCGCTCCAGGGCGTAACGCACCTGGTCGGGTCCGGTGAAGCCGGTGCCGCCGAGAATCAGAATGTTGAGAGGCGCAGAGGCCCGGGCGGTGGCGCCGGGTCCTTCGGCTGCGCGCGGGCTCAGGGGCAGCATCGCCATGCCGGCGGCGGAGGCCATCAGGAACGCGCGGCGTTCGGCGGTGACGGGCTGAATATGCATGGCGCAGCTCCTGCGGTGGGGCTGCGAGAATAGCGCCCCAATCTCAGCGCAGGAAAGCGCGACCTGCCGCCGTCTGATAGGGGTGTGGAAGGCGGATGCATGAGTAACATTGTGATGTACCCCGGGACTGGGCGATCCCGGACTGATGAAGCGCCCACCGACACTGATGCCGACCCGCTGATGGGCCTGGGTTGGTTGATCGCCGCGGTCGGCTTTTTGTGCATGCTAAGCGCCATCACGCTGGCCGCCCTCAACCTCGTCTAAGCTTCACAGCCGGCTTGGCCCCGATTTTGCTCCTCTAAGAGCAGACATCGCGATGCCCAGCCGGGAGTTCTGCCACCATGAAGGTGGTCCTCCCGCCGCTTCGGGAGAGGATCCATGAGCCTGCAATCCGTAGGTAACTTATTATCGCCGCAGCAGATTTTATACCTGCTGCCCCGCCAGTCCCTGGCCGGCGCCCGCCCTGCGGCGGCCGCCTCCGGAGGGGCGCCCGCGCCGGGAAAAAATTGCCTGCGGGTGCAGCCTCGGCGGAAGATTCGGCCGGTCAGGTTCCTGGGCGCGCAGCGCCTGAAGTGCGCCTCAGCCCTCAAGATCGCAGCGGAGGAATAACCCATGGGCATGATGGTTCAATTCCCAAGCCCCGCCTTATGGCACCAGATCCTGAGCGGACCGCCGGTGAGCCGCGAGGAGGGCACGCGGAACCCCATTGGCGGATTCAATGAAATGGTTCACGTTCAGCTTGCGAAACAAACCGCGCTCGCGGGGCTGCAGCCACCTCCCCCGCGCGCACTCGCCATTCAGCGCCCGCCGCAAAAGGACGCCCGTGAGAAAGACCGCAATCCGCGGGGACAGCAGCCGCCCCGCGGCCACCATCATCGGGACGCGGGCGCCGATGAAGATATCCCCCCTCAACCGCTCATTCGCGCGGTGTGGGCTTAGTCAGACGCGATCCACCGCATGACGGAAGAGATATTCAATCAGGCTGTAGAGCATCACAGCGCCGGGCGCGTTGGCGCGGCAGCACAGCTCTATCAGGCGGTGCTGGCGCTGACCTCCGACCATGCCGAGGCCAATCATCTGCTCGGCATGATTTTCGCGCAGCACGGTCAGATGGGAAAAGCCCGCACCCACTTGGGGCGCGCCAGCGAGAGCCCCGACGCCACACCCGAGATGCACAACAACTTCGGGGTGACGCTCCACGCTTTGGGCCAGGCCAGCGCCGCCGCCGACGCCTTTATCAAGGCTCTGACCGCCCGGCCCGATTATCCCGAGGCCTTGAATAATCTGGGCTCGCTCTACAAGGAGGCCGGACGTACCCGCGATGCGGTGGCGGCGTTCCGCCGGGCAATCAAACTGCAGCCCGACTATGCGGTGGCGCAAGAGAACCTGCGCGCCGCCTACGGTGATGTGGTGCCGTCGTGGCACTTCGCCATGATGAACGACGCGCCGCGCAATGCGGCCTACGACCAGGCCTTGCGCCGTGCCGTTAAAGGCAAGCGCGTCCTCGATATCGGCACCGGCGCCGGCCTGCTGGCCATGATGTCGGCGCGGGCAGGTGCGGCCGAAGTAGTGACCTGTGAGATGGTCGATCTTGTCGCCGACCATGCTGAGCAGATCGTCGCCCGCAACGGACTTGCGGACAAAGTGAAGGTGCTCGGCAAGTCGTCGCACATGCTCGAAGTGGGGCCTGATAAAGACCTGACGGCGCGGGCGGATGTGATCGTCACCGAGACATTTTCCAGCGGCCTCATGGGCGAAGGCGTTCTGCCGACCATGGAACATGCGGTGGCCGACCTGCTGGCCCCCGGCGGCACGGTGATCCCACGGGCGGCGACGGCGCGCGGCTATCTCATCGGCGGACGGTCGTTGCGGGATAAACTCTACGTCGAGCGCGCGGCGGGGTTCGATCTCACGCCGTTCGCGGCTTTCGCGCCGGCGAAGGTGGGCCTATGCCTCGACCACGAACCGCATGAGGTTCTGTCGGATGACGTTGACCTGATCGGCTTCGACCTCATGTCGGGTGCGTTCCCCGTGTCGGCCGTGCCGGTGTCCATCACCGCCACCGCCGCCGGGGCCTGCGTCGGCGTCGCCCAGTGGCTGAAGCTCGACCTGGATGCGGAAACCACATACGAGAATAGACCGTCACCCGATGCGAGCGGCGCCACATGGGTGCATATCGTCTACCGATTTCCGGCTCCGGTCATGGTGAAGCCCGGCGCCGTGGTGAACATCATCGTCCGCCACGACCGCAACCAGATCTCGATTGATTTTGCGAGCTGATACCTGGCGGGTGGGGGACCAGGCGCGGTCAAACCGCTCCGAAACTACTGCTCTACGAACATGATGTCGGTTTCGGTGACCAGGCGTTCCTGGCCGGTGGCGGTATTCTTGATGCGGTATTGGATATTGGAGCCGCTGTCGGGCATCAGGCGGACCACTTCGAAGCGATCCTCGTCGGGGCCCTTGCGGGTGACGCGCACGCCGCGGGGCATGAGCTGCGGCAGGATCTGGACGACCTGGCCGATCTTGAATGCATGATTGCGCATGTTGCCTCCGGTATCGCAGGGAGCGAACGAAAGCAAAACCGGGCCGCAGCGGGAGCGGTCCCGGGAGAAAGAAAAAGGGCGGCGCGAGGCCGCGCCGCCCTCCTCTATTGGTCTTAGACGACCTTCAGGTTACCGGCGGCAGCCTTGCCGCGTTCCTGAAGGACGTCGAAGCTGACTTTCTGGCCTTCGTCGAGGCGGGCAATGCCAGCGCGTTCGACGGCCGAGATGTGCACGAAAACGTCCTTCGAGCCATCATCGGGCTGGATGAAGCCGAAGCCCTTCTGGGCGTTGAACCACTTAACGGTACCGGTAGCCATTGCGTATCACTCCAATCGAGATTAAGGCCCGCGCGACATGCGGGGCCTAGCCTAACTTCAAAACGGGCGGGACCGAGTAGGCTCTCGAATAGGGAGCGAAACGAGGTCAACCCATAGCAAGCCGACATTACGTTATTAAGGTATTTCGGCCGATTTTTCAACCCGGGGGGAATCGAAGCATTTTCCCGCGACGCCTGAGCGGTTCGTGCCGGCGGAGCCGGCCTCTTTGGGACTGCGCGCGTCTTGGCGCGCGACAGAAAATGCGACCAAACAATTGCCCTAAGGGGCTGATTTTATTCCCTGACGGGCCACTGCTCCTGCCAAATCATCGATCGAAAACGGCTTGGTCAGCCGCGGCAGGGCGGAGGCAGCTCCGGCCGGAAGCTCGGCATAACCGGAGACCATCAGGATGGGAAGGCCCGGCCGCTCGGTTTTAACGATTTCGGCGAGTTCCGCTCCGGTCATCTGGGGCATGGCGTGATCGGTGACGATCAAGTCGGCGGCCCCGCCGCCGCGCAGGTAAGCCAGGGCTTCTTTACCCGACGACGCCTGGGACACGGTGTGGCCCAGCTCCTCGAGCATGGCGCAGGTGTTGAACAGGACGAGGCGGTCGTCGTCGACCACCAGAATGGTCAACGCATCCCCCGCATCTGTAGTCTGTGTGGCCGCTTGTGCGGGCTTGATGGCGCGCAGCGCAGCGTCGGCTGCAGGCAGCCACAGTTCGGCGGTGGTGCCTTTGCCTTTTTCGCTCGACAGCGCGAGCCGTCCGCCGAGCTGCTCGGCCATGCCGTGGATCATGGAGAGGCCGAGGCCGGTACCTTTGCCGACGCCTTTGGTCGTGAAAAACGGCTCCATGGCGCGCGCCAATGTGGCCGGGTCCATGCCTTCGCCGGTATCGCTGAGCGCCAGACGGATGTACGCGCCTGGGATCAGCTTGCCGGGCGAGGTTTCGGTGATCTCGGCGGTGCGCGCGGTCAGCAGGATGGTGCCGCCGCCCGGCATGGCGTCGCGGGCGTTGACGGCGAGATTGATGATCGCGTTCTCCAACTGATTTACGTCGACCTTGACCGGCGGCAAGCCACGCGGAATCGCGTTCTGGAGGGTGATGGTGGGGCCGAGCGAGCGCGCGAGCAGGTCGCCCATGTCCTCGACCAGGGCCCGTAAATTGGCTGCGGTCAGGCTCAGGTCCTGGCGCCGGGCAAAGGCCAGCATGCGTTGGGTCAGCGCGACGCCGCGCTTGGCGCCGTCGAAGGCGTTGTTCAGCAGCATGTGAATCCTGTCGTCGGCAGGCAGGCGCTTGCGGAGCAGTTCCAGGCTGCCCAGCACCGCCATCAGCAGGTTGTTGAAATCATGGGCGACGCCGCCGGTGAGTTGGCCGACCGCCTCCATCTTTTGGGCGTGGAACAAGGCCTCGCGGGCGCGTTCAAGGGCGATCTGGGTGTCACGGCGTTCGGTGATGTCGCGGGTGATCTTGGCGAAGCCGATTAGCCGCCCGTCCGGGGCGCGGATGGCGTCAATCACGACGCTGGCCCAAAAGCGTGTACCGTCCTTGCGCAGACGCCAGCCTTCCTTTTCGAACCTGCCTTCGGTCTCGGCCTGCTTCAATCCCTTGGCGGGTTCGCCGGTGGCCCGGTCTTCCGGGGTATAGAATTCCGAGAAGTGACGGCCGACTATTTCATCAGGTGTGTAGCCCTTGATGCGCTCCGCGCCCGCGTTCCAGTTACTGACGCGGCCTTCGGGGCTGAGCATGTAGATGGCGTAATCGGACACGCCCTGCACCAGCATACGGAACTGCTGTTCGCTGACGGCAAGCGCGTCTTCGGTGGCTTTGCGCTCTGTCAGATCGCGCGTGATCTTGGCGAAGCCCACGAGCGCTCCGGAGGGATCGCGAATCGGGTCGATGACCACATGCACCCAGAAGCGCGAGCCGTCCTTGCGCAGACGCCAGCCCTCGCCCTCGAAGCGGCCTTCGCGCGCGGCGGTGGCAAGCGCCCGGGCCGGCAAGCCCTTCTCGCGGTCCTCTGGCGTATAAAAGTTCGAGAAATGGTGGCCGATGATCTCGGCGGCCTCGTAGCCTTTGAAACGGCGGGCGCCCGGATTCCAGCTCGAGACATAGCCGTCCTCGTCGAGCATATAGATCGCATAGTCGGTGATCGCTTCCACCAGCAGGCGGTAGCGGGCATCGTCATTGGTGTCGAAACGTGAGTGTCGTGCGCGGGCGGCGCCGTCGTTCATGGAGGCTTTCAAGGATCTGGGAGAATTCGGCAATTATCCGCGCTGCCTGTTGCGAATACAACGTTCGCCGCGAGGATTTGTCCCGCAACATACTACTGCGGGTAGCCCTGCGCGCGGCCGCTACCCGCGATGCTGGGCTAATATTCCCGGGAGTGCTAGATTCCCGCCGAACATCTCTGGGGAGGGGCTCATGAAAAACTTCGCTCTATTGGGCTGCGCGCTCGCCTGCGGCCTGGCTGTGGGGACGGCTGTCGCGGCTGAGGACGGTCCGCCGCCCTGGGCCTGGGGCTTCACGACGCCGATGCCGGCCACCATTCCGCCCCCGCCGCCGGTCGCCCCCCAGGCCGTGCCCAAACCGGACGAGCCGAAACTGACGATCGAAGGCTCCAAATTCTCCTTCTCGCGCACCGAGGTGAATCACAGGTACGCACCGGCGGACTGGTTCCCGGATGAGCATCCTTCAATGCCGAAGATCGTCGCCGTTGGGCGCGAGTCAGCGAGTCCGACAATTTACGCCTGTGCGCTCTGCCACATGCACACCGGCAAGGGCCGTCCCGAGAACGCCGCCGTCAGCGGCCTGCCCTACGACTACATCATCCGCCAACTCCAGGACTTCAAAGCCGGCCACCGCAAGACCTCGGACCTGCGAAAGACCAACACCGGACTGATGGAGGACTTCACCAAGTCCATGACCGACGCCGAGATGCACGAGAGCGCGCTCTACTTCTCGTCCATGCCGTCGACCCAGTGGATCAAGGTGCAGGAAACCGCGACCGTGCCCAAGACCCGCACCGCCGGCGGCGTGTTCTTCGTGCTTGAGGGCGACAAGGCCGGGACGGAGCCCTTGGGCAACCGCATCATCGAAACGCCCGTAAGCACCGAGGGTTTTGAGCTTCGCAACGCCCACACCGGGTTCATCGCCTATGTGCCGCGCGGCAGCATCGCCAAGGGTAAAGCGCTGGTGACCACCGGCGGCGGCAAGACCACCGCCTGCACCATCTGCCACGGCGTTGACCTGCGCGGCTTAGGTCCTATCCCGCGGCTGGCCAACCGCTCGCCAAGCTATGTGGCGCGCCAGATCTACGACATGCAGCACGGCAACCGCATCGGCGCGTGGATGCCCCTGATGGCGCCGGTGATCGAAAAACTCACCAACGACGACGTACTGAACATCGCGGCGTACTTGGCGTCGTTGGAGCCGTAGGCGGAAACCGGGTCAGAAGGCGGGGTTGAACGACTCTGACACCTACTTTCCGGCGCTGACGGAAGACGAGGCGGGGCAGCTTCTCGCCGCGGCGGGCTTGGCGATTCCGGCGGGCCGGATCACGCTGGAAAAACGCGACGAACGCTGGCTGGCGCACCTGCCCCAAGATCGCGTCGCATGGTTCGCCATGTCCGCTGTCGGACGCACGCGCCTTCTCAACGAACGTCAAACCCTGAAGGCCATCGCCCGCGTCTGCACCTTCCGCGTTCCCAAGGTTGCCCTCGAAGGCGACGGCTGGGAGGTGCGCGACGTCGTGCCCGGCCTCGTGGATCCCTGGCGGATCCTGGGGCAGGTGAGGCAGGACAAGCAGTACGCGCGGCGCATCGGCGAATTCACGGCAGCCGTGCTGATCGAACAGCACATGCGCATTGCCCGCGCCGATCTCGCCGTCACCTTGCCGGATACACCGAACTGGCCCCCGCCACGCGCATGGGTGATGGAGCGGTTGCCCGACGTCACCGGGGACAAGGCCATGGTTGGGCGCATTGGCGCGTTATTCGACGAATACGAGGCGCTAAGCGTCGAGGACCACGATCGCGTGCTGGTCCACGGCGATCTCGGGCTGCACAACTGCGCCTATGATCCCGACACGCTCCTGCCGCGCGGCATCTTCGACTACAACGATGCCGCCTGGGCCGATCGCCACTTGGATTTTCGCTACACAATCTTGGATATCGCGGGCGAGCCGCTGTTCGAAGCCGCGCTTGCGGACTATGAACGCGCGCTGGGGCGAACCCTCGAGCGGCGACGTATCTTCCTCTACAACGCCCTCTGCGCCGCCGGCTTTCTCGCCTTCCGCCGGGGCATCGCTCCGGAAACGAATTGGTGCGGACGGACCCTCGAAGGAGACCTGGAATGGACCGCCAATGCCATCCGCCGGTTGACCCATTGATCGAGAAACTCACCAACCGACGTGCTGAACATAGCCGCACCTCCGGCGTTGCTGGAGGCTTGAGCGACATAGCCCTTGGCCAAATACCCCGGCGTGGCCGACTATTGCCGGATCGAAATGAGCGATATGGGATTTAGCGCGTGCAGTACGACTGCCTGGTTCCTTGCGATAACGTGCGGCTGTACCTCAAGCAACCGCAAGCCGATGAGTATCCGGACCGGCCATTGATCCTTCTGATCCACGGCGCGCTGGCCAACCACAAACACCTGCTGCGGTGGTCCCAACTCTGGAGCCAGGAGTTCGACGTGCGGCTGGTGGATTTGCCGGGGCATGGCCGAAGCGAAGCGCCGCTGCAGGCGACATTTGCTGCTTTTGTTGTGGCCATCCACCATCTCGTCGGGCAGCACCTGGCGCCCCGGCCGGTGATAGTCGTGGGCGAATCCCTCGGCGGGTTGATTGCGCTCGCCCTTGGTAATGCGCCGCCTGCGAACCTCATTGCGGTGGCCGCCTTGGAGCCACCTTTCTCGACCGCTGGGCTGTGGCCGATGACCGACCAATTGCGTCAGGAACTCAGCCTCCAACCGGATAACGCATTTCTGCGTGATTTCGCCTTTCAAGTCTTCGGCGTGAGCTCCGACACCGACGTTGTTCAAGACCGGCTGTACGCCGCGTGGCTCACGCATCTCGCGATCCCTGCCCTGGTGCTTGCCGGGGACCGGCCGCTCGGCGAGCGCCGCGTACTTTCATCGATACCAAGTTTGATTGCCGAAACGGACCGTGACCTTCTGCGGACACGCGTCAGCGATAGATTCAAGTTCGGCGTGATTTCCGACACCGGACACTTGATCACCGCACGCCATCCACGCGCTACCTTCGAGGCCGTGCGCGGATTTATCGGGTCAATGCCCCTGGTACCGTGAGGTCAGCGCCCAACGGCATCATCGGCGCGAGTGCGCAAACAGCTGAGAACAGCAGCGCCTTGGGAGCTTGATCTGACACGGCTCAGGTTCGCCGGGCCGACTCGATTTCAATGATCTCGGTCATAAGCTGGTGCAGGTCGTCGCGGTGGCGCCCTTGCGTCTGCCCGGTCTGGGCGCGGTCGTCGGAGGTCATGGCGACAGTGAGCCCCAGCGACGGCACAATATAGAGCATCTGCCCGCCGAAGCCCCAGCCGTAGCGCACCTCGTGGCCGCCCATGTCGCGCAGAAACCAGCCGTAGCCGTAGGCGTCGCCGGTAAACTTCGAATTGGTCCGCGGCTGCCAGGAGGCGGCGATCCAGGCGGGCGACACGATCTGCTTGCCGGCGCGGGTGCGTCCGGCGTTACGGTACAACTCGCCGAAGGCCAGCAGCGAGACGGCGCTCATGGCCATCTGGTTGCCGCCGAAATAGATGCCTTGCGGGTCCTTGTCCCAACTGACGATGGCGAAGCCGTCGACGGGGCCGAGCCATTCGCGCGCAAGCGCCAGTGTCGAGCGGCCCGACAGGCGCGTGAGCAGCGCCGACAGCAGGTGCGTGGAACCGGTGGAATACTGCATGAAGCCGCCCGGTTCTTCCTCGAACGGCTGGGCGAGGGCGGCCCGTACCCAGTTGGGGCTGGCGACCCAACGGCCGTAGTTCACACCAGAGGTGCGCGCGAGACCGGCTTGCATGGAGAGCAGGTGACCGATGGTGATCTGCGCCAAACGCGGATCGGGTTTCGGCGGCAGGTCGTCCTTGAACAACGGCGCGATTGTCTGGTCCACGCCCGGGAACACGCCTGTCTCGATGGCGATGCCGGCCAGCGCCGAGACGACGGATTTGGATGCCGACTTGATATTGGTCGGCGCTGTCACCGCGTGGCCATGGTAGCCGCGGCTTGCGACGGTCTCGCCATTTCGCGCCACAAGCACGGCTTTTAACGGGGCAAGGCCGGCTGCGCGCGCCAGCACGGCGGCCAACGGATCGGCCTGCGCCCAGGCTCTGGACACGTAAGGCAGTGTAAACACGAGAGAAAGGGCGGTTCGCCTGCGCATGGCATCAGTGTATAATCAGGCCGTTGGCCGGTGAAGCCGGCTTCGAGACCTCAAGAATTGAGGAGAGGACAGAATGACGGATTTTTCCGATCTCAGCGCCATGCGCCGGGTAGTGGACGACCTGGATCGCATGGTCCGCACCACGGCCGAAACGCTGAAGCGCGATCTCGCCGCCAAGGCGGAAGAGAAGAAGCAGCGCACGGCCATCGATGACCTCGAGGAAAAGGTCATGATCTCCACCGCCGTGGCAGCGGCCGCGTCAGGCACCCCCGAGCAGACCCGCGAAATGCTGCAGAAGGCCCGCGCCAAAGCCATGCGCGCGGCGGCCGCGGGCGCGGACACCGCGACCCTGGACTCCATGGTTCATCAGATGGAGCACCTCTCTAAAGTCGCGGAGGAAAACCGCGAGCGCGAACGCCGCGGTGGGCGTGATCGCAGCATGTCGGCGATCCCGTATATCGCGACCTTCGGACGGCACTAGTCGTCACGCAAACAAAAACGGCCGCGGATTTTTCCACGGCCGTTTTCTTTTAGACTGTCGTTCGGCTTAAGTCGTAAACCCCGCCTGACGCAGCGGCATGGACCGCAGCCGGCGCCCGCTGGCGGCGAACACGGCGTTGGCGATGGCGGGCATAGCTGGCGGCAGGGCGGGTTCGCCCACGCCGGTGGGCACGTTGTCGGACTGGATGAAGTGCACGTCTACCTGGGGCGCGTCCTTCATGCGCAGGATCGGGTATTCGGTGAAGTTTCCTTCGACCACCCGGCCGTTCTCGATATTGACCATAAGGTTCATCATGGTCGACACGCCGTCGACGGCAGCACCCTCGCACTGGTTCTCGGCGCCGCTCATATTGACAATGGGCCCGATGTCGCCGGCCACCGTCAGCTTGTGCACAGTGATCTTGTTGTTGGCGTCCACGCTGACTTCGGCGATTTCGGCCATGTGACCGGCGTGGCTGAAGTGGAAGCCGAAGCCGAGGCCGCGGCCCGGCTCCATCTTACGGCCCCAGCCGGCTTTCTCGGCCGCCAGCTTGACCACGGCGGCAGCGCGCCCCGTGTTCAAGGCCGCGATGGTCTGCGGCGGCATGTGGCGCGGTTCGCCCAGGATCTCGAGGAAGAACTCGATGTGATCCCGGCCGGCGGCGACAGCGAGTTCATTGATGAACGACTGCACCGCGAAGGCGATGCCGTTGGACCGCGGCGCGCGCCAGGCTCCGCAGGGCGTCATGAGGGGCAGCATGGTCTGGGTAGTTTCCGCGTTGGCGATCAACTGCAGAGGAAATTCGGTTTCGGGGAAGTTGCCGCCCGTCACCGGGGTCTTGCCGTCGGCGGAGAACGTGATGAAGTGGTTGCTCCAGCCGATGAGCTTGCCCTTGGCGTCGAGGGCGCCGCGCAGATTATGGAACCCGCCGACACGGTAGAAGTCGTGGCGCATGTCGTCTTCGCGCGTCCAGGTCAATTTGATGGGCGTGTTGGGCACGCGCTGGGCAATGGCCGCGGCTTCGCAGGCCGGGTCGTTGACCAGTCGGCGGCCGAAGCCGCCGCCGGCGCGGGTCTGGTGCAGTGTGCACTGTGCCTCCGTGAGGCCCAGCAGTTTTGCTACCGTGGTCTTGGCGCGGTCCGAGGTTTGGCTCGGAATCCACATTTCGAGCGAATCACCCTTAAACCAAGCCGTGGTGTTCTGGGGCTCGAGGGTGGCGTGCGGCACGAACGGATAGCTGTAGAACGCTTCGACCGTCTTGGCGGCGCCCTTGAAGGTCCCTTCAACGTCGCCTTTTTGCGCGATGACGGTGTCGCCGCGCTTGGACGCGATTGAATGGGCCTGGGCCGAGAGCTTGGTCCAGCTATCCTTGGACGCCTTGCTCTCGTCCCACTTGATCTGCAAGGCGGCCTTGGCGCGGAACGCGGCCCAGGTGGAATCGGCGACGATGGCCACGCCGGGCATCACTTCGCTGACCACACCGTTGCCTTCGATGATGAAGGCGTCTTTCACGCCGGGCAGGGTCTTGATGTAGTCGAGGTTGGCGGAGACCACCTTGCCGCCGGTGGCGGGGCACTTTTCGTAGGCCGCGTACAGCATGCCGGGCAGCTTCACGTCGATGCCGAACAGCGGCTTGCCGGTGACCACTTCCAGATTCTCGACGCCGGTGTAGCGCTTGCCGAGAAGCTTGTACTGGTCGCGGGTCTTGAACGGCACCTTGGCCGGATCGGGCACGGGCAGGGCCGCCGCCTTCATGGCCAGCTCGCCGTACTTGAGCTTGCGGGCGCTGGCGGTGTGGATGACAGCGCTGTCAGCAGTGGTGAGTTCGGATTCTTTCACGTTCCACTGCTTGGCGGCAGCCGACACCAGCATGGCGCGGGCGACACCGCCGGCCTTGCGGAGCTGGTCCCAGTTAGCGGGGATGGACGTAGAGCCGCCGGCGCTCTGGCGGCCGTAGATGTCGGGCATGATCAGGGCCTGTTCGACCTTCACGTCGCCCCAGGCGGCGTCCAGTTCCTCGGCGATGATCAGCGGGAACGCGGTCTTAATGCCCTGGCCGATCTCGGGACCTTTGCAGATGATGGTGATGACGCCGTCGGGCGCCACGCGGACAAACGAGTTGGGCACGAACTCTTTTGCCGCTGCTGCGGCTTCCGCCGCTTTCGGCGTCCAGGCGAAAGCAATGACAAGGCCGGCGCCGGCGGCGGCCGACAGCTTGAAGATTCCGCGGCGGCTGAATTCCATCGCCTTCTTGGCGGGAACGGCCTCGAACTCCGCCATGATGGCGGCGAAATAGGCGTCGGCCGAGGTGTTGATGCTATTCAGGGCGTTCATGCTGCGCCTCCCTTGTCGGCGGCATCGTGGATGGCCTTGCGGATTCGCACGTAGGTGCCGCAGCGGCAGAGGTTGCCGGTCATGGCGTCATCGATCTCGGCGTCCGTGGGCTTGGGCTTGCGCTTGAGCAGGGCGGCGGCGGTCATGATCTGGCCGGCCTGGCAGTAGCCGCACTGGGCCACGTCGTTGTCGATCCACGCTTGTTGTAGCGGGTGCAGCTTGCCGTCCTGGGCGAGGCCTTCGATGGTGGTGATGGTCTGGCCGCCGATGCTGCCGACGGGCGTCGAGCAGGCGCGGATGGGTTGGCCGTTCAGGTGCACGGTGCAGGCGCCGCACTGGGCGATGCCGCAGCCGTATTTGGCGCCGACCAGATCGAGGTTGTCGCGAAGAACCCAGAGGAGGGGGGTGGACGGGTCGATCTGGCTCAGATCGTGGACCGTCCCATTGATGGTGACAGTGGCCATGGTCGTGCTTCTCCCGAGCGGTGAGCGCCAAGCCGCCGGGGTGCCCCAGGCAGGCTGGACCGTGAAAGGGAGAGAATAACCGAAATTGAAAGGAAATCCCTCCCCCCTTTGCGAGGGAAGGTGAGGGCGGGGGGTGAGGGGGAGTGGTCAAATGTTCCGTTTCGGCCCAAGGCCATAGCCTCTAGACTGGCGCCTGAGAGTTTTGGGGGAAATCATGCGCCATACCGCAATCGTTCTTGGAGCCGCCGGCCTTGCGCTGGCCGCCTGTTCGCCACGGGATACCAAACCCATGTCCACTGACCTGTCATCCATCGAGAAAGGCGTGGTGGAGGTATCGCTGGCCGACACCGCGGCTGCCCTCGCCTCGGGCAAAACCACGTCCGCCGCCCTGACCCAGAGCTACCTCGCGCGTATCAAGCAGGTGGACCCGAAACTCCGCAGCGTACTGGCGGTGAATCCCCAGGCCATTGAAGCCGCCAAGGCGTCCGACGCGCGCCGGGCCGCCAAGCAGACTCTTGGGCCCCTCGACGGCGTGCCGATCCTGATCAAGGACAACATTGATGTGGCGGGCATGCCGAACACCGGGGGCTCCCTCGCGCTGGCGGCCAACATTCCCGCGAAGGACGCGCCCTTGGTGAAACGGCTGGTGGATGCGGGCGCCGTGGTGCTCGGCAAGACCAACCTGTCCGAATGGGCCAATATCCGCTCGAGCCACTCGTCCAGCGGCTGGAGCGGCGCCGGCGGACTAACCCGCAATCCCTATGCCCTGGACCGCTCTGCCTGCGGCTCCAGCTCCGGCTCCGGTTCGTCCATCGCGGCCAGCCTGGCGCCCGCCGCTATCGGCACCGAGACCGATGGATCCATCACCTGCCCCGCCTCCATCAACGGCCTGGTCGGATTGAAGCCCACCGTGGGACTGGTGTCGCGCACCGGCGTGATCCCCATCAGCCATAGCCAGGACACGGCGGGCCCCATGACCCGCGACGTCATGGACACGGCCTTGGTGCTGAACGCCATCGCCGGCTCCGACGCCGCCGATACCGCCACTGCCGACGCCGATGCCCGCAAGACCGATTATGTGAAAGGGCTCAACTCCGGTTCTCTCAAGGGCGCGCGGCTTGGTGTGATGCGCTTCGCGAAGGACTACCGTCCGCAGACCCTCGCGGTGTTCGATCAGGCGCTGGAAGCCCTCAAGGCCCAAGGTGCGGTGCTGGTCGATATCACCGAGTTCGACATGAAGCCGATCGCTGACGGTCGCCTCCACGTCCTGCTGACGGAACTCAAGGTGGATTTGAACGCTTATCTCACGGGCGCCAATCCCAACGTCAAGACGCGAACCCTGGCCGACGTCATCGCCTTCAATAAGCAGGAGGCCAAGGAACTGGCGTATTTCGACCAGGACCTCTTCGAAACCGCCGAAGCCACCGCCGGCTACAGCGACCCCGCATACGTGACCGCCCATGACGGCGGCAAGCTGGCCGCCGGTCCTAACGGCATCGACCGCCTGCTGAAGGAACACGACCTGGTGGCGCTCCTCACGCCCACCAACGATCCGACTTGGCTCATCGACCTGGTCAACGGCGACAACTTCGGCGGCGCCGCCAGCACCATCCCGGCGGTGGCAGGCTATCCCCACCTCACCGTGCCTATGGGCGCGGTGAGCGGTCTTCCTGTGGGCATATCGTTCATCGGCCCGGCCTGGTCGGAGCAGACAATCCTCTCCCTTGGGTATGCCTACGAACAGGCCACCAGGGCCCGCAAGCCGCCAACCTATCCGGCGACGTTGCCGCTGCCGTAAGTGCGATGAATACACCCCGGACCGTCATCAACTACGTCAACGCCGCGCACTTCGTTGATCATTACGCGATGTTGGTGTTCCCGGCGGCCCTGCTTGTCATGGGGCCGGCGTTTGGTTTGACCTACGGCGAGTTTCTGCCTTACGGCACGCCGGGATTTATCGCCTTCGGCGCGGGGTCCCTGGTGACCGGGTGGCTCGGCGATGTCTGGAGCCGCCGGCATATGATGGTGGCGTTCTTTATGGGCATCGGCCTGGCGCTCGTTGCCACCGGCCTCGCGCAAACGCCGTTGCAGGTCGGCCTCGGCGTATTCGCCATCGGCGCCTTCGCGGCGATCTATCACCCCGTCGGCACCGCCATGATCGTCGCCTATGCGCCGAAGCTGGGGCGCGAGATCGGACTCAACGGCGTGTTCGGAAATTTGGGCGTCGCCAGTTCGGCTGTCGCCACGGGTGTGCTCAGCCAATTCGTGGGCTGGCGCGCGGCCTTCATCGCACCGGGCGCCATCGCCATCGCTGCCGGTATCGCCTTCATGCTTTCGGTGGTGCATGAGGACCGCCGTGCGCACAAGGCCACCACCGCGCCGGTGCGCATCGCCGCCCAGGACATGTGGCGGGTGATCGCCGCCCTGGTGCTGACGGTGATCGCCAGTTCCACATCCTTCAACACAGTGACAGTGGCGTTGCCGAAACTCTTTGCTGAGCGGCTGGCCGATATCACCGCGAGCCCGGCGCTGCTCGGGTTGATCGCGGCCTGCGTCTATATGTTCGGCGCGGCCTCCCAGTTCACGGTGGGCACGCTTGTCGACCGGCACGGCCTGCGCGCGGTATTCCTGCCGCTGTGCTTCTTGTCCATGCCCGTCCTCTATCTCGCGGCGGTGACTTCGGGGCCGGCGCTGTTGCCGGTTGCGGTGGTGCTGATCATCGCAATCTTCGGCCAAGTGACCATCAACGATGCCATGGTCGGCAAATACACCACCGATAAATGGCGTTCGACCGCCTATTCCATCCGCTATTTCATCGGCTTCACGGCGGCCGGCGCCTCGGTGGCCATGATCGCCGCCATGCACGAAAGCGGCGGGTTCGCGCCGACCTTTAAGGTGCTCGCAGGTCTGAGTATCCTGGTCATCGTCGGCGGGCTAATTTTCCCCGGCGAAAAAGCTCAACCGGCGGCCGTGGCCGCGGAGTAGGGAGGCTGCAATGCGTGTGCTGCTCGGTCTCGCGACTTTTGTGATGCTGACCACCGGTGCGCGGGCTGCGGACGCCCCATCGCCCGGCGTCCTGATCAAATGCACTGGCACCGAAGAGCGTCAGGTACGCGACCTGGTGGCCGACGAGAAGGGCCGCCTCAAGAAGGGGGATTTCAGCCCGGTTGAAACACGGCCCGAGACTTTCGAGCATATATTCAAGGCCAATGCGTTCCGTGTTGTGACCAAGGACCGCAGCTCCGTGACCAACAGCGAAACCTGCGAGGTGGAAGGCCTGCAGTTCACCTGCACCACCAAACGGGGCATCAGCCCTGTGCCCTATGTGATCGTGTTCAACCTGGACGCCGGCACCTATGCCGCCACTGAAAATGACGAACTCGTGAAGTCGCGGCGCAAAGGCACTTGTGACGTCACTGCGGCCAAGGCGCTGCTGGAGCAGGTGAAAAACACTTCCGTGAAATAGCCCGGACCCCGTTGTTGCTTTACGTACAGCGGGCTACAGTCCTGCCCGGAATCCGGGGTTCATCCCGGGCATTAGGGAGGATCACATGACCCGTTCAATCGCCGTCGCTGCGTTCACCGCCGTTCTTCTGTCCACTGCTGCCTTTGCCGCCGATATGGTGCCGGCGCCGATCGCCGCCGCCGTTTCCGACGCTGGCCGTCCGGCCGCCGACAAGGCGCGCGACGCCAACCGCAAGCCTGGTGAAGTCGTGGCCTTCGCGGGCGTGAAGCCCGGCATGGTCATTGCCGAAATCGCCCCGGGCGGCGGCTACTTCACCCGCGTACTGGCGAAAGCTGTGGGACCCAACGGTAAGGTCTTCATGTTGTACACGGCCGCCGGCGCCGAGCGGCCCGCCGCCAAGGAAGCCATCGCCAAGCTCACCGCAGAATACCCGAACGTAAAGCTGGTGACGGGTGACTATGCCGCCATGGCGCTACCCGAGAAGGCCGACCTGGTCTGGACCACCGAGAACTACCATGACTTCCACAACGGCCCGACCGCCAACATCGCCGCGCTCAACAAGGCGGTGTTCGACAACCTGAAGCCGGGCGGCATCTACTATGTGGAAGACCACAACGCCGCCGACGGCGCCGGCCTCGAAGCCACCTCAAAGGTCCACCGCATGGATGTGGCCATCGCCAAGACCGAACTGACTGCCGCCGGCTTCAAGATCGATGCCGAAGGCACGGCGCTGAAGAATCCTAAGGACAATCGCGCCGCCGCCAACAGTGAAGGCGACTCACATTTCATGACCGAACGCTTCATGCTGCGGGCCAAGAAGCCCTAATCACGACGCGCTGAATGCAAAACGGCGGCTCCCTGCGGAGCCGCCGTTTTTCTTTGCGCCGACCTCGCCGCCTAATCGAACAGGCCGGGGTGATCGAAGTTGGTGGTCAGCGACAGGCGGAAGGCCCGCCGCTGCACCCGGGTCATGGTCTCGGAGCGCATGGCCATCCATTCGTCCACGTCGAACACGTTGCCGATGCGGGCGCGCAGGGTGGCGGCGCTTGATCCCAGCTTGAAGGCGTAGCGCGCGCCGATATCCAGCGTTCCGTAAGCGGGCGTATAGATCCCGGTGCGCGGGTTCAAAAGGCGCTTGCTGGTGTAGTTGACCTGGCTGTCGATGGACAGGCCGTCGAGGAACGGCAATTGATAGGTGAGATTGAGGAGGCCGGTAACCGCGGGCACGCCCGCCGCGCGGTTGCGGATCAGGCCCCGGTCCACCAGGTCGCCGAGGCGGGCGGGCTGCAGCAGGGCCAAGCCCCCGACCACATTGAAGCCGGGCGCCGGCTTGCCGGTGAGCGACAACTCGATACCGCGATGACGCGCCTGGCCGATGAGGCCATAGACATTGAGCGTGTCGATACCGGGCGTCGGTTTCGAGATTTCGAACAGCGAGCCGATGAAGGTTACGCCCGCGCCGATGCGGTAGCGCGCACCCAGTTCATACTGTGTCGCCATCACAGCCGGCAGCACTTCGTTACGATTGGCGGCGTTGTTGGGCGCGGTGCCGGATTCCTCCAACCCGCGTACCGTGGTGGCGAACAGGGTGAGACTATCGTCCGGCGTATAGGTGGTGGCGAAATCATACAGCCAGGGCGTGGCGGTGCTGGTGCGCGCGGCCCCACCCGGGGGCGTGACCTGCTTTTTATAGTGCGTCTTCAGCACTGCGCCGCGCACCCAGATGCTCTCGGTCACGTCCGCTTCATAGCCGACGCCGCCCATGAACTGGCGGGTAAGGTCGACGGTCGGGATCACGCCGGGCGGCTTGGGCGGCTCCGGCGTCACGGGGAGGCCGAGGCTTTGGTCGACGAAGGCGAAGGGCACCGATACGCCGGGGCGCACCTGGCTTTTGGAATTGCGCCACCGCAGCGTTGCGAACAGGCGCTGGTTTTCGGCAGTCTTAAGGCTGGCACGGGTTTCCGCGGCGGCGGAGCGCGCCTGGTTGAGGCGCGAGCGCACGGCGTTCGCCGTTCCCGTGCCATCGGCCCGCAGGGTCAGCAGCGTGAAGTCGCCGCGTTCGCGGTCAAGGTCCGTGACCACAAAGGATGACTGTAGGGCGAAGACATCGGACGGCGCATACCCCACCACCATGCCGCCTGCGTACTGCCACTGTTCCATCTTGGTCCAGTCGGCGGCGTAACGGCCGGGATTGGGCTGTTTCGGGGGTAGCACCGTGCCGGTGACCGTGGTCTGGTAGTCGCCCTGTTTGGTGAACCGATCGACAGAGATGAAGGTTTTGATCTGGACGTTGTCGTTGGGCCGGACAACCGGAACCAACGCGAAGTGGCGGGGACGCCGGGGCACGCCATCGGAGCCGGTGTCGTTAATGATATTGAGGCCGTAAGAGGCGCCGACTTTGCCATCGGCACTGGCGGCTGAGCCTCGCGACAGTAGGGCCCAGCCGCCGTAGTCGCGGTAGGCGAACTCCACTTGCTCGCGGGCGCCCGGCGCCGGGTTGGGCAGGCGGTATTCAACGATGCCCGAGGGGGCCGGGAAATCCACGCCCAGCGCATTGACGCCGACGCGGATGGTGACGCCGTCCAGCGCCGGATCGACGATATTGGCCGAGCGGATGAAATAGGCGCCGTCGATGCGGTAGTTGCCGGACTCCTGCAGCGAGAATCCGCGCACCTGCTGCTCGTTATAAAGGCCGATCTGTTCGGAGCCGACTTTCTCGCCGAAGGCGTCGACCACCACCGTCGCGACGTTGGTCGACGACTGCGCCAGCGCGCCCGAAGCAGTCATCGCCGTGAACGCTGCCGCGAAATAGGCCGGCGCGCGGCTGGTGATTTTCATGTGGTTTCCCCCGGAGCGTCCGCGCAGTCCAAACACAGGCGACGTTCTCCGCGAACGCCCCTGTAACTTCAATTCACATGACTGTGGGTGTCAGGCTTTGATCTCTTTGTACCAGGCGGCGAATGCGCGCTGATAGAAGGTCTTGGCCGCCGGATTGAACAGGGCCCACATGCCCAGGCTGTCGGGCAGTTCGAAATTGTTTCCGGCGTCCTCGGCGCTGATCCCTGCCCCATGGGCCTTGCGGGCCGCGGCCTCAACCGCCGCGAACATGGCGAGGTAGCGGTCGATATCGGCGTTCTTGGCCACTGGCCCATGGCCGGGAACGTAGATGGTTGAGGCGCTCGCGCGCTTCAAGCCGCGGATCGACGTCGCCATCTTGGTGGGCACCGTATCGACGTAGTTGGGGAACATCTTGTTCCAGACCAGGTCGCCGCAAAACACCACACCCGGATCGTCGAGTTCTACCGTCACGTCGCTGTCCGTATGGCCGCCGCGCGGGATCAGTTTCACCGTGCGGCCGCCGAGGTCGAGAGTTGAAGT
Source organism: Fidelibacterota bacterium (assembly GCA_947470105.1). Lineage (GTDB taxonomy): Bacteria > Pseudomonadota > Alphaproteobacteria > Rhodospirillales > Rhodospirillaceae > SHVO01. Next base: position 5,248 of record CANISR010000029.1, on the reverse strand, counting down.
CTCGGTCGGCGAGAGCACAATCACATCCTTAAGCGCCGCGACGCGATTGGGGTCGGGCGGGGTCTGGTTGCGTTCGATCACCAGATCGCGGGTGCGGGCCGTGCTGCGGATCGGCGGTTTGTCGGCGCCGGCGAGGTAGCCCGCCACCCCGTTGGCATGGTCGGCGTGATAATGCGTGAGCGCCACATGGGTCGGCCACTTGCCGGTGAGTTCCTTGGCCTTGCCCGCGAGCCACTGGGCGCCCGCGGGAGTCTGGAAGCCTTCGATGGCCAGGACGCCGTCGCGTCCAGCTATAAGCCCGCCGTTGGACACCGTGGTGCGATCGCCTTCCAAAGGCGCCGATACATGGGCCCAGACACCGTCGGCGACTTTCTCCAACGTGCCGAACTTTTCCTTGGCGACGATTGTGCCCAAAGACTCCGCGGCCAACGCGCGCCGCGCGGCCAGCGGCATGGCTGCGGCCATGAACGCGATATGGCAGGCGCAGCCGATATGCTGTGTCAGGAACGTGCGGCGATTTATCGTCATGGCAGCTTCCCCCGAAGACTGGCTACTTTGACATCCTGAGCGCCATGAACGGTGAGAACAGCCGTACCCCGGGCAGCTCCAGAATGCGCGTCAATCCTAACCGGTAAAACAGCTTGGCGATACCGGCCAGGGCCTTCTGGCGGCGGGCGAAATGGGGGTCGGTGAACAGCCGCTGGAACATGCGCTGCATGACCGACTCATCGCTGGACAGCGCCAGGCCCGCGCTTCTCGCGAACCGCAGCACCTGTCCCTTCTTGACGAAATTCAAGGACGCCCACAGGCCGTGATAGTCGGCGTTCTGTTCGAAGGCGGTGATGGCGCGCGCGAACAGGCGGTGGGTGAGGGTCTTGGTCAGCACGATGGGGATGCGCACATGGGGCTCCCACGGGAAGGCGTAGTTGGGACACAGGATGACCGCCAAGCCGCCGGGCGCCAGCCAGCCGTGGATGCGGGTCAGATAGTCACGCCACGACCCCACATGCTCGAACACATTGATCGAGAAGATCAGGTCGTATTTTTCCGGCGGCATGAAGGCCTCGTAGCCGCAGCGGTGGATTTTCAGATTGGCGCGGGCGGAAATGATCGCCAGCGGAGCTTCGGTCTTGCCGAAGCCCGACGTCGCAGGCTCCAGGCCCTCGAACCGGCAATCCGGAAAGGCGGTCTGCAGGCGTCCGAGCAGCAGGCCGGGGCCGCTCCCGATTTCGAGACACCTCAACCCTGGCCGGGCGCGCGCCTGCACGATGCCAGCGAGTTCCGAAAATCCAAACGCGGCTTCCTCATCGCACAGCGTGAAGTAATCCGGGTCGGTGAAGGCATCCTTGAAATCCATGGCCCAGCTTACGGTGATTTTCCAAATCCCGGAAGCCGAGGCGCATCAGGGTGCGGCGGTAACGCGCCAGACCCGATTGCCGACATCGTCGGCCACCAGCAGCCCGCCTTTTGCGTCGATTGCCACGCCCACGGGCCGGCCTTGGGCATTGCCCTTGGCGTCCATGAAGCCGGTGAGAACATCCACCGGCGGCCCCGCGGGGCGCCCGCCCATGAAGGGAACGAAGATCACTTTGTAGCCGCTCGGCGGATTGCGGTTCCAGGAGCCGTGCTGGCCGATGAACACGCCCGTCTCGAACGCGGAGGTGAGTACGCCTGCTTTGGAGAATGCGAGGCCGAGCGACGCTGTGTGCGGTCCCAGCGCATAGTCCGGGACAATGGCGGTGGCGACCAGATCCGGGCGGGGCGGCTTTACGCGCGTGTCCACATGGACGCCGTAGTAGCTGTAAGGCCAGCCGTAGAACCCGCCATCCTTTACCGAGGTCATATAGTCGGGAACAAGGTCGCTGCCGAGTTCGTCGCGCTCGTTGACTGTGGTCCACAGGGCGCCGGTGGTGGGCTCGAAGCCCATGCCGTTTGGATTGCGCAAGCCGGTCGCGTAAATCCGCGAGGTGCCGGCCGCCGGGTCGATTTCCCAGATAGCGGCGCGCCCGGTCTCCTGGTCCATGCCGTTCTCGGCCACGTTGCTGTTGGAGCCGACGGTCGCATAGAGCCGCGCGCCGTCGGGGCTGGCGATCAGGCTCTTGGTCCAATGATGATTGCGCGGGCCGGCGGGGAGGGGTGCCACTTTGGTCGCAGGTGCTGCGATGCGCGTCTCGCCTTCCGAATAGGGAAAGCTGACCACGCCGTCGGTGTTGGCCACATAGAGCGTGTTGTCCACCAGCGCCATGCCGAAGGGCGAGTTGAGGCCTTCGATAAACGCTACGTGCACTTCCGCAATGCCGTCGTTGTCGGCGTCCCGCAGCAGCGTGATGCGGTTGGCGCTGGGTACGCCGCTGCCGGCGCGTTTCATGAACCAGCCGGTGATCTTGGCTTTGAGGCCCTTGCCTTCGTCCGGGCGTGGAGGCGCGTCCGACTCCGCCACCAGGACGTCGCCGTTGGGCAGCACATGCAGCCAGCGGGGATGGCTGAGGTCGGCGGCGAAAGCAGTGACCTTAAGTCCGGCCGCCACGGTGGGCGCGGCATTGGCCGGCCAGCCCGTGGCCGTAGCAACATTAACGGTCGGGATCAGCGATGAGCGCGGGGCCGGCAGGGTCGGCTTTTCGCCGGTGCCGGCCGTGACGGGAAGCGACGCCGTGTCACCGCAGCCCCCAAGGGCCAGGGTCGCGATCAGCAACGCGCCGCGAGCGAGAGAAAATGTCATGACTTTCCAATAAGGCATTGAGGTGTGCGTTTCCAACGGCCGACCCCGGGAGAACGTTCCAGCCTAGGTGGCGACCTTGACACCAAGCTTTCTCGCGCGATGATTGAAGGACGGAGCATTGGGGGATGGTGCGATGGGTAAACTGGTGACGGCCGCTCTGGCGATGGCGATTTTCGCCGCGCCCGCCTTCCGACAATCAGCCGCGCTGCCAGGTGTCGAACATCGTCTGGTAGACAGCTTCGAGGTCGCGGGTGTAGCGGGCGGTGTCGAACAGCGAAGCGGTGTCGCGATTTCGAACGAGTTTTTCCTTGAGTGATGCCAGCTGCGCCGGGTTGCGCGCCAATTCGACCGCGCGGGCTTCGTATTCTGCCGATGTTTCGGTGATCAGTTCCGGCAATCCTACCGCGCCCAGCAGGCTGGCGGCGACGCGGCCGGGGAAGGTGGTGCCGCGGCGGGTGAGCAGCGGCAGGCCCATCCACAAGGCGTCGCTTCCGGTGGTGTGGGCGTTATAGGGCAGAGAATCCAGGAACAGATCGCCGAGCGGCATCCGAGCAAGATGCTGCGTATGCTGCAGGGTCGGCGCCAGGACGATGCGCTCCGGTGCTACGCCGTGAGATTCCGCTGCGCGGTGGATGTTGCCCGCGAACGGCGCGCTGCTGTTCAGCAGCCACAGCACCGCGTTGTCGACCTGTTTGAGAATCCGCATCCACACAGCGAAGGTTGCCGGCGTGAGCTTGTAGGTGTGGTTGAAGTAGCAGAACACAAAGGCGTTCTCGGGTAATCCGTGCGCGGCGCGATCGGTTGCAGCCTCGGGCCGCCCGCGCCCCGAATCGTTGGCCTGATAGCACCCAGGCAAGTAAGCGACCTTCTCGACGTAATGGTGTTGTTCGTCTTCCGGAATCACGATGCGGTCGGCGACGATGTAGTCGATGTAGTCGGCTCCCAACGTGCCGGGGAAGCCGAGGAAGTTGACCTGGATCGGAGCCGGGCGGCAGCCGAACACGTCCATGCGTCCTTTGCCGTAGTAACCGTTGAGGTTCACCAGGATGTCGACGTCATCCGCCGCGATGCGCTGCGCGGCATCCGCCGCGCCCAAGGCGGCTATGGGGATGATGCGGTCGAAGGCCGCTTCCAGGCGCTGTCTGGTGTCGCTAGCGTCGGGCGCGCCGTTGTCGAACGCCAGCACTTCAAACCGGTCACGGTCGTGCTGCTCGTAAAGCCCTACAGTCAGGTAGGACGTGGCGTGGCTACGAAACTCGCCGCAGAGGTAGCCGACCCTGACCCGGCCCGGGCGACGCGCCGTGCCTTGCCGTAGAGGTGGGGCGGCGGGAAATTCAGTGGCGTAAGATTGGGCGCACGTCTTGAGGTCCGCCGGTGACGTGGAAAGCGCCTGATAGACGAACGGCAGCACGGCTTGCTGGCCCGCGCGAACACCGGCGTCGATCGTGGCAATCTCCGCGTCGAAGTCGCGCCAGTCGCCGCCGATCATTTTCAGGTGGGTGAGTTCGCCGCGGGCAAACGCCGAGTCCGGGTCGAAGCGCAGGGCCTCGGTAAAATCCTTCACGGCGCTCTCGAAGGCCTCGCGCCGCGCCCACAGCATGGCGGCCCGATTGCGATAGGGAAGTGCGAAGCGTGGGGCGGCGGCAATGGCGCGGGTGAAGTCATTGGCCGCGTCGTCGATGCGGTCCATGTCCCACAGCGCCAGGCCGCGGTTATTCAAAGCGCCGGCAAAATCAGGTTTGATCGCCAGCGCTTGATCGAAGCTGGCTAGGGCGTCATCGAAGCGCTTCAAGTCCTTTAATGCGAGACCGCGGTCGTTCCACGCCTGAATGTAGCGGGGATCAACAGCAAGGGCCTGGTCGAACGCCGCCAGGGCGTCGGTCAGCCGCCCTTGGCGGCGCAGCAGAAGCCCGAAGTCGTGGTAAAGCGCGGGTAACGGCGTGCGCAGGCGCGCGGCGGTTTCGAATGCGGCTAAAGCTTCGGCGGCTTGGCCCTGGTGGTCGAGGATGCGTCCTCGATTGTAGTGAGCCTCGCCCAGGACGGGTTTGAGCGCGATGGCGCGGTCAAAGTCCGCCAGCGCCTCCTCTGCCCGCGCCATTTCGCTGAACACGATGCCGCGGTTGACGAACAGTTCCGCCGCGGGACGCAGGCGTAGCGCAGCGTCGTAGCTCGCCAGCGCTTCCCCGAAGCGCTTTAACTCCCGCAGGATGTTGCCGCGCGCCATGTGGGCGTCGGGATTCTGCGCCTGCAGGGCGAGAGCTTCGTCGTAGCTCGCGAGTGCGGCCTCGGGTTTTTTGAGGTAGTAGAGCGCCAAGCCCCGGTGCATGAGGACTTCAGGCGACTTGGGCTTGAGCTTGAGCGCCTTGCCGAAACTCGCCACCGCCTCCTGGAAGCGCTGGAGGTTGCACAGCGCCAGGCCGCGGCTGCCATGGGCCTCGGCAAAGTCAGGTTTGGCGCCGATGGCGCGGTCGAAGCTGGACACGGCGTCGGCGAACCGCCCCTGCTGTAGGCGCAGTGTGCCGAGAAGCT
>CANISR010000028.1 GCA_947470105.1 Fidelibacterota bacterium | reverse complement strand
TTTTTGCAGGCCTCGGTGACCGCTTTGGAGCGGTTGCCTTTGGCCAGCATCACCAGCGATCCGCCGTGGGTTTGCAATTCATCAACATACGAATCCATGCGCCCGGCGGTGGTGGGACCGAAAGCGCCCGAGGCATAACCCGTCGGCGTCTTGGCGGGGCCGGCGTAATAGACCGGATGCTGCTTGAAATATTCGGGCAGGCCCTGGCCGGAATCGATGCGTTCCTTGAGCTTGGCGTGGGCGATGTCGCGCGCCACGATCATAGGGCCTGAGAGCGACACGCGTGTCTTGGTCGGATAGCCGCTGAGCAGTTTGCGGATCTGGTCCATGGGCTGGTTGAGGTCGACCTTCACCACCGTTTCCGACAGTTTCTCGGTGCGCACTTCAGGCAGGAAGTGGGCGGGATTGGTCTCAAGTTGCTCCAGGAACACGCCGTCCTTGGTGATCTTGCCCAGCATCTGTCGGTCGGCCGAGCAGGAGACGCCGATGCCGACGGGGCAGGAGGCGCCGTGACGCGGCAGGCGAATGACGCGCACGTCGTGGCAGAAATACTTGCCGCCGAACTGGGCGCCGATGCCCATGGTGCGGGTCATCTCCAGCACTTGGGCTTCCGTCTCCAGATCGCGGAAGGCTTGGCCGTGGACGCCGCCTTTGGTGGGCAAGGTGTCGAGATAGCGCGCGGAGGCTAGCTTCACGGTTTTCAGGGTCTGTTCCGCAGAGGTGCCGCCGATGACAATGGCGAGATGGTACGGCGGGCAGGCGGACGTGCCGATATGCTTGATCTCTTCCTCCAGGAACTTCTTCAGGCCCGCGGGGTTGAGGACGGCCTTGGTTTTCTGGAACAGGAAGCTCTTGTTGGCCGAGCCGCCGCCTTTGGCCATGAACATAAATTTATAGGCGGCACCCGGCGTGGCGAAGAGGTCGATCTGGGCGGGCAGGTTGTTGCCGGTGTTCTTTTCCTCGAACAGTGACGTCGGCGACATCTGAGAATAGCGCAGATTCAGCTTGGTATAGGCCTCCGCGACGCCGGCCGTGAGGGCCATGGCGTCATCACCATCCACCCAGACGTTCTGGCCCTTCTTACCCATGATGATCGCGGTGCCGGTGTCCTGGCACATGGGCAGCACGCCGCCGGCGGCGATGTTGGCGTTCTTCAAGAGCTCCAGGGCAACAAAGCGATCGTTGGGCGACGCTTCGGGATCGTCGATGATGGAGCGCAGTTGCTTGAGGTGGGCGGGGCGCAGCAGGTGCGAAATATCGCGGAAGGCTTCAGCCGTGATGCGGGTCAGGACGCCGGGCGCGATGACGACAATATCCTGGCCGCGGAATTTCTCGACGCTGACGCCGTCCACATCGACTTTGCGATATGTGATGCCGTCGTCATGGCCTAGGGGAAAGATCTCGGCAAAAGCTGCGTCGAGCATCGGTGCTATGTCCTGTGGTTAATATGCGAAGCGGGCGAAGCGCTCCGGTTACTTTGCGACCGCTATTTCTTACGAAAAGCGTCCAGCGTCACGACCTTGCCGGGACCATCCTGGGTTTCGGCGGGCTTCTTTTCGGCGGACGCGATTTGCGCCGCCGGTGCGACGCGGGCGGTCTTGAGGCGTTGGGTCACCTTGGCTGAGTCGATCCCAATGGTGTCGTCCAGCGGCGGGTCGCCGGCGTCATCATCCTCGTCGTCTTCGTCCGTCTGTTCCTCGAATTCCACATGGAACTGGAGCCCGAACTTGGCGTGGGGGTCGGCAAAGGCGGTCACGGCGGCAAAGGGCACCACCAGGCGCTGGCTGACGCCGGAGAAACTCAATGTGATTTCGAAATGTTCGTCGAGCACCTTCAAATCCCAGAACTGGTGCTGCAGCACTATAGTCATCTCGTTGGGATGCAGGGCCCGCAGACTTCCGGCAATATCGACGCCCGGATGGGTCGTGTCGAAGGTGATATAGAAATGGTGCGCGCCGGGGAGACCCTGCGCTTGGGTGATCTCAAGGGCTTGGCGCAGCACGCCCCGCAGGGCGTCCTCGACCATCCGCTCATAACTTAAAGACGTGATTTCCATTGCCCTCATTTTCCCCGGGTCTGTCGGCGGGTTCAATGGCTATGATTGAGAAAGGGATTTGAAGAAATTTAAGAGAAAGTGGGGGGCTTCTGTTGCCCGGTGCCCCCCGAACCGCGCTTTGGACATATAACCTAGCTGCCGTTAGGCGGCGAGGCGGACGTCCTCAACGAGTGCAACGTTGTCGTTGGCACTTTTAGATATGGCCCGATAACGGCGGAACCATGCCGGGAACAACTACCGTCTTTACTGCACACGTCGAGCCTGTTTCGCCCCCATAAGGCCGCATCCAGGAGTTCTGAAGTGCGGAAAATGGTGGAGGCGCCGGGTACTGCCCCCGGGTCCGTTATGCCTATGCCACAGCAGGTTTAGCGCCATAGCCGCTTGCGCGGCCCGACCAATATAGGACTCCGGGATGCTCTTGGCTACCGTGCGCGCGGGGCTAATGGCGCAAATCATTGATAACGCGCGTTTAATACGAACATTTCCGGGAAAAGAATTTGCGGATATAACGAAGCGATGCAGCAATACCTCGATCTTCTGGACCGCGTCCTTCGCACCGGTGTGCGTAAATCAGACCGCACCGGCACCGGCACTTTCAGCGTCTTCGGCCACCAGATGCGCTTCGACCTGGCGCAAGGTTTTCCTTTGGTGACCACCAAAAAGCTGCATGTGAAGTCGGTGGTTCATGAACTGCTGTGGTTCCTCAAAGGCGAAACCAACGTTGCCTACCTCAACGCCCACGGCGTTTCGATCTGGAACGCCTGGGCGGACGAAAACGGCGACCTGGGGCCGGTATATGGCTCGCAGTGGCGCTCATGGCCGTCGCCCGACGGCCGCAAGATCGACCAGATCGCCGGAGTGGTGAACAGCTTGCAGCACAACCCGGACAGCCGCCGCCACATCGTCAGCGCTTGGAACCCCGCCGAACTCGAGGACATGGCGTTGCCGCCCTGCCACTGCCTGTTCCAGTTCTATGTGGCCGAGGGCAAGTTGTCCTGCCAGCTGTACCAGCGCAGCGCCGACATCTTCCTGGGTGTGCCTTTCAATATCGCATCCTATGCGCTGCTGACCATGATGGTGGCTCAGGTTACGGGTCTGAAGCCGGGCGAATTCGTGCATACCTTCGGCGACGCGCACCTCTACACCAACCATGTGGCACAAGCGCAGATCCAACTTGCCCGGGAGCCGCGCGCGCTGCCGGTGATGAAGCTCAATCCCGGCGTCGGCGACATCTTCGGCTTCCGCTACGAGGACTTCACCCTCGAAGGCTACAACCCGCACCCCCATATCGCCGGAAAGATCGCGGTCTAAAGCAAAACGCCGCCCGGTTTCCCGGGCGGCGTTTTCGTCTTCGGAATAGAGAAGAAGCTTACTTCTTCTTATTCTTGGCCTGGTAGTCGGCGATGGTCTTGTTGAACGTTTCCATCGTGCCGTTGAATTCCTTGATGGCGCATTCGTTGAATTTCGCGAAGGCGTCCTGATAGGTTTCGATTTCCTTCACGGCCGCTTCCATTTCCTTGCCGGTGGCCTTGGTGCCGTCGGCGGGCATCGCCGGGGCCTTGGGCATCGCCGGGCATTCGGCCAGCGCGGCGCCGCTCATGCCGCCAACGAGAAGGGCGGCGAGGGCCGCGGTGCGCAGTGTCTTTGTCATGGTTTTTCTCCCTGCAATCGATGTCAAAACTGGTCCCCGTACTGGGCGCGCCCGTACTGGTGAAATTGGCGACAGGAGCGCTCTCGCCAGCGCCCGCCGGGGGCCGTACCCAATCAGCGGCGGATGTCAGTGTAACATGCGACTTTCGCGCACGTCAGGTCATTTCCGCAACCTTTACAATGGCTCCTCCATAAGGTTCAAGCTCTCGGCGAGGGCATGTTTATAAGTATGGTTGATGAAAAGGGCGGCGGTATGGCGGAAGTGGATGTGGCGCTGGTTTTGGCCCGGACTGACGCAGGCGTGATCGGCGCCGACGGAAAGCTGCCGTGGCACCTTCCGGCGGATCTGCAGCACTTCAAGCGCCTGACGGTGGGAAAACCGGTGATCATGGGGCGAAAGACCTATGAGTCCATTGGGCGTCCGCTGCCGCGCCGGCTCAATATCGTTGTTACACGGGACGGGGCCTGGACCGCACCGGATGTCGCCGTCGCCTCAAGCCTGCCGGATGCTTTTGCCTTGGCCTATGAGAATGCACTGCACACCGGGGCCGGCGAGGTCATGGTCATCGGCGGCGCGGCCATCTTCCGCGCGGGCCTCGCGCAGGCGCGGCGTATTTATCTCACGGAGATCCACCATCCCTATCCGGGCGATGTGACCGTGGACCTGCCCTTGGACTCCACATGGCGCGAAACCGTCCGGGAAGACTTTGCCGCGACGCCCGAAGGCCAGCCGGCCTACAGCTTCGTTACGCTGGAGCGGACTTAAGGGGCGAGGCGGCAGACACCCGTCAGGTCGGTCACCACATTGTCCGACGTATTATTCACCACGTGCTGCAGATAGCCGGTGAAGTTGGTGTCAGCCTTGATGACGTAGTGGTACATGCCGGGCTGCGGCGAGATCGAGGCCGCGGCTTCCATGGCCGTCACGGTCATGCGCTTCTGGGCATTGGGCTGCAACGATCCGGTGCGGTAGGTGCCGATGCGGTTGCCGTTGCGCGCATCGTAGATGCCGAGCGAGATGTCCAGCGCCGCGACGCCGGTGTTGTAGACCACGACCGTCGACGGATAGCCCGCCGCCAGCAATGAGGAGTGCACGCCCATCAGCACCTTGGCGTCGGTGATGGCCGTAGTGTCGCAGTTGGTAAGGTTGGTGAGCGAGTTGTCCACGGTCTGCCACAAGGCGTGCTGCATGTAGCCGGCGAAGGTCGGCCGCAAGGACAGTGAGTAGAACGCGGGCTTGGTGAAGGTCTGGCTGGCGTTGTCCTCCATGTCCTTAATGAAGAACTGCAGTTCGCTGCCGGCCGGGATCGACGGGCTGGTCCAGGTGCCCAGCGCCGCGCCCGTATCCGGATTGGCGAGGGTGACGGCTACCGTGCCGGCAGAGGCGCCGGAGTTGTAGAAGCGCAGGTAAGACTGCGACGACAGCTGCGCGGTGGAGAACACATTGCCGATGCGCAGGCCGCTGACGGAGCCCGCGGCGGGGGTCGCCGGAGTCCAGGCCACCCAGCTTGCGATCAGGGACTGGTTCCAGGAATCGTACCAGGGCCCACCGGCGCCATCGTCCAGGTCGTCGCCATACGACAGCGTGCCGACCATGGCCGGCTGGCTGGTGATCGGATCCACATAAAAGAACGGGCTCCCGGAATCGCCGCCGCTGGCGTCGATGGCGAACTGGCGCACGTGGTTGGAGCGCAGGTAGCTGCCGGACGTGTCGGAGCCTGAGTCGGTATAGAGGCCGTACGCCGAAGTGTTCTGATATATGCCGGGATAGCCGGCGTTGGTGACGGGCCCTGCGGTGGAGCTGTAGAGCACCGGCATGAAGGTCGTGGTGTAGGTGAAAGGCGTCTTGAATTCGATCGCCGCCATGTCGTGGCGGTAGTCGGTAACAGGATAAGAATCGCTGCCGGAGATCTGCGTCCAGGTATCCGTGGTCTGCAAGGCGTAGACGTCGGCTTTGCTGCCGTAGGGACGCTGGGGTGTGTCGCCCAGGGTGGCTTGGTATTGCCCCGGATAGAACCGCGCCGAGGTCACATAGCCGCCGCGGGTGTTGTTGTGGATGCAGTGGCCGGCGGTGAGCACCACGTAAGGGCTGATCAGCGTGCCGGAGCACCGGAAGCTCGCGCCACCGGAATAGCTGATGGCGAGGAACCCTATGGTGTTCCACGGATAAGCGGTGGTGGTGGTGACATTGACGCGGTCTTCCACACCTACGGTCGCGGGCGATGCTTCCTCCACGGCGGCGGCTTCCGCCGTGCACACCTGGCGCTGAACCGCTTCTCCCGGACTCGCGGCGGCGGCCCCGGCCGATTGATCGGGGTCGATGCGCTTTTGCGCCGGGACCGGCGGAAGTTCGGGCGCCGCACTCTGGGGCTGCGCGGCGCTGTTCGCGGCCGCGGGCGCCTTGCCGCGGCGCTTCAGCGGCTCGGTCCGCATGCCCTGGAGGGTCCGCAACTCGGCCGCGTCAGCGCGTTGTTCGGCGGCGCTCTTGGCATTGGCATTCGGCGCGCCGATGGCGGCGGAATCCGTCAGGAACGCTTTGACCTCGGCGGACGTAAGCTGCTTCGCCTCGGGCTTCACCTGGGAAATGCAGGCGAGCTTGGTCGCGCCGTTCACCGCCAGATAGATTTCATGCCATTCGAAGAAGCGGCCTTTGACCCACTGGCCGAGGTGGCGCACGTCGACAGGCTGTGACGCGCTGACTTTGGCGCAGTCATAAGCGGCGAGATCGGGCAGCTGAATCCGCATGGGACCGGGATGCGGCCGCGCCTTACGCGGCGTTGTGTCCTGCTGCGCTGAGGCAATGGTGGTCGCAAAGACAGCGCACAGCGCCATGATGGCGGTGCGCAGAGGTAAGCGTTTTGTCTCATTCAGCATGATGGTGTGATGCCCCACAGCATGGTTCGCGTCCGCGACCCAGGCAAACATCAACGGTCGAGACTCCGCATCCGTTGCGCCGGCGGCGGAGACGTGGGGAGACTTGTGAGGCCTAGTTTTTTGGTGCGCTGCTCGTCGCGATGGTGCCCATCGAAATGGACGGCGCCCGCCGTTGACCGGCTTGCAGGGTGTCCCATAGGCGTTTTGCGATGTCCATAAACGAACGCGTGTGAGGACTGTCCGGCTCGCTCGCGACGATGGGCGTACCCGCATCCGAAGTTGTGCGGATATTCAATTCAAGCGGGATTTCGCCGAGAAATGGAACGCCCATGTCCTTTGCTGCGCGCTGCGCTCCGCCGTGCGCGAAGATCTCATCGCGGTGGCCGCAATTGGGACACACGTAGTAGCTCATGTTCTCGATGAGCCCGAGGATCGGCACCTCCACCTTGCGGAACATGTTGAGGCCCTTGCGCGCGTCGATCAGCGCGATGTCCTGTGGCGTGGAAACGATCACAGCACCCGCCAGCGGCACCCGCTGCGACATTGTGAGCTGGGTGTCGCCGGTGCCGGGCGGCATGTCGACCACCATTACGTCGAGATCGCCCCACTGCACATCGCGCAGCATCTGTTCCAGCGCCCCCATCACCATGGGGCCGCGCCAGACGATGGGATTGTCCTCGGCGATCATGAAGCCGATGGACATGACCTTCACGCCGTGAGCTTCCAGCGGAAAAACCTTGCCGCCGTCGGCGCGCGGCTTCTGTCCGGAGAGTCCGAACAAGCGCGGCACGGAGGGGCCATAGATATCGGCGTCGAAAATGGCGACCCGCAGCCCAAGGCGCGCCAGTGCTACGGCGAGATTGGCCGCGGTGGTGGACTTGCCCACGCCGCCTTTGCCCGAAGCGACGGCAACGATATGTGCGACCGTCGGCAACTCCAACCGTTCGCGGCGCGGGGGTGCGTCAGGCTTAGCGGTCTCCGCGGTCAGGACCGCGGTCACCGAGATGACGCCCGGCAGCGCGTGCACGGCTTTTTCCGCCGCCGCCCGCACAGGCTCCAACTGCGGGCCCATCTTCGCCGGCACCTCGAGCGCGAATGTGACGTGGCCGTCTTTAATGGTGAGGCCTTTGATCCACCCGCGGGCCACCACATCAAGGCCACCGGTCCCTGAGTCCACCTTCCGCAAGGCCTCGGTGACTTGCGCGACTGTAACGACGGCCATAGGTAACTCCTGCGTGACGACGGTGTTTTGGGATAGCCGAACTACGGCCGATTGGGCTTTATTACGAAGGGGTTATGCGGCGTTCCCGTGAACAGGCAAAGGCTGCCCCTAATTGCGACAGCGGTGTCTTTGCCCTATAACGCCCGTCTGGTTTAATGAACCTGTCTTTTAGAGCCGGATTTCGCCTGCCCGTTCCGAGAAAAGCCCGCGCGGCGGACCTCCAGACCAGCCAAACGAAGGATTATTCCATTGTTCTATAAACAACAAGGCGGCGGCCCTTGGGGAAGCGGTGGTCCCTGGGGCGGTGGCGGCAGCGGCGGCGGCGGCAACGGCGGCGGCGGCAACCCTTGGGGTGGCCGCGACCGGGGCCCCGGCGGCAACAGCCCGCCCCCACCCGACCTTGAGGAACTGCTGCGCCGGAGCCAGGACCGCCTGCGCAAGATGATCCCCGGCGGGTTCGGCTCCTTGCGCGGCCTGTGGCTGCTGGCAGCCGCCATATTGATATTCTGGGGCGTCAGCGGCTTCTACCGGGTGCAGCCCGATGAAGAAGGCGTGGAGATGCTGTTCGGCAAATACGTTAAGACCACCCAGCCCGGCCTGAACTACTGGTTCCCGGCGCCCATGGGTGAAGTGATCCGGCCCAAAGTGACCCAGACCAACCAGGAAACCATCGGTTTTCGGGGGGCGGGCGCCAACGTCCGCGAAATGCCGGCGGAGAGCCACGTGCTCGCCGGCGACCAGAATATCGTCGACATCCAATTCGTGGTGCAGTGGCGCATCCATGACGCCGGCGAATTCCTGTTCAATCTGCGCGATCCGCAAGGCACCGTGAAGGTCGCGGCCGAAAGCGCCCTGCGCGAAGTCGTGGGCCGCAATCCGTTGCAGGCCACCATGACCAACCAACGCGACCTGATCTCGCAGCAGGCGCGCGAGCTGCTGCAGCAGATCATGGACGGCTACAAATCCGGCGTGACCATCCTCGACCTGCGTATCCAGAAGGCCGACCCGCCGAAGGAAGTGATCGACGCCTTCAATGATGTGCAGCGCGCCAAGCAGGACGAAGAGCGCCTGCGCAACGAAGCTCTCGCTTACCGCAACGACATCGTGCCGCGCGCCAAGGGTGAAGCCGCCCGCATGGTGCAGAACGCATCGGCCGAAAAGGAAAAGCTGGTGAAGGAAGCCGAGGGTGAAGCCGCCCGGTTCACGGCGTTCTACCAGACATATGTGGCCAACAAGGACATCACCGCCCGCCGCATGTATCTCGAAACCATGCAGGAAGTCCTCGGCAAGGCCAACAAGATCATTGTCGACGACAAGAAGGGCTCCGGTCTGGTTCCGTACCTGCCGCTGCCCGAGGTGCAGAAACGAATGCCTGCGCCGGCCCCGAAGGGAGGTGGCGAATGAGCACCCGTTCCATCGGCATTATGATCCTCGCGGTTGTGGCCCTGTTGCTGGCCTCCGGCGCCATGTTCACCGTTCGCCAGACGCACCAGGCCCTGGTGCTGCAATTCGGGGAACCCAAACGCGTCATCACGGAACCCGGCCTGCACTTCAAGCTGCCGATGATCCAGGACGTGACGTATTACGATAAGCGCATCCTGGACCTCGATCCGCAGGGCCAGGACATGTCCCTCATCGACCAGCGCCGCATAAACGTCGACTCCTTCGCCCGCTACCGCATCGTCGATCCCTTGCGGTTCTATCAGACGGTTTTGACCGAGAACGCCTTCCGCGACCGTTTCGCCAACATCCTGAACGGTTCGGTGCGCGACCTTCTCGGCCGGACGGACCTCGCGGATCTTCTGGGCGCCAAACGTCCCGAAGTGATGCACGAGATCACCACGGCGGCCCGCCGCCGCGCGGCCGAGTTCGGGATCGAAGTGCTCGAGGTTCGCATCGGACGCACTGATCTTACGGCCGACACCACCCAGGCCACCTACAACCGCATGCGGTCTGACCGTATGGCCGAGGCCGCCGACTTCCGCGGCCGTGGCCAGGAGCAGAAGTCCCGCATCGAGGGCGAGGCCGACCGTGAGCGCACGGTGATCATGGCCGAGGCCGAGAAGGAATCGCAGACCCTGCGCGGGGAAGGGGAAGCCGAGAGCCGGCGCATCCTCAACGCCGCCCAAGGCCGCGACGCAGAATTTTACGGCTTCTTCCGGGCGCTGGAGGCTTACCGCTCGGCCCTCGGCTCCGATACGACCGTGGTCCTGAGCCCGGACTCGGACTTCTTCAAGTACTTCGGCAAGCTGCCGCCGCGCTAATCCTTAGAAGCTAAGTCCTTCAAATAAGGCAATAAGCATAGCTATAGGGCGTCCTCACAAACGTGGGGGCGCCCTTGCTGCATGGGCAGGACTAGGCGAGACTTGAGGTTCTTGGGCCGTAGAGGCCCTGGTTCCGGGAGAGAAGCATTGAAATCCACATTCACCGTCCTTGCTGTTACCGGCGTCTTGGCCGCTGCGGCGCTGCCAGCGTTTGGGCGCGGCGCGCCTGAGAGCTTCGCCGACCTTGCCGAAAAACTAAGCCCGGCGGTGGTGAACATCTCGACGACGCAATATGTCGATCGCAAGAAGACCGACGATGCCGCCCCCGGCAACGTTCCCTGGGACCAATGGTTCCGCGACTATCTCGACAAGCGCGAAGGCGGCAGCAGCGACAGCCGCACCCAACGTCGCCGCCAGACTTCGCTCGGCTCCGGCTTCATCATCGATAAGGCCGGCTATGTGGTCACCAACAACCACGTCATCGAGGACGCCGACCAGATCTCGGTGATCCTTGAGGATGACACGGTGCTGGAAGCCAAGGTGGTCGGCCGCGACGAAAAGGTCGACATCGCGCTGCTCAAGGTCGAACCCAAGAAAGACCTCCCGGTCGTCGGCTGGGGCAATTCGAGCCAGGTGCGCGTTGGCGATTGGGTCATGGCCATCGGCAATCCGTTCGGGCTTTCGGGCACGGTGACGGCGGGCATCGTCTCGGCGCGCGCGCGCGACATCAAGTCCGGCCAATATGACGACTACATCCAGACCGACGCCGCCATCAACCGCGGCAACTCCGGCGGACCGCTGTTCAACATGGACGGCGCCGTGATCGGCGTGAACACGGCGATTTTCTCGCCGTCCGGCGGCAGCGTCGGCGTGGGCTTTGCCTCGTCGGCGAATCTTGTGCGTCCGGTGATCGAAGACTTGCGCAAATACGGTCGCACCCGCCGCGGCTGGATCGGCGTGCAGGTGCAGAGTGTGTCGGAAGAAATCGCCCTCAGCCTCGGCCTCGACAAGGCGCGTGGCGCGCTGGTGTCGCAGGTCACCGACGGCGGCCCGGCGGTCTCGTCGGGCATCGAATCCAGCGATGTCATCCTGACCTTCGACGGCAAGCCCATCGACAAGATGAGCGAACTGCCCAAGGTCGTGGCCCAGACCGCCATCGACAAGTCCGTCGATGTGCAGTTGTGGCGCAAGGGCCAGCAGAAACTGGTCAAGCTCAAGGTCATGGAGCTCAAGGACGGCAGCGAGAAGGTGGTCGCGGCCGTCAAGCCGCCCACGGCGCCGCGCCAGGAGGTCAAGAAAACCGAACTCAAGGACCTCGGCGTGTCGGTGATCGAGATCAGCGAGGACGCGCGCCAGAAGTATTCGATCCCGGAAAGCGTCCATGGCCTCGTGGTCGCAGCGGTGGATGAATTCAGTGACGCCGCGCTCAAGGGCGTGCGCCCCGGCGATGTCATCGATGAAATCCAGCAGACCCGCATTGGCAGCGTCGCCGACGCCGACTCCGCCATCACCACGGCCAAAGGGGCTGCGCGTAAAGTCGTGCTCTTACGCATCATGACCGCGGGCGGCATCCGCTACGTGCCGGTGAAGATGGTCGGCTGAGCCTTGAGGGTCGATTTCTATCATCTGCACTCCTGGCCGCTGGAAAAGGCGCTGCCGCCACTGCTGGAGCGGGCCATGACCGCGGGCATGCGCGCGGTGGTGATGGTCGCGTCCGACGACCGGGTTGAGGCGCTCGCCAGCCTGCTGTGGACCTACCGGCCCGAGGCTTGGCTGCCCCATGGCACTGTTAAGGACGGCCAGGCCGCCGACCAGCCCATCTGGCTGACCACCCTGGACGAGAACCCCAATGGGGCCGACCTCGTCGTCCTCACGGAGGGTATGGCGACAGCTCAAGGTGGTTTCCAGCGTTGCCTGGACGTGTTCGACGGCAACGACCCGGACGCCCTGGCGGGGGCCCGAAGCCGCTGGAAGGACGCCAAATCCGCCGGCCATGACCTGCACTACTGGCAACAAACCGAGGCTGGCTGGCAGGAAAAGCCGGTTTAAAACCGAGCTGGGGGCGGGTTGCGCAGGCGCGCGCTGTTGTCTATAACGCCGCCCGAACAACCCCATCAAAAACAGGTTTTCTATGGCCCTCGAACGCACCTTTTCGATCATTAAGCCCGACGCCACCCGCCGCAACCTCACCGGCAAGGTCAACACCCTGCTGGAAGCCGGTGGCCTGCGCATCGTCGCCCAGAAGCGCATCCACATGAGCCGCGCTCAGGCCGAAGCCTTCTACGGCGTCCACAAGGAGCGTCCGTTCTTCAAGAGCCTGTGCGATTTCATGACCTCGGGTCCGGTCGTGGTGCAGGTGCTCGAAGGCGAAAACGCCATCGCCCGTAACCGCGAGATCATGGGCGCCACCAACCCCGCCAACGCAGCCGAAGGCACGATCCGCAAGACCCTCGCGGAATCCATCGAAGCCAATTCGGTGCACGGTTCGGACTCCGCCGAAAACGCGGCCATCGAGATCGCGTACTTCTTCGCGGGCACCGAACTCGTCGGCTAATCTATCGCAGCCCGGTCATTGCGATGAGCGGGCTGCAATTTCCAAAAATCGGATTTCTCGCCTCCCACAACGGAACCAACATGCGTGCCGTTGTGGCCGCATGCCGTAACGGCAGCGTCAAGGCGACACCTGCCGTTCTCGTCAGCAATAACCGCGACAGCGCGGCCATGAGCTGGGCGGTCGACAACGGCCTCGCCGCCATACACGTCAGCGCCAAGTCCACCGGCTCCGAGGATAGTGCCGACGCGGCCATCGTGAGCGCTCTGCGCGCCCACGGCGCGGACCTCGTCATCCTCGCGGGTTATATGCGCAAGCTCGGGCCGCGTACGCTCGCAGCGTTTCCCCGGCGGATCCTCAACGCCCACCCCGCCTTGCTGCCGAAGTTCGGCGGACAGGGGATGTACGGCGCCCATGTTCACACTGCTGTGCTGGCGGCGGGCGAAGCGGAAACCGGAGTCACCATACATCTGGTCGACGATGTTTATGACCACGGCGCCGTGCTTGCCCAGACTCGCGTGCCGGTCATGTCCGGAGACACTCCGGAGATCTTGGCTGCCCGCGTGCAAGCCCAGGAGCAAATTCTATTTCCCGGCGTATTGCAGCGCATCATTTCCGGCGAAATCGATCTCGATCACGTGTAACCGCCGGCTTCGCCATATGGCATGCGAAGGCCGCCAAGCGTATACTCAAGCTGCTTACGGAGAGCTCGTTTGTTTGGAGCTCGTTGGCCAGTCGCGTTTCGCGCTCCAAATCCCATCAACCCGTTGGGAGGCCCCTTAAGATGACAACACTCACTCAGCCCACCTCGAGTCAAACGCTTGCGGCATCGCAGGTCGCGATCCGCAAGATCACCCTGATCGATATCGCCCACGCGCTCACCGAGGGCTTCGCCGATTTCAAGGCCAAGCCCACGACGCATCTGCCCGTCATCGCATTAATCTATCCGCTGGCGGCCGCCTTCGCGTTCCTGTTCGTCTTCAACTACGACACGCTGCCGCTGGCCTTCCCAATGATTTCGGGATCGCTGTTGGTGGGGCCGCTGGTCACCGTCGGACTCTTTGAGATGAGCCGGCGCATCGAGCGCGGCGAGGATATCTCCGGCCTTCAGGCCTTCAATTTCTTCAAATCAGGCGCGGTCTGGGACATTGCCTTTCTCGGCATGTTCCTGGTGGCGCTGTTCTTCTTATGGCTGGCCACGGCCATGACGTTGTTCGCCATGACCCTGGGTGATCCATGGCAATCGCTGCCGTCGGAATCCGCATCGCTGAGTGAGTTTGTGCGTCAGCTGCTCACCACGGCCCCGGGCTGGACACTGATCATCGCCGGCAATCTGATCGGCCTGGTCTTCGCCGTGGTGACGCTCAGCACCGCGGTAGTGTCGTTCCCCATGCTGCTCGACAAACAGGTGAGTCTCGCCACGGCCATGCAGACCTCGGCGCGGGTAGTGATGGCCAATCCGGTGATGATGATGATCTGGGGCTTGATCATCGTCGCCGCCATGACGCTCGGCGCGCTGCCGGCGTTGGTGGGCCTCGCCGTCGTGATCCCGGTCCTCGGGCACGCCAGCTGGCATCTTTATAAGAAGGCGGTGGTCTAGGCGTTAAGCCCGCAAGTGGAGATCTTCACTTGAGAAGGTCACATCCAGCGGCTCGATCACGACGGACTTTGCGCCGGCTTCCACCGTGCCGGCCTGCCAGGCGGTCACACCGACGGCTTGGGCGGCCGCTACGGTTTTTGCCGCATCAGCCGCCGCCACGATCAGCGCGAAGCCCGCGCCCATGTTGAAGGTGCCGTAGGCCTCGGCATCGCTCATGCCCGCCTGGTCCTGGAGATAGGCCAGGACCGGCGGCACAGGCGGAATCATGTCGAAGCGGTAGGTGAAATCGGCGGGGTGGCGCATGATTTTGCGCCAGCCGTGGCCGGTGATGTTGGCGCAATAGTGCGGAATGACGCCGGCGGCGAACACGGCCTCGGTTACCGGTGAATACAACGGCGTGGGGTCGAGCAGGGCGTCACCGAAAAGGCGGCCATCGCGGAGTTTCGCGCTGTAGCCTTCCTTGCTGTCGGCGGCAATCTTGCGGGCCAGCGACACGCCGTTGGCGTGAATACCGCTCGCCGCCAATATGACGATGGCGTCGCCCGGTGCGATGCGGCTCTGCAAAGTCAGGCGCTCGCGCGGATTGATGACGCCGGTACAGGACGCCGCGAGGTCGATGGCGTTGGGATTGACCACGCCCACCAGGCTCGGCGTCTCACCGCCGCCCCAGGCGACCTTGGCCGTGTCGCAGGCCTTCTTCCAGCCTTGGATCAGATCGCGGGCCCGTTCCTGGTCGGCGAACCAGTCGCTGCTGCCGGCAGCCCAATAGGCGTGAACGAATACCGGGGTCGCGCCGACGGTGATGATGTCGTTGATCGCCATGGCCAGGGTGTCCTGGGCGAGGGCGTCGAAATAGGTCTTGCCGGTGATCGCGCGCATGGGCTCGGCGATCAGGACTTTCGTGCCCAGGCATTCGGTGATGGCGGCGATGAGCTGGCCGCCGATGTCGATGACATAGGCGGATTCCCCACGGGAGTCCGCGAGCTCGGTGATCCCCTTGGGCAGATTGCCCGCTGTCTCCCGCGCCGCGCGCTGGGCATCAATCTTCAACGGGTCGATCTTGGTGTAGTCCACACCGGCCGCCCGATAATCCACGGAGTTTTTCGCCATTTACGCCTTGGCTCCGGGTTTTTGATCCGGGAGCCGCCTTACAAACGCCAACCTGTTAATGTCTCTGGGCAGGCCGGTCCGTTATGGGTTAGAGGTTTCCCCCGGCTGAAAAGATGCCTGTGGATAACTTGAGAAGGCTTACCCCCGCGATGAGCGCGAACATACTGGATCGACGCGGCTTTGCAATGGCTGCCGGGCGGGCCTTTGGCGTCGCTTTTGTCGCCGGAGTTGCCGCGCCGCGCATGACTTTTGCGGCCGACGAAACGCCTGTTCCGCGCAGCCCCGGCGACATCTTCGTCGCCGATAGCGTTCCCGTGGACGTGACCGCCGCCACCGTCACCGACGCACGCGAGCGCGGCCTGGTGCAGGGTCGGGTCAACGGCCTGCGCAAGGTGCTCGAACGCCTGGTGGCGCGCGAAGACCTGCCGCGGGTGCCGACGCTGACCTCCACCCAGGTCATCGACATGGTACGGGATTTCTCCATCGCCGATGAGCGCACTTCGGCCGTGCGTTATATCGCCTCGCTCACGGTGCGCTTCGATCCGGGCGCCATCCGTCGCCTGCTGCGCGGCGCCAATACTCCCTTCGCAGAAACCATGAGCAAGCCGCTGGTGGTGGTGCCGGTGCTGCGCACCGCGGAGGGTCGCACCCTCTTGTGGGAGGACGGCAATCCCTGGCGCGCGGCCTGGCTGCGGACAGCCTCGGTGAATGGCCTGGTGCCGCTTCTCGCGCCGGGGGCAGAGCCCAAGGACATATCCGCCGTGACCCTCGACCAAGCCTTGGCGAAGGACTCCGCGGCGCTCGCGACACTCGCATCTTCCTACGAAGCCGGCGGCGCGCTGGTAGCCCTGGCGACGGTCGACGGGCCCGCCATCCGCGTGACATTGACCGCAGTACGCCCCGGTCTTTCAAACGATGAACTCACGGCGCTGGCCTCCGCTCAGTCCGGCCAATCCCGCGAAGACCTTTTTGCCGCCGCGGCCCGTGCCGTCGTCGCCGTGGTCGAGGACAACTGGCGGAGCCGCAACAGCGTCACATTCGGGACGACCTCGCAGATCACGGCATTGGTGCCCATCGAGAGCCTCAAGGATTGGCTCACGGTGCGGGAGCGCCTTACCGGCGTGCCGCTCATCGAGAGCGTCGATCTTCAGGCCATCACCCGCGATCGCGCCCAGGTAACGTTATATTTCTCCGGCGAGCGCGATCAGTTGCGCCTGGCCATGAGCCAGCGCGATCTGTCCCTGACCCAGCAAAGCGGCGTCTGGGTCATCGGCGCGCACGCTAAGTAGGCAATGTCGCAGCTCATTCTTGATCTCGGCCACCGCCCGGCCTTCGGCCGGGAGGACTTCAGGGTCGCGCCCGGGAATCGCGAAGCGGTGGATTGGATCGACCGCTGGCCGGCGTGGTCCGACCATGCGCCTGCCCATACCCTCGCCCTGTTCGGGCCCGCGGGATGCGGCAAAACCCACCTCGCACAGGTCTTCGCTTTGCGGGCCGGTGCGCGCTTTCTCGGCGCGGCCGACCTCACGGTGAATACCGCCGGTGATATCGTCGCCGGCCACAAAGCCCTGGTGCTGGAGAACGGCGACAGTGTCGCCAACCCGGACGCATTCTTTCACCTGCTCAATGCCGTCAAGGAAAGCGGGGGCTTCCTGCTGCTGACCTCGCGCGAGCCGCCCGCGCGCTGGCCGGTGACCCTGCCTGACCTGAAATCGCGCCTATCCGCAGTGCCGGCGGTGCGCATCGCACCCCCCGATGACGCCATGATCGAAGCCGTGCTGGTGAAACTTTTCGCCGACCGGCAGCTCACCGTGGCGCCGGAAGTGATTGCTTATGCGGTGCGGCATATGGACCGCAGTTTCGCCGCCATGCGCGCGCTGGTGGCCCGCGCCGACGCCGCGGCGCTGGCGGAGAAGCGCCCCGTCACCGTGCCGCTGCTGAAGAGTCTCCTCGAATAGCCCGATTGGGGAGGATTCAATGACGCCCTCGGAAAAGATCGACCGGTTGATCGCCGGTATCACGGATTGGCGCGGCAAGACCTTCGCCGCCGTCCGCAAAGCCATCCTCGCGGCCGACCCGGAGATCGTCGAGGAATGGAAGTGGATGGGAAGCCCGGTGTGGTACCGCGACGGCATCATCGCTGTCGCCAATGAGCATAAGGGCAAGGTGAAGCTGACGTTTGCCTACGGGGCGCAGATTCCGGACCCCGACAAACTTTTCAATGCCGGTCTGGAGGGTAACGCCCGCCGCGCGATCGATTTTCTAGAGGGCGACAAGGTCAATCAACTCGCCCTTAAAACGCTGGTCCGCGCCGCGATCACGCGCAACCAAAGCAAAGCGAAAAAGAAAACGGTTCTGAAGAAGGCTGCCGCGAAAAAGGCACCGCCGATTAAGGCACTCAGGAAAAAGGCTCCCAAGAAGGCTTAACGGGTCAAGCGAGGCCGTAGGCGGCTGCATCGTCGGCATAGCCGAAGTACTCGATATCCGGCGCATGAATCGCCCGCACGATGTCGAACATGGGCCGGGTATAGCTCTGCTGCCAGGGTTTGTGGTCGGTGCGGTTGACGTGGCCGAGCGTCACGCCGCTGACATTGAGCCGCGCGCACACCTGCGCGAAATCGGCCTCCAGGTTCTCGAAGCGGCCGACGAAATCCATCAACGGCGCGCCGTCGCGGTCCACCACGAACCGCTTCTGCTGCCCCACCGGACGGCGCTCGGGGGCCTTCGCCATGATATAGGCCTCGAAGCTCCCGGCGGTAAGTGTCGCCTGGTCGCCGGCGAATTCCGGGTGCTTCAGATTGAAATGATACAGCGACAGCTGCAAATCCCAGGGGTTGCGCACGAAGGCAAACTTGAAAAGCTTTGCGAACAGCGGCGCGCCCAAGGCGTCGCGGATCTCCGGGGCGAGCATATGGCGCTGCATGTCCAGGATCGCCGGATTGAAGCCCAAGCCTTCGAGCAGGCGGCGCTGCTCGGCCGGCGCGTGCCCGGCGAGACCGCTGCGTACATCGAACGGCTTCAGCGCCTTTTCCACGGACATGCCCGCCACCTTGTAGACGTGGACGAACAGGAAGCGGCGCATATAGGAGATGACCATCAGTCCCCACCTATCAATCGAGGTCTTTTGAGCGCACGAAGGCGAGAAGGTCACCCGTTCCTGGCCGGACGTCGCCCCAGGTTGTGCCCGCGAAACCCAGGCTGCACAGCGCGCTGGTGGGGAATTTAGTTCGCAAGACTGGCAGGTCTTCGCTGCTGCAGGCGTCGTCCACCAGCGTATTTGCGATCAGGTGAAGGCCGGGGTTGTGGCCGATCAGGAGCACAGACCGCGCCTCACGCGGGAGTGCTTGGACAAAGCCAAGGAGGCCGTCTTCATCCATGAGGTAGAGTTCATCGCGGAAGACGACGGGCGCCGCGCCTAAGGCCGGCTTGAGCAGGTCGTAGGTCTCCCGCGTGCGCCGCGATGTGGAAGAGAACACCGCATTTACCTTAAAATGCTCGGCGCAAAGATGTTCGGCCATGGCGCGGGCGTCGTCCTGTCCGCGCTTGGCCAGCGGCCGGTCATGGTCACGGGCGGCGGAGCCTTGGTCTGCTTTAGCGTGGCGGAGAAGATGCAGGGTCTTCAACGGCGCGGTTGTCCGGATGCTAAATAAGCCGATGCGGCAGGGTGCGAGGGTAACGCCGGCGGGAGCTTCGCGCCATCGACACCCTGAGTCCTCCGTGGTAACCTAACGCCTTGGAAAACACTACAATTTTGTTACATATCAACAGCTTTTCCGGGCTTTCCCGGTGTCCAACGGAGTTCACGTGAACCCGTCAGAGCCAGCCGCCAAAGAGACTGCGAAGCCGGCACCGGTGGCGTTCGACAGCGAGTCATTCCCGCCACGGGATCGCTTCATCAACCGCGAGCTGTCCTGGCTCGCCTTCAACACCCGAGTGCTCGAGGAAGCGCGCAATCCGCGACATCCTGTGCTTGAGCGCGTCCGCTTCCTCTCGATCTCCGCCTCCAACCTCGATGAATTCTACATGGTGCGCGTCGCCGGCCTCAAAGGGCAGGTGAACGCCGGCATCAGTCTGACGTCTGCCGACGGCCTGACCCCGCAAGAGCAACTGGACCTCATCAACGAAAGCGTGCGCAGCCTGTTCAAGGGACAGGACGAGGCGTGGCAGGAACTGCAAGCTTTGCTCGCCCATGAAGGCATTCAGGTGGTGGGACCGAAGGATCTTTCATCCGAGGACCGGAACGAGCTGGAAGAGCGGTTCATGAACCACATCTTCCCGATCTTCACGCCGCTGGCCGTCGATCCGGCGCATCCGTTTCCGTTCATTCAGAACTTGGGCCATGCGCTGGTTCTGGGCTTGGTGCGGATCAGTGACGGCGAAGCCATGCGCGCCCTGGTGCCGATCCCGCCCCAGGTGCAGCGATTCGTGCGGCTCAAGGGTCCCAGCATCCGGTTCATCCTGGTGGAAGACGTGGTGGTGATGTTCTCCGCCGCCCTGTTCCCCGGCTTCAAGGTCGCGCAGACCGGGCACTTCCGCGTCATCCGCGATTCCGAAATGGAAGTGGACGAAGAAGCACAGGACCTGGTCGGCAGTTTCGAGAGCGCTTTGAAGCGCCGCCGCCGCGGCACCTGCATCCGTCTGGCGCTCTCGGCCGACATGCAGGCAGACCAGGTCAAGCTGATCTGCGACGAACTCGAAGTGTCGGGCGAGGACACCTTCAAGATCTCCGGCATGATCGGCCAGACCGATCTGAAGCAGTTGATCATCGACGAGCGTCCCGAGCTGCTGTTCCCGCCTTACAATGCCCGCTTCCCCGAACGCATCCGCGATTTCGGCGGCGATTGCTTCGCGGCTATTCGCCAGAAAGACATTCTGGTTCATCACCCGTTCGAATCATTTGATGTGGTGGTGCAGTTCCTGCGCCAGGCGGCGCGCGATCCAAACGTCATGTCGATCAAACAGACGCTCTATCGCACCAGCAAAGACAGTCCCATCGTCAAAGCCCTGGTAGAGGCCGCCGAAGCCGGCAAGTCCGTGACCGCCATGGTGGAACTTAAGGCCCGGTTCGACGAAGAGGCCAATATCCGCTGGGCCCGTGACCTGGAGCGCGCCGGCGCCAATGTGGTGTTCGGTTTCGTCAATCTGAAGACCCACGCCAAGATCTCGCTGGTGGTGCGCCGCGAAGGCGCCGATACGCGGTCCTATGTCCATTTCGGCACCGGCAATTATCACCCGGTGACGGCGAAGATTTATACCGACCTGTCGTTCTTCACCAGCGACCCGGGCCTGTGCCGCGATGCGGGCCGCGTGTTCAACTACATGACGGGCTACGCCCAGCCCGACTCCCTGGAAAAGCTTGTGATCGCGCCCATGGGCTTGCGCGACCGCCTGGTTGCTCTGATCGAGGATGAGATCGCCGCCGTCAAGCAAGGCAAGCCCGGCGCCATCTGGGCCAAGATGAATTCCATCGTCGATCCGATCGTGATCGACGCGCTTTACCGGGCGTCCCAGGCAGGTGTGAAGATCGACATGGTCATCCGCGGCATCTGCGGCCTGCGTCCCGGCGTGCCGGGCCTGTCGGAAAATATCCGCGTCAAAAGCATCGTCGGGCGCTTTCTCGAACATTCGCGCATTGTTTGCTTCGGCAACGGCGCCGAGCTGCCGTCGCGCAAAGCCAAGATTTTCATCTCCTCGGCCGACTGGATGCCGCGCAATCTGGTGGCCCGAGTCGAGACATTCGTGCCGGTGGAAAATCCGACCGTGCACCAGCAGATCCTCGACCAGATCATGGTCGCGAACTTCAATGACACCCTGCAAAGCTGGGATCTGATGCCCGACGGTTCCTACAAGCGCCGCGCACCCGGCGGTCAGCCGTTCTCGGCCCATGAATATTTCATGACGAATCCCAGCCTCTCCGGCCAAGGCAGCGCGCTGGAACGGGCCAAGCGCCGGGTGGCCAAATTGGTGCCGAACCGGCGTTGAGGCACCGCGGGTAAGCTGTTATCACCCTGCTACAGCAAGATGTGCTGGAGCAGGTTTGGCGGCCGATGGGATCTAAAGACTCGAACGACGAGAAGACTGCCGACCCCGGATCGCGGCGGCCGGTGGCTGTGATCGACATCGGGTCCAACTCCGTGCGTCTGGTCGCCTACAACGGCATGACGCGCACGCCGATCCCACTGCACAACGAAAAAGTCATCTGCGCGCTGGGCAAAGGGCTGGAGCGCACCGGCTCGCTAAATTCCGACGGTGTCGGCATGGCGTTCAATACCGTGGCGCGCTTCGTGCAGATCGCACGTTCGCTGGGCGTGGAGCGAATCGATGCGCTGGCGACGGCAGCGGTGCGTGACGCCAAGGATGGCGCCGCTTTTGCCAAGGCCCTCGAGAAACGCTGCGACATCAAAGTGCAGATTCTCACCGGCAAGCAGGAAGCGCGGCGCTCGGCGCTGGGCGTGCTGTGCGGGACTCCCGACGCCGACGGCGTGGTCGCCGACCTTGGCGGGGGCAGCCTGGAGCTGGTCCAGATCGGCCAGTTCGAGATGAAGGACCACACCACGTTGCCGCTGGGCCTATTGCGCCTCACCGAGGCTTCCGACGGCGACCGGGCCAAAGCCATCAGCATCATCAACAAAAATCTCGACAAGGATAAATGGGTCTCGAGCGCCAAGGACAAAACGCTGTATGCGGTCGGCGGCGCCTGGCGATCCCTGGCGCGCGTGTGTATCGCGCAAATGGACTACCCGCTCCATGTGCTCGACAACTTCGCTCTGGACCGGCTGCAGGCCATGCGGCTGTTCGACGTGATTTCGCGGTTGGGGACCAAGAGCCTGGAGCAGATCAAAGGCGTGTCGCGCTCGCGTCTTGCGACCTTGCCCCTCGCCGCGGCGGTGCTGGAACGGCTGCTGGAAATCACCAAGCCCAAGTCGGTGGTGTTTTCGATCTATGGCATGCGCGAAGGCCAATTCTTCAAATCGCTGCCGGAGCATATCCGCAAGCAGGACCCGCTTATTAGCCTGGCCGAGGAAATTGCCCGCGCCGCCGGCCGCGCGCCCCAAGTGGGCCACGAGACCGCCGATTGGATGGGCGGCATCTTCAAGGACGAGACCCCCCGGCAAAAAAAGCTGCGGATAGCCGCTTGCCTCCTGCGCGATGTGGCTTGGACCGAGCACCCCGACTACCGTGCCGAACAAGCCTTCCTC
The DNA here is from genome assembly GCA_947470105.1 of Fidelibacterota bacterium. Classification (GTDB taxonomy): domain Bacteria; phylum Pseudomonadota; class Alphaproteobacteria; order Rhodospirillales; family Rhodospirillaceae; genus SHVO01. The sequence goes on along the minus strand of CANISR010000028.1, from coordinate 4,841 downwards.
AAGGTCTTGCGCCTGCCGTTTCTGGGTCTGGACCATGAAGACCGCGCGGGCCTGGCGTTGGCGCTCTACTACCGCTACGCCAGCGAGCCGTCGGAGCCGATCATAGAACAGGCTCACGCGCTGCTCGATAACTCGCGCATTCACCGCGTGCGCACCGCGGGTCTGGCGTTGCGCCTGTCCTACGCCCTCTCGGCAGGCGCGCCCGGCGTTCTCAAACGCACCGCGCTGCGGATCGACGCCGGAAAGCTGGTGCTGACGCTGCCGAAAGACGATCCCATGCTGACGGCGGCGCCCTATACGCGCCGCATGAAACGCCTCGCCGACCACCTGGGTCTCGGCGAGCGCGTCGACTTCGTCTAATTTCGAATTAGCGCCGGAAGACTTCGACGTTCTTGCCGTCGGCTGACAGGCCGATGGCCAGCTTGCCGTGCTTGAGCTTGAGGGCGTCTTCACCGAACAGTTCGCGGCGCCAGCCTTGCAGGGCGGGGACCTCGGCGGTGTCGGAGAGGGCGATAGCTTCCACATCGTCGCTGGTGGCGATCAAGCGCTGGGCCACGTGATGGGTTTCGCTGCGGGCCTTCAGCAACAGCTTGAGCAGTTCCACAACGCCGCGCGACGCTGCCGTTTCCCAGCCGTTTTCGCGTTCAACCACCGGACAGTCGCTTTCCGGCACGCCGCGGCCTTTGGCCACGGCCGCGAGCACGCCTTCGACGTATTTGCCGCTGGCCAACGATTTTGCGAGCCGGGTCTTCTTCACGTCGTCCACGGTCACCGGCATATTGGCGGCGAGTTCCAAGAGCGCATCGTCCTTGGCCACACGCTGCCGCGGCATATTCATGGCCTGGGCTGTCAGTTCTCGCCAGGCCGCCAACTCCCGCAATACGCAGAGCAGGCGGCGCGAGCGGGTGCGGGCGCGAATGCGGCGCCAAGATTCGCGCGGCTCGACCCGGTAGGTGGCCGGGTCGGTGAGAACCTTCACTTCTTCTTCCAGCCAGGCGCGACGGCCGGAGCCGTCAAGCATGCGCGAAAGTTCGGTGTAAACCTTGCGCAGGTAGGTCACATCGCCCAGCGCGTATTTGATCTGGCGCTCGCTCAAGGGGCGTTGCGACCAGTCCGTGAAGCGCTGGGACTTGTCGAGGTTGGCGCCCGCGAGCTTGGAGACCAGCGTCTCGTACCCCACCTGGTCGCCGAAGCCGCAGACCATGGCGGCCACCTGGCTGTCGAACACCGGGGTGGGGACGGTGGTGGTGGCGGTATAGAAGATTTCCAGGTCCTGGCGCCCGGCGTGGAACACCTTGAGCACCGCCGGGTTTGCCAGCAGGTCGTAAAGGGGCTTGAGATTGATGCCCTCGGCCAGGGGGTCGATACAGTAGGCCTCGTCGGGGCCCGCCACCTGAACCAGGCACAACTTGGCCCAATAGGTGGTTTCCCGCATGAATTCGGTATCCACCGTAATGAATTCGGTGGTCGCGAGGCGGTCGCAGAGCGCCTCAAGCGCAGCGGTGTCGGTAATCAGGGACATGCCGGATGTCTTAACCGGTCAACGGCCCAGCCGCAACCACGTGGGGAGGGGCAAAAGAGAGCCCGCGGCCGGCCCTGCCCAAGCTTGACAAAACCCCGCATTCGGTGTGCTTTCTCGCCCCTTTGGGGCTTCCAGCCCGCGTCAATTTAGGGGTTCGGACCCCGCCAAAATCTAGGACATACCGATGCATTCTTACCGGACACATACCTGCGGCGCGCTCCGGGCCGAGGATGCTGGCAACGAAGTCCGCCTAGCCGGCTGGGTGCACCGGAAACGCGACCATGGCAACCTGCTGTTCGTGGACTTGCGCGACATGTACGGCATCACGCAGTGCGTGGCCGACAGCGGCAGCCCGGTGTTCAAAATCCTGGAAGCCACCCGCCCCGAAAGCGTGGTCAGCATCACCGGCAAAGTCGTCCCGCGCTCGGCCGAGACCGTGAACGACAAGCTTCCCACTGGGCGCATCGAACTGGTGGCGGGTCAGGTCAGTGTCCTGTCCGAGGCCGCCGTGCTGCCTATGCAGGTGGCGGGCGAGCAGGAATATTCCGAGGAGACCCGGCTCACCTACCGCTTCCTCGACCTGCGCCGCGACAAGATGCAGCAGAACATCCTGCTGCGCTCCAAGATCATCGCCGGCATCCGCAAGCGCATGTGGGACGCGGGCTTTGTCGAATTCCAGACTCCGATCCTTACCGCCTCATCGCCCGAAGGCGCCCGCGACTTCCTGGTGCCGTCGCGCCTGCACCCCGGCAAGTTCTACGCGCTGCCGCAGGCGCCGCAGCAGTTCAAACAGCTGCTGATGACGTCGGGCTTCGACCGCTATTTCCAGATCGCGCCCTGTTTCCGCGACGAAGACAGCCGCGCCGATCGTTCGCCCGGTGAGTTCTACCAGCTCGATTTCGAGATGGCCTTCGCCACCCAGGACGACGTGTTCAACACCATCGCCCCGGTGCTCTCGGACCTGTTCCAGGAATTCAGCAAGGGCCGTGAGGTCACCAAGCCGCCGTTCCCGCGCATCACTTATGCCGATTCCATGCTCAAGTACGGCAGCGACAAACCGGACTTGCGCAACCCGCTGTTGATCACCGACGTCACTGAAGCCTTCAAGGGCTCCAACTTCGGCCTGTTCGCGAAAAATATCGAGAAGGGCGCGGTTGTGCGCGCTATCCCGGCGCCGGGCTCCGCCGACCAGCCCCGCAGCTGGTTCGACAAGCTCAACGAGTGGGCGCGCGAAAACGGCGCCGGCGGCCTGGGCTATATCCAATACAAGGACGGCGAAGCCCGCGGGCCCATTGCCAAGAACCTGGACGCCGACCGTGTCGCCGCCATCAAGGCCGCCACCGGCGTGAAGGACGGCGATTCCGTGTTCTTTGCCTGCGACAAGGAAACCCCTGCTGCAAAGTTCTCAGGCCTCGTGCGCACCCGGCTGTGTGACGAGTTGGGCCTCTTGGACAAAGACAAGTTCGCGTTCTGCTGGATCGTCGACTTCCCGATGTATGAGCGTAACGAGGACACCGGCCAGATCGAGTTCAGCCACAATCCGTTCTCCATGCCGCAAGGCGAGATGGATGCCCTGCTCAATCAGGATCCGCTCACCATCAAGGCGTTCCAGTACGACATCGTCTGCAACGGCGTGGAATTGTCCTCGGGCGCCATCCGTAACCACCGCCCGGACATCATGTACAAGGCCTTCGAGATCGCCGGCTATTCCAACGCCGACGTGGAAGCCCGCTTCGGCGGCATGCTGAACGCGTTCAAATACGGCGCGCCCCCGCACGGCGGCTCGGCGCCCGGCATCGACCGCATTGTCATGCTGCTGGCCGAGGAGCCTAACATCCGCGAGGTCATCCTGTTCCCCATGACCGGCCGTGCCGAAGACTTGCTGATGCAGGCGCCGAACGGCGTGAGCCTCAAGCAGCTCCGCGAATTGCACATCCGCGTGGTAGAACCCAAACCCGCCCCAACCGTGCAGGCGGGTACGGCGGAAGCCGCGCCAAAAGCTTAGTTGGGGATGGAGTCCGCGGTAACGGCCTGGTCCGGCCGAAGGACGGCATAAAATGAAGAAGGCGCGCTCGCGCGCCTTTGTCCGGAGGCCCGGCAAACAAAACGGAAAGGGACGCCTTAGCGTCCTTTGATGCCGAGCTTCGCGCGGCGTTCCTGCTTGATCTTGTACATGGCCTCGTCGGCGGGCTGCAGCAGCTCGGCCATTTCGGCATTGGACGCGTACATATGCACGCCGCAGCTCGCCTTGATGGCGATCTGTTGGTCGTTCCAGGCGGCGTAGGCATTGTTGAGCTTGCGGTCGAGTTCCTCGGCGCGGCGCACGCCGTTCCGTTTGTTGGACCGCGGCAGCAGGATAGCGAATTCGTCGCCGCCGAGACGTCCCAGGTAGTCGGTGTCGCGGATATGGCCGCGCAACAGGTTGGACACCGTGCGCAGCACTTCGTCTCCCGCGGCATGGCCAAAGGTGTCGTTGATGGGCTTGAACTGGTCGAGGTCGACGAAGATCAGCACGCCGCCGACGCCGTGACGGCGGGCGACGGACAACTCGTGGGCGAGGCTTTCTTCAAAGCCCCGGCGATTCATCACGCGGGTGAGGGCATCGGTGGTCGCGAGGTTTTCAAGCTCCGCGATCCGCTTATCCTGTTCCTTGAGATGGTTGGTGATTTCGGCGACCAGCGCGTGGGCCATCTGTGTGATTTGAAGGACGGTGCGGGCGCTATCGGCTTCCTTCTCGGGGCGCACCTGTTCCGTGATGCGAACCAGCTGTGTGAGCTTGGTCACAATGGCGGCGTGGTCGTGATCCGGCTCGTGGGCGCGTACCTGCGCCTCCGGCTGCGCCATAGTGTGGTGTCCCCTCAATCCCCCAGGAAAGCGGCGGCATTCTGTTGGCATAGGTCTAGCGCGTCAACATATCCCGCTGGCGGCGGCTGCCGCGGGGTTCAACCCCAAAGCTAGCGGAGCCGTAAGGATTAAACTGCGCATTTCTAGGTGAGGACGAAATTCCCGGCGGCGGCCCGATCTATTGGCCCAGGGGCTTGTTTTAATGGATAATTCTCGATCAGCATCGGTCGGGCACGTCTTGAGGGGAATGCGCCGGTGCGGTCTGCCGTCCCAGTCGAAGGCACCTATCAAATTGTTGGACGCTGATTCTGATAAGAATTTTCCACCCGCGACAGGTTTCTACTCAAAACCAGTTCACGCGACTCCGGTGCGTTGGGCTGCGGTTATCCTGGCCGCACCGGCAGGTACGGAAAAAGCGAGGGTGGGAGCGGGAGGTGATATGGTCACGGCAACCGCCCCGTCAGCAATCGCGAGC
>CANISR010000027.1 GCA_947470105.1 Fidelibacterota bacterium | reverse complement strand
GACGAACCCGGCCACCTCTCTGCGGGGCCGGCGTCGCCGACCGCTTTGATGGTGATCTCAGTGGAACGGCGGCAGTCGGCGGCCGCGAGGGCGAGGTGAAACGCCCGCCGCCCGCCGGCCAGTACATACCAGCCATTGGTGTTGAGGGCGAATGACTCGCCGGCGGCGCTGCGGCCGGTGACGGTGACTTGCTTGAGCATGAAATGCGCCGCACCGGCGTTGGCGACGCTGAAGGTGAGCTTGCCGTCCTTAAGGACCGCCGTATCGACCGCAGGGCGCGGCTGTGCGTTGGGGCCGGCGACGAAGACCGGCAGGCTGATCTTGGACAGCACCTGGATCTCGACCCGGCCGGTGTCGCGATTGAGTTGCGGTAGTTCCTGCAGGATCAGGCGGTAGCTGCGTTCCGCGGACCCCGGCGGCAATTCGGTTCCGATACGTACCTTCTTGGTTTCGTGAGGCGCGAGAGCGATCAACTGCGGGAAGATCACGACGTCACTGTTGGGCGTGAGGGTGGTCTCGCCGTCGGGCGATTCCGCCCACAGATTGACGTTGGTCTCGAAGCGGGTGGGGCCATTGCTCTCGTTAGTGATGCTCACCAGGGCCGTGGTGCGGCCGGGGCCGAGGACGATAGTGGTCGGTGTGATGGATACCGGCGCCGCCAAAGCCGGTGCGGCGCCAAGTAAGATGGCCAGCAGGCAAACGAAAAGGGACAGGGATTGCTCCCTGTCCCCCTTGGCTTTGCGGCCTCTGCGGTGACTCAACGTAAGGCCTCTGCTTCCGCTAGAACGTCACAGTGATGGTAACGGTGTCGTTGTAGCTGCCGGTGGCGGGCGCTTGGCCGGCCGGTATGCGGCCGTAGGCGGTCAAAGTGACCGGCGCGCCGGTGGAGGCCACTGGCAGGTTGTTGGTGTTGTTCCACACCGTCGCGAGGGTGTTGTCGGTGTAGATGTCATAGCCCAGGTAGTTGGTGCCGTTGTTCAGGGCGCGGGTGCCCGACGCCGGAACACGGTTGTTGTTGTTGCCCTGGTTGAGGGTCACGACGGCGTTGGTGCCGTTGGAGCAGGTCACCTGGATGCTGCTGTTGGCGGTGGCGGCGGCGGCCGATGAATAGGCGCCGAAGCTCAGGGCCGAACCGCCCACGGTGCAGGCGCCGGCAATGCTGGCCGATACGGAGAGCGTGGCGGTGGCGGTGGCGGCCTGGGCGGTGGCGAAGGTGACGAAGGACATGGCGCCGGCGGCGGCGAGCGCCACCAATTTTGTGGCCGAGAAGGTGCGAGTGTTCATTGTTATTTCCTTTTCCTCTTTCAGAGGTATTCAAAGCAAATAACGGAGCGGATCGTCTCGCGTGGAAAGTTCTGCGCCATGATCCCCATAACCGTTTAAGTGCGGACAAGTTCCCCGCCTATGGAGAACGCGGGCACATTCTCGCAAAACGGCATGTGTCAGCTGTGACATAGTTGTAACCGCAAGCCGTTGGCTGCGCTTACTTTTTCCGACTTTGATAACGTTCGTGTGAGGGGGGCGACTCGCTAGCACGTTGTGCGCGTGCAGACGTGAAGGCGTATCGAATACTGCGCGTGAGACTCAGTACTCGATACTCACTCCGAGCGATCCGGCCGGGCCGTTGGCGCCCGCCGCACACAGCGAGACCGTGCTCTGGGCTTGCGCGGAACACTCGTGAACATCGCCGGAGAATGCATCAGATGCGTTGTCGACACTGACCCGCATGGGCGAGCGGCCACTGCAACTCAGGGCAATGGAGGTGCAAACTTGCCTGGCTTGGGGCGCAGCAGGCGTTGCTCCCGCAGCTTGCGCGGGTGCTGTCTGCGGCGTTGCCGCCGGCAGCAGCGTGGCAGCAATGGAACTGCTCACCACAACGAAGGCGCTGACTGGTATCTGTGACTGATATTGTGCGCTGAAAGCTTCCCGCTGCGGCGAGAAGATTTGAGCAGCTACCAGTCCCACCAAAGCTACACGCAGCCAGCCGCATTCTGCGGCATTCGCGTTCCCCGGCATCCCCTACCTCCGAGAGCAATATCCCCAAGGCATGATACCTAAAAGGTGTAGCGCGCACAGCGCGCGCGTGCATTGTGACCGGGAATCGAGCGCATTTAAACGAAGCCAGCCGGAGAAACCTACAGCTCACGCGCGCAGTGCCACGACGCCACAGGCCGCACGTGCAGGTGCCCTGGTCATCCGCGCGTCAAAAGTTAAGAAAGTATGAACGACTCGCGCGGCTGTCAGCGGCCGTGTGCGCCGGTGTTGCCTCAGGGCAGTGGTGACCCAGTTCGCATCGGTGAGGCCACCCAGGTGATGGACGGGAGTGGTTCGCCTAACGGCGCAAATGCCTGGCGGGTTTGGCGTGCACGGCGCGCTTAGCGCTGACGGCCGCCACCTGATCTCGCAGCTCCTGGGTGGGGCTGGGCGGCGGCGACGGCTTCCACGCGCACGGGCGCCGTACCTTGCTTGCGCCCAATCCCGATGGAGACCGCGGCGCGCTTGGAGAGGTCGATCACATGGCCCTTGGCATAGGGACCTCGGTCAGTGATTTCCACATCCACGCTTTTTCCGTTGTCGAGATTGGTGACCGTGGCGGTAGACCCAAGCGGAAGCACACGCGATGCGGCGGTCAAAGCGTTCTGGTCGTGCAGTTCGCCGCTCGCGGTAGGTTTGCCTTGGAATTTGTCGCTGTAATACGAGGCGCGCCCCTGCTCAACAATCGCGGGCGCGCGTGCTGCGTCAAACGCATGCACGGGAAAAGCGAACAGCAGAGCAGCCCCAAAAACAGTGAGTGCGCGTGTCATGTCACTCTTGAATATAGGGACGCACCACGGACCCCCCGGTCACGTCCCTGTGAGGCCGAGAATAGCCCGATCGGAACCAATCCCCGCAAGGGTTCGTTGAGGTGCAGACCACCACGTTGGCAGCATTGAAAAAAGGGAGCATCCATGGCGGCCGAAAAGCTTTCCCCGGCAGATGCAACACAGGAATTCTGGAAGCATCTCGGCGACTCCACCACCGTGATGCTCGCGATCAACGACCCGGACCAGCATAGTCAGCCCATGACCGCGTTCGCCGAGCCGGAGAACAACATGGTTTGGTTCTTCACCCGCGACGATATCGACCTCGCTCAGCAAGCGCGGGCGCGCAAGGATGCACGGCTGATCCTGATGTCGCGGGACCGCGAGGTCTATGCCGATGTTCGCGGCACCTTGGATACGGCGCGGGACCGCCTGCGTATCGAGAAGTATTGGGGCGCAATGGTTGCGGCCTGGTATCCGGACGGCAAGGACGATCCGCATTTGATGCTGCTGCGGTTCGTTCCCGAAGAAGGTCAAGTGTGGTTATCGAAGAAGGGGCTGGTGCGCCTGGTGTTCGAAGTTGTGAAAGCGAATGTCACCAAGACCCTGCCCGATACCGGTGGTGTCGCGGACGTATCATTTGAGAAGTAGTCTCGCCTGAAGATCGCCACTTTCAACATCAATAACATCAACCGTCGGCTGCCCAACCTTCTGGACTGGCTGTCGGACACGCAGCCTGATGTGGTCTGCCTGCAGGAACTAAAGGCCGCGGATGAGGCCTTTCCAGCTTCGGCGCTGGCTGATGCCGGCTACCACGCGGTATGGAAGGGCCAGCGCACCTGGAACGGTGTTGCGATCCTGGGCAAGAACCAGCCGGTGCTGATCCGCGACCGCCTACCCGGCGACCCCACCGACGAGGAAAGCCGCTATATCGAAGCCGCGGTAAACGGGATCGTGGTGGCGTCGCTCTATCTACCCAACGGTAATCCCCAGCCCGGCCCCAAGTTCGACTACAAGATGGCGTGGTTCGCGCGGCTGTTGCGCCATGCCAAGAAGCTCCATGCCGCCCCGGCGCCGGTGGTGCTAGCCGGCGACTACAATGTGGTGCCGACCGACGCGGACATCTATTCGCCTGCCTCCTGGAAGCGCGACGCCTTGCTACAACCTGCGCCGCGCGCCGCCTATGAGCGGCTGCTGAGACAGGGATGGGTCGATACATTGAAGACCCTTTTTCCCGACACACCTATGTTCACATTCTGGGACTATTTCCGCGATCACTGGCCCCGCAACGCGGGTCTGCGCATCGATCACATTCTTCTTAATCCCGCGAGCGCCGCGATGCTGAAGGGTGCGGATGTCGATCGTGACGTTCGCGGGGCAGCCGGCGCCAGCGACCATGCACCAGTGTGGGTGGAACTCAAGACGCTGCCCACACCTAAGCGCCCAACACGGAAAACGCGATCAAAGGCGCGGCGATGAACTCCTGTGCCTTCGCGCCCAACGCGAGATAATCACGCCACGCGCGAATGATAATCCTTCTGCTGTCGCACAGGAACAATAGCCCACGGATCACGTTGTCGTTTCGCCCTTTCCACCGCGTGCCGCGTTTGCGCGCGGAGGAGGTTTCACTGGCCCGCATTTCCGTTTTTAGCTCGCGTCGATCGCGCGGGTCGGAAGTGCCTTTAGGAGAATTAAAAATGCCCACCGTAACCGGTCACACCACTGCAATCCGCGCCTCGAAAGTCAAAGGCACCGCCGTTTACAACAATGCCGGCGACAAGATCGGCCACGTGGAGGACGTCATCCTCGACAAGCAGTCCAACCAGATCATGTTCGCCGCCCTCGGCTTTGGCGGCTTCTTGGGCATGGGCGAAAAGTATGCGCCGGTGCCATGGTCGGTCCTGAACTACAGCGAAGACAAGGACGGGTATGTGGTCCCCATGTCGGAAGACGAAATCAAGAAGGCCCCGGCCTATGACATGAAGGATCTGGTCAAGGCTGACGGCGCCATGGGCGGCATTCGCGAAGCCACCTATAATTATTATAAAGTCCCGCGCGACTGGAACTAACAGGCGCGTATCAGGCAAAAGGCCCGGTAGCAATACCGGGCCTTTTTCTTTGGAACCCCATTAACCTCCCGTTAATTCCCAACGTATCTTTCTTATTCATATCTTCACCGGGTCTCCCGGATAATCCTATGGCGAGGGTCTGCTTCAGACTCCTGCGATCATTCAGAAAACCCCGCGCCCTCCGTAGGACTGCGTGAACAATATGACCCCAACCCCGCCCGCCGATGCCGCCGGCCTGGCGCAGTTCGACACCGAGCAGCTCATGCAGGATCTGCTGCGCCGGGCGAACCTCGCGTTGGGAGACTATAAGTCTGGCGAATCAGAGCGGTTGCTGCGCGCGGTGCTGGCCTATCGGCCCAATGACGGCCCGATCCTTCAGGTCCTTGGCGAGATCGCGCTGGCCAACGCCAACTGGGAAGAAGCCCGGGACCTCGCGGGCCGGTCGCTTACCGTACCGGTGCCGCACACCGTCCTGATCCGGGCCTCCGCCATCTACTGTTGCGCCGCCTATATGCTCGAGGGCGAGGACGGCGCGCGCCCGATGTTCGAGAAACTCCGCCCGAAGCTCGCGCGGGCGATGGATGCCATTGCCGATCCGACCAATGCCGAGGATACCAACGTGGGCGTTACAGCGGCCCTTTGCGCCGGCGACCGCGATTTCGCCCATACCTATTTCATGCGCCGGTTCGTGCCGTATGTTCCAGCCGACGTTGAGACGACGATTTCCCGCTGCGTGCCTTTGTACGAGTGGTGCAAAATAAACAGCGCGCCCTTCAAAGTCATCGACAGCCCCAAGCACGTTTCGAGTAAAGGCTTGCCGCGGGGACACGGGGAATGGGATTTCGATACTGACGGAGTCAACGTTGCGCTGATCCCGGGCGGACAGATGGTCTCCGGGTTCGACTTTGTCTTCACGCCCACCGGCGAGATGCTGGTCGATAGCGGCCACGTCATGCCGCACACCGGCACCGGATGGTTTCCACGCATCCACGCCGGTCCGGTGGACCGTGTCATTCACATCTGGCCCAAGGAAGTCATCGAGATCGATGAGTCCGCATTGTTCATGTCATGCTCGCAGGGCTGGCATGTAGGCCACTGGATCGTGGATTTCCTGCCCCGCCTGCGTGGCCTGAAGGAGCGCCCCGATCTCAAGATCGCGCTTCCCACCGAAACGCCGAAAAAGCACCGCGATTTTCTGCGCCCGTTTGGAATCGACGACAGCCGCATCATCAATTGCGACCTCAATCACCGCTATCGCTTCCGGGAACTGATGGTGGTGCAGACCGGCAGCGAGCACTGTCCGGAGCCGAACAACGTCTGCTTCGTCACCGACGGTTTGCGCACGACCCCCAAGCCGGCAGCGACGCCCCGCCGGCTGTTCCTCGACCGCGATCTGAAGAATCGGGCTATCGCCAATCGCGCTGAATTCGACGCGGAAATCGCCCGCCTCGGATTCGAGGTGCTCAACCTCGCGACCATGTCGGTCGCCGAACAGCGGGCGGCGTTGTCGGCCGCGGAAGTGGTCATGACCACATACGGCTCCGACCTGCTGGCGTTCTACATGATGAACCAGGGCGCGGCGCTGATCGAGCTGAACTGGGATCCGGCCGCCATCGACGCCCGCGTCCAGGCGAAGGCCAGCATGGTGGGTGTGCTTTACTATGTCCTGCACTGCGAGACGGCCCTAGCGACGGGGCAGCGCCTTTACAAAAAAGACCGCGATTTCGTCGTCGATCTCGCCGCATTGCGCCAAACCTTGCAGACGGCGGGCGTTGCCTTGCCCGCACCGGTGTGATGGGCATGTCCGAACTCGATATATTCGTTGTCGGCGCCGGTGGCCACGGCCGAGTGCTGATCGATATTCTGCGCCGCTGCGGCGTGACGGTAACGGGGGCGGTTGATATCAATCCTGCGCTCCATGGTCATGCGGTGGACGGTGTGCCGATCCTCGGCGGCGACGATGTGATCTTCGCGCGGGACCCGTCCGGCCTGTGGCTGGTCAGTGGTCACGGCAACGTCCCCGGCAAAGGCGCCAGCGGCCTCGCCGGCCGGCGCGGCATGTACGAGCGGTTCATCGCCCGCGGTTACCGATTCATGAGCGTCGTGAGCGCTGATGCGGTTGTCTCGTCCGCCGCCGTGCTGGAAGCCGGCTGCCAGATCATTACCGGCGTCATCATCCATCCCGGCAGTGTCATTGGGGTCGACGCCATCGTCAATACCGGCGCCTGTGTGGATCATGATTGTATCGTCGGCCCTCACAGCCATGTGGCGCCGGGAGCGGTGCTGTGCGGCGGTGTGGTTTTGGGGGCGGAGTGCCATGTGGGTGCGGGTGCTGTGGTGATTCCACAAATCAAGATCGGCGCCGGCGCGGTCATAGGGGCCGGCGCGGTAGTGACCGCCGACGTGGCGGCGGGCGCCACCATGCTTGGTACACCGGCCCGGCGCGTGCGTTAGATTTGTGCCGCTTCCCGCGGCTGGTTATAAAGAGGCGCCACGATGTGGAAGCATCGGGCGGAGCAGGGGAACCTAGATGAATATCGTGAAACGTGTGAGCTGCCGGGTGTGCGGGTCCAGGGCCTTGACCCCGGTGATCGACCTGGGCGCCCAGATGCTGGCCTCGGCTTTTGTCCTGGACGGCAGCAAGCTGGAACTGCCCCAGCGCAAGGTTCCGTTGGAACTGGTGCGCTGCGACCCGCAGCTCGATGAAAAAGCCTGCGGGTTGGTCCAGTTGCGCCATTCGTTCCCCAAGAACCTGATCTACGGTAACTACGGGTATGCGTCGGGCGTCAACCAGACCATGCGTGATGCGCTGGCGGAAATCACCCGCCGCGCCCAGGACTTCGTGAAGCTGGATTCCGGCGACATCGTCGTCGATATCGGCGCCAACGACGGCACGCTGCTGCGCAGCTACAAAGTGCCGGGTCTCGACATGATCGGGTTCGACCCGGCCCGTACCGTTGCCCAAGCCGATGAACCGTTCACGCGCGTGGTGGATTTCTTCAATGCCGAAGCCTTCCGCCGCGTGCGCGGCGCGGACGCGCGCGCCAAGCTCATCACCTCCATCGCCATGTTCTACGACCTGGACGAGCCGGCGGACTTCATGCGGGATATTGCCTCCATCCTGCATCCTGACGGCGTGTGGGTCGTGCAGTTCGCCGATCTCGCCGGCATGCTGTTCACCAATATGTACGACAATATCTGCCACGAACACGTGGCCTACTACCATTTGGCGCCCTTCGAGCGCTTGCTGGCGGACGTGAATCTGGAACTGGTGGATGTCGAGCTCAATGACGTCAACGCCAGCAGCTACCGGTTATTCGTGCGTCACCGCAACGGCCCGCCGTCGGCGGAAGAGGGCCTGGCCCGTGTGCGCGCCCGGCAGATCACCGAATTCAACATGAAGCTCGATGATGCCGAGCCCTACGACAGCTTCCGCGAAAACGTGATCTCGAGCCGCTATTCCCTCCGCTACCTGCTGGAGTTCCTGAAGAAGGAAGGCAAGCTGGTCATCGGCTACGGCGCTTCCACCAAGGGCAATGTCATCCTGCAGTACTGCGACATCACCCGTGACCTGGTGCCGTATTTGGCCGACCGCAATCCGCGCAAACATGGCGGCAGCACCTTGGGCACCTATATCCCCATCATCAGCGAGGAAGAGGCCCGGGCCATGAAGCCCGACTACTTCCTGGTGCTGCCCTATCACTTCCTGCCTGAAATGCTGAAACGCGAGCAGGAGTTCGTGGACCGGGGCGGTCGGTTCATTGTGCCGGTGCCCACGGTTCAATTGATTCCATGAGTTTGAGCGGCCCGGCGGTCGTCACCGGCGCCTTGGGGCAGGACGGATTCATCCTGTGTCGGCAGTTGCGTGCCCGCGGCGTCGACGTCACAGGTATCGTCCGGCCTGGCGGCGGACACGAGGGCAGGCGGCGCGCACTCGAAGGCCTGGGCTGTGCGCTGATCGACTTGGACGTGGCTGACACGGTTTCGCTAGGGCTCCTGATTTTTCGCCTCAAGCCTAAAAGTATCTTTCATCTGGCCGCGGCCCACCATGCTTCGGTGAGCGCCGCCGAAACCCCGGACTCCTGGCGGTCGATGATCGCAGTCAACCTGCTGGCGACCGAAGCCATGGCGGCGGCCGCGGCCGGATTGGACTGTGCCTTCGTCTACGCCTCGTCCAGCCAGATCTGGACGGCTCGCGAGGCCGAGCACCAGGTTGATGAATCCACGCCGCCGGAACCGTCGACATTCTATGGGCATACCAAGATCTGGGCGGCGGACTTGCTGCGGCAGTACCGCGATCGCCACGGCCTCAGGGCCTCAGTCGCCATGCTGTTCAATCATGAATCACCCTGGCGCTCGCCGGCGTTCGTGACCCGCATGATCTCACAGGGGGCCGCCAACGCGGCCAGGGGAGCCGGTGCGCCATTGAAGTTGCGCAACATTGGCGCCCGTACCGATTGGCAGGGCGCGGTCGATGTGGTTGACGCGCTCATGCGGATGGCGGATGCGCAGGAACCCGACGACTATGTCCTGGCGTCAGGGCGAAGCCACAGCGTTCGGGAGTTTGCAGCGGCGGCCTATGGTCATGTGGGACTCGACTGGCGGGACTGGGTAACTGGCGAGCGCGACGAGGCCGGGCCCGTCCTGGTAGGTATGGCGGACAAAGCCCGGCGCCGGCTCGGCTGGGGGCGGGCGGTTGCGTTCGAACACTTGGCCCGTGAGATGGTCGACGCCGACTTGGCGCGTCTCGACGGGAAAATATCGACGTAGGCCCAAGCTGCCCGCTATACAGGCACCTCGGTTCCAATCCCTTTTTGACGAGAGTTGCCATGGTCGATACCGTCGAACAGATCCTCGCAGGCGTCTCAACCGCCACTCTAACCACGATCCTGCTGAAAAAAGGCCTCCGCAATGTCTGGATCAGGGGCGCTATGCCGCTCCGTGACGGCCAACCCCGTTTGGTGGGACGCGCCTTTACCTTGCGTTTCGTGCCGGCGCGCGAGGATCTGGCGACGCCCGAATCCTGGGCCTCGCCTAAGTCCACGCGCGCAGCGATCGAGGATATGCCCGCCGGATGCATCGCTGTAGCGGATGCTATGGGCGTCACCGACGCCGGCATCTTCGGCGACATCCTCTGCGGCCGCATGAAGTACCGCGGCGTCACCGCGCTCATCACCGACGGCGTCATGCGCGACCTGGCCGGTGTGATCGATACCAAGCTGCCGGTGTGGTGCGCCGGTGTGGCGGCCTCGCCCTCGGTAGCGGGGCTCACCTTCGTCAATTGGCAGGAGCCCATCGGCTGCGGCGGCGTGGCGGTGTTCCCGGACGACATGATTGTGGTCGACGCCGACGGCGCGGTGGTGATCCCGAAGGCGCTGGTGGACGAGGTGGTCAAGCTCGCGCCCGAGCAGGAGCGGTTCGAAGCCTGGGTGGTGGAAGAGGTCAGGAAGGGCGCGGCGCTGCCAGGTCTGTACCCGCCCAACGCCGAAACCAAGGCGCGCTACGAGGCCTCGAAGAAGGGCTGAGCGTCCGGGGGTAACCGGAGAGGGTGTGGTCTGCGGCTGCGCCAATGCGCTACCATCGCCTCCGTAACCGCCTACGGAGGACGTCATGCAGCCGGTGAAAACACTGCTTTTGTGCGGCGTGGCTCTGGTCGCGGTCATGGCGCCCGCCGGCGCGCAACAACCCGCGCCCATGTCCACTGCCGCCGCGGCCGACCTCATTCCCCATGCGCTCATCCGCCGCGACACCTTCGGCGTGCCCCATATCACTGCCGACACCGATGAAGCCGCCGCCTTCGCCATGGGCTATGCGGTCGCGGAAGACCATGCCGTGGAGATGGGCAAGCTCTACCTGATCGCCCGCGGCGACGCTGCCCGCTGGTTCGGGCCGGCATATCTCGACGGCGACCTTACGCAGAAGCGCATGGGCAACCTTGAGGGCGCGCGCCGCGCACTTGAAGTCACCGGCGACGGCTATCGCCGCTGGCTCCATGGCTTCGTCACTGGCGTGAATTTCTACGCCGAGAAACATCGCGCCGAGTTGCCCGCCTGGTTTCCAACGGTGACCGAGGCCGACATCGTTGCCTTCAGCCACGAAGGCGCCACGGGGGCGGCCACGCGCGCGCCCCGCGCCGGCGGCGGTGAGGGGGAGGCGGAGAACAGCCTCACCGATCCGGCGGGCGAAATCGGCTCCAACGCACTGGCGATCGCCGGCAGCCATAGCACCACCGGCGCACCGATCCTGCTGGCCAATCCCCACCTGCGCTGGACCGCGCAATACTGGGAAGCCCACATTACAGTGCCTGGGAAGATTAATTTCTACGGGTCGCTGACCGTAGGGCTCGGCGTCCTACGCGCGGGCTTCGGCGAGAACATCGGCTACGCCCAGACCAACAACAATGTGGATCTGGTCGATCACTACGCTGTGCCGCTCGATCTCAAAGTTCCCGGCAACTACATCTTCAAGGGCCAAAGCAAGCCGTTCCAACGCCAGACCGTGCGCGTTGAAGTGTTGCAGCCCACAGGACGCATCGAGACAGTCGAGCGCGAATTCCTCGCCACCGATTTCGGGCCGGTGGTGAGCCAGAGTGCTGTGCAGGTGATTGTGTCCCGCTCCGCCGGTCTCGACGCCTGGCGGTTCCATGAGGGGTATTACGACCTCTATTTTGCCCGCGACCTGAACGGGTTCATGACGACCTTGTCGCAGCAGCTGATCCCGTCGTCCAATTTTACCTATGCCGATGGTGACGGAAACATCCAGTATCTGTGGAACTCGGCGCTGCCGAAACGCCCGCCGGGTGACGTGAACTATCTCGGCGTCGTGCCGGGCGAAGATGACCGTTACTTCTTCAATGGCATCGTGCCCTTGGCCGAAGTGCCGCGCTTCCTCAATCCGGCCAGCGGTTATGTGATGAACTCCAACAACCCGCCGTGGTTCGGCACCGTGCGCGAGCGGTTGAATCCGTCGAAATTTCCGCCTTACATGGAACAGGGCGAGCCTGGCCTGCGGCCACAGCAGGCATTGCGCATGCTTGAGGCGCGCCAGAAGTTCTCGCCGGACGACATCCGCAAGCTCAAGTACACCACACATATGCTGATCACCGAGCGCGTGCTGCCCGATCTGTTGGCGGCAGGCGCCCAGGTGAAATCGCCGTCAGCCGATCTGCGCACCGGACTGCGCATCCTCAAGGCCTGGGACCAGGAGGCTGCGGCCAGGAGCAAGGGCGCGGTACTGTTCCAGGCATTCTGGGGCGTCTATGAAAAGGCCGCCAAACCTGCGTTCCGAGAGGCCTGGAGCAACGACCGCGTGATCGAGACGCCCACGGGCCTTGGCGATCCGGCGGCGGCGCTGAACGCGCTCGAGCAGGGCGTCGCCGCCGTGCGCACGAAATACGGCGCGCCGGACGTGGCCTGGGGCGATGTGAACCGCTTCCAGTTTCCGGGGATCGACTTGCCTGGCCACGGGGGGCCGCAAGGCTTCGGCCTTTACACAGCGCAGACCTTCGATGCGCCCGAGGACACGACAGCCACCAAGAACGTCGCCGGCCGTCCCGATTACGCAGCTCCGCCCGCGGGTGGCGGCGATGGCTGGGTCCTAATGACCAATTTCACCAAGCCGGTGAGCGCCCAAGGGGTTTTGGCCTACGGGCAAAGCAGCAACGCGGACTCGCCCCACTCCCGCGACCAGATCAAGCTGTTCGCCGAAAACAAGCTGCGGCCTATCTGGTTCACCGACGCCGATGTCAAAGCCAACCTGGAGCGGGAATATCGCCCGGGCGATGCCGTCGATGACCTCGCCCGCCGCGACCGCTATGTGGACAGCGACGGCGGCGTACGCATCTTTACCCGTGAAGTGACCGGCAAAGCCGCTTCCGGCGCGCCGATCCTGCTGGTGCACGACGCCGAAGCCGGCGGCCTGGTATCTTTCGACCTGCCCGGCGCGTCGGTGGCGGCCGAGCTGGCGCGGGCGGGGCATCCGGTGGTTATCATGAGCGTGCGCGGTTGGGAAAAATCGACCCGTCCGGCAGCCCTCGATCAGCCGGCACTTGAAAACAAGCCGGCCGTGAGCCTCGACGAAGCCACGCGGGATATCGACGCGGTGGTCAACATGATCCGCGCCGCCCACGGGCAAGTGAAAGTGGCCATCGTCGGCTGGGGCGCCGGCGGCATCTGGGCGGGGGCCTATGCCGCGCGCCATCCCGACGGCCTCAGCCATCTGGTGCTGCTGAATCCGATGCTGCGGGCGGAATCTTGCGCGCCAATGGGCGCCTATCAGGTGGCGGGCGCGCGCGCCTTGCGCAAACGCTGGGACGCGGCGATGCCGGAGAAGAACCCCGGCGCGTGGCGCGACGAGGCGGTAGCGGCGACCTTCGTGCAGCGGGCGCTCCGGCTGGACCCGTCCAGCGACCTGCGCACGCCGGCGAGTGTGCGGATTCCCGCCGGCTATCTGGCGGACGCCTGCGCCGGTAAAACGGCAGACCTAGCCAAAGCGACCACACCGACGCTGATTGTCCGGGGTGAACGGGACGATGCCTCCACACCCGAAGATGTGGTTGCATTACAAAAAGCGCTGGTGGGTTCGAAGGCCGTTACCATCAAGGGCGCCACCCACTACCTGATGCTCGACAGGCCTGAGCGTGGCCGCAGGCAGTTCCTCGATGACACTCTGGCATTCTTCAAGGTAGCGCGCTAATCAAACCAGATGGCACGGCTAAGGTGAGTCCGATGATCGCAAAGATAAATTCGTTTTTCAGGAAGGCCGCGCCGCTGAGCGTCCATGCCAAGGACGTTACGTCCCAGTTCGGTGAAGACGGCATCATTGCGCATATCATAAGTGTCGTGGGCCCCACGGAGAAATACTGCGTCGAATTCGGCGCCTGGGACGGCAAGCTTTATTCGAATTGCTTCTCCTTGCTCACCGCGTCGGAGTGGCGCGGCGCCATGATCGAGGTCAATAGCGATAAATTCAAAGAGCTGGTAGAGACCTATGCCGCCTATCCCGGCGTCACGCCCATCAACCGGATGGTGGATTTCGAAGGGCCTGACCGGCTTGACGCTATCCTAGCCGATGCCGGCGCGCCCAAGAATTTTGGGCTGGTATCGATCGATATCGACGGCAACGATTATCACGTCTGGGATTCGCTGGTGGAGCACACACCGGAAATCGTCGTCATCGAGTTCAACCCCACGATTCCCAATGATGTCGAGTATGTCCAGGACAGGTCGTTCGACGTCAACATCGGGTGTTCGCTGCTGGCGCTGGTCAAGCTCGGCAAGCAAAAGGGATACGAATTGGTAGCCACCACCCAGGTGAACGCATTTTTCGTGCGCACCGAGAAGTATCCGCTTTTCGGCATCACGAATAATTTCATCTGCAGCATGCACACCCCCATGCAGGATGGGCGGATTTTCCAAGGCATGGATGGATCAATCCATGTCCTTGGTATGGACCGCATGATCTGGAGGGGCGGTATGCGCGTGAGTTCGGCGGATTTTCAGGTCGTCCCGAAAGCTGAGCAGGGCTGGCACGATGCGCAGAAGAAGTAACCCCTCGCCGAATTGGGCAGACGTGTAGTGGGCGATCAGGACGACGGGGCGGAGCCCATGACCTGGGCGCGGCGTTTGCGGGTCTTCATGCTGGCGGTCGTGGCGCTCGCTTTCGTCACTGCGGTGGTCAAGGTTGTGCAGGGCGAAGAACCGGAGCTGTGGTGGCTCTATCTCATCATCCTGGCGGTTCTTTTTGCACTGGCCTGGGTCGAACACGCCTGGGCGGTTTTCGCCTTCGCGCTGTATGTCGTGGTCTACAAATTCATCCCCATCCTCGCCGAGCCGTGGGACTACTGGCTGCGTAAGGTGCTGTTGATTCTGGGCATCGCCGCCGCCTGCGGCCTCAAATACGCTTACGACCGTCGCAAGGCGCGTGCGGCTCCATGAAGCGTGCAAGCGCCGCTCTTGCAGCAGTACTGATGCCGGCTTGGGCCTGGGCGGCCAGCTCCGACTGGACACTGACGCCCGCCGATGTACAAGGGTCGCCCAGTTCCCGGGACTGGCTGCCGCCGCCGGATCATCCCGTCATTGCCTATGAGCGGCGCCCTACTACTGACGTTGTGGCGCGGCTGGCCGGCGATCTTGAAGCGGGCAGGGCGAAGCTCGCCTTCGACCCCGCCAGCGGCTATTTGAGCGCACTGCTCGATACTCTGAAAGTCCCCGCCGACAGCCAGCTTCTGCTGTTCGCGCGCACCAGCCTGCAGCGGCGCTACATCGCGCCGCAAACACCGCGGGCCATCTATTTCTCGCCCGAGGTGGCGGTGGCCTACATCAAGGACGCGCCGATGATCGAGATCTCGGTCCAGGACCCGGCCCAGGGCCGCGTGTTCTACACCCTTGATCAGATCGACACGCCTGAACCCCGCCTGCAGCGAGAGATGGATTGCCTCGGCTGCCACCTCTCCCGCGCCAGCATGGGCGTGCCGGGTACCCTGGACCGCAGCGTATCCGCCACTCTCATCGGCCGCGTGATCGCGCGCCTCGGCAGCCGCACGCCCGATCATCGCACACCCATCTCCGAGCGCTGGGGCGGCTGGTATGTGACCTCCGGCGACGGTCTGAAGCACTCCGGCAATGTGGCGCTGCCGGAAGAAGACATCGATGGATCACCCATCGACGTCAGCCCGTTCACCACCAAGCTTACGGAGATAGGCTATCCCTCCGGCAGCAGCGATGCGGCGGTGCATCTGGTGTTCGATCATCAGATGCAGATGGGCAATCTGTTGGCCCGCATCGGCTGGGATGCGCGCATTGCGATTTCCCAAGGTGACGCGGCGCTCACCCGCACCCTGCTCGCCAACGACGCGCGGGAAGTTGTTGATTACATGCTGTTCGTGGATGAAGCGCCGCTGCCGGCCCCGGTCAAATCATCCGCTTATGTGAAAACCTTCAGCGCCCAGGGGCCACGCGACAAGAAGGGCAGGGGGCTCTACCAGCTCGACCTGACAACGCGGCTGCTGCGCTATCCGTGCAGCTACATGATCTATAGCCCGGCCTTCGACGCCCTGCCGGCGGAAGCGCGCGCTGCGATCTACGCGCGGATGGCGGAGGTGCTGAATAGTGGGGGCGGGAGGCTCTCTGCCGCCAATCGGCAGGCGGTGAAGGAAATTCTCCTGGAAACCAAACCGGCGGCCCGCGCTTACTTCCGGACCGGTTGACCGCGAGTGATTTCGTAGAACATGCAAGGCTCGTCCCGGCCACGGGAAGACGCAAAGTGCATCCGTTCACCGGCGGCGCGCATGCCGCAACTCTCCAACACTGCGATGGAGGCGGCGTTATCCAATTGGCATCCGGCGATGGCGGTATCAACGCCTAGAAAATCGAACGCAGCGTCGAGTGTCGCCCGGGCGGCTTCACGCATATAGCCATGGCCGTGGAATTCGGCGCCGAGCCAGTAGCCGAGACCGGCCTTTCCGTCGTCGGTGCGCACGGCGTCGATCCACCCCATGAAGCGCCGGTCGGCCGCGCGCACTATCGCGAGGGATAAGGCCTTCCTCTCGGCCGCCCAGCCGCGGGCGCTGGCGATCCGGGCCTCCGCCATGTCCACTGTCATGGGGGCGGGCCAACTGGCGAGCCAGCGCGCCACGGCGGGCGTCATCATCCGTGCCACGTCCGCCGCGTCGGCGGAGTCGATGAAGCGCAGAATCAGGCGATCCGTGACGAGCGGTTCAAATATCGACATTATTTCAGGGCCTTAGAGAAAGACTTGACTGATCGGTAAAGTAATCCATATTCAACAGTATGAAATGCCAACCGAACACCACAAAACAGAGGCTGATCGACACGGCCTGGGAACTGCTGTGGACGTCCAGCTACGGCGCCGTCAGCGTCGACGACATCTGTAAGGCCGCGAGCGTCAAGAAGGGCAGTTTCTATCATTTTTTCCCGTCCAAGGTCGACCTGGCCATCGCGTCCATGGAAGAGACCTTCGCCACCATCAAGCCGGAATACGACAGCATTTTCTCGCCCGGTAATCCGCCGCTGCAGCGTTTCTCCGACCTGGCCGACCATATGATTGCCGGCCAGGAAGATGCCGCCAGGCGCTATGGCCGGGTGTGCGGTTGTCCCTGTATTTCGCTGGGATCCGAGATTGCCGGCCAGGAATCGGGCGTGCGCGAGGCGTTCGACCTGATTCTCAGCCGTAAATCGCGCTACTACGAAAACGCTATCCGCGATCTGATCGCCGACGGGCTGGTTCCGGCCGGCACGGACGCCAAGGCCAAGGCGGAAGAGCTTTCCACCTTCATCATTGGGCAGCTCACCGTGGCCCGCATTCAGAACGACCTCAGCGCATTGAAGCGCACACTCAAGACCGGAATGCTGCAGGTCCTGGGCGTCGCGGTCGAAGCCAAGCGCGTCGCCTAAAAGCTCCTCCAGGGGAAAATCCATCCGCTCACCGGCCGCTGCAGAGCGGTTCCGTCTTCCGCCGCGCACCCCGCGGTTTTTTTTAAAAACTGCCATTTGACTTACCGGTCAACTACAAATACATACCCCGCCACACATCGCACTGCACAATGTTCCGGAGAACGACCATGTCATTTGCCGCCCTCGTCAAAGACCGCACCCTGCTGCTCGGCACCGCGGCCGCCATCATCCTGGGTGGCGCTGGAATCACCGTCACCGGCGGTTTCCGCGCCCAAGCCGAACCTACCCCCGCGGTCGCCCAGGCCCCGGCTATCCCTGTGAGCGTTGAGACCGTGACCCCCCGTAACGTCCGCATTTGGTCGGCTTTTTCGGGTCGCCTGCAAGCCGTGGACTTTGCCCAGATCCGTCCAGAAGTCTCCGGCCGCATCACGGAGGTCCGTTTCCAGGACGGCCAGACCGTGAAGGCCGGCGACGTGCTGTTTGTCATCGACGCTCGCCCCTATGACGCTGCCGTGGCCCGGGCGGAAGCCAATCTTGCCTCTGCCCGCACCAGCCAGGATCTGGCCAAGATGGAGCTCGACCGTGCGGTCAACCTTCTCAAGACCCAGGACGTGGCCCAGACCATCCATGACCAAAGGGCCAACGCCTATCGCGTGGCCCAGGCCGGCGTTCAGGCGGCCCTGGCCGAGTTGAAGCAGGCCCGGGTGGACCTGGACCATGCCTATGTGAAGGCGCCGATCTCGGGCCGCGTGGCCCGGGCGGAAATCACTCTGGGCAATCTTGTCCAGGCCGGGGCCAACGCCCCGATACTGACCTCGGTCGTGTCCAAGGACGGCATCTACGCCGACTTCGTGGTCGATGAGCAGACTTACCTCAAGACCATCCGCTCTGTCGCCGATACCGCCGACAAGGAACGCACTATCCCGGTGGAACTCAGCGTGCCGGGCGATGAAGCCCATCCGTCGCGGGGAACCATCCACAGCTTCGACAACCGCATCGACACGGCGTCGGGCACCATCCGCGCCCGCGCCCGGTTCGACAACGCCGACGGCAGCCTGACGCCCGGCATGTTCGTTCAGGTGAAGCTGGCCAGCGCCAACGACGCCCAGGTCCTGCTGGTGCCAGAACGCGCCATCGGCAATGACCAGAGCAAGAAGTTCGTATTCGTGGTCGGCGCCGACAACAAGGTCGCCTACCGCGAGGTTGCCCTCGGCCAACAGGTCGAAGGCCGCCGCGTCGTGCTCTCGGGTATCGAAGCCGGCGAACGGGTAATCACCGACGGTCTTCAGCACGTGCGCCCCAGCGCCATCGTGCAGGCCAAGGAAGCCGCTGCTCCCGCCCAGAAACTCGCCCTCAACTAACTGCTGCAGCTATCAACGGGCGGTCCGCAAGGCCGCCCGTATTTTCTTCGCGGCGCCTATTTCGGTCGCCCGCTTTCCCGGACATCCCGCCATGAGCCTCTCCAAATTCTTCGTCGACCGGCCGATCTTCGCCGGTGTGATCTCGGTCATCATCTTCCTGGCCGGCCTGATCTCCATGTTCCAGTTGCCGATCTCGGAGTACCCCGAAGTGGTGCCGCCGTCGGTGGTGGTGAAGGCCATGTATCCGGGCGCCAATCCCAAGGTCATCGCCGAGACGGTCGCCACACCTTTGGAAGAGCAGATCAACGGCGTCGAGAACATGCTCTATATGTTCTCCCAGGCCGCAAGCGACGGCACGCTCACGCTCACGGTGACCTTCAAGCTCGGCAGCGACCCAGACCTGGCCACGCAGTTGGTTCAAAACCGAGTCAACCAAGCCTTGTCGCGCCTGCCCGACGTCACGCGCCAGATCGGCGTCACCACGGTCAAAAGCTCGCCCGACCTCACCATGGTCGTGCATCTGAAATCGCCCAACGACCGCTACGACATGCTGTATTTGCGCAACTACGCGCTGCTCAACGTCAAAGACCGCCTGGCGAAAATTCCCGGCATCGGCAGCGTGCAGATGTTCGGCTCGGGCGATTACGCCATGCGTATCTGGTTGAACCCGCAGAAAGTCGCCGAGCGCAACATGACCGCCGACGACGTGGTCGGCGCTATCCGGCGCCAGAACGTGCAGGTGGCCGCGGGTGTCATCGGAGGGCCGCCGTACAATACCGGCGTCGAGCTGCAGCTTCCCATCAACACCCAGGGCCGCCTGACGGACGCGGACCAGTTCGCCGACATCATCATCAAGCGCGACGCCAACGGCGTGGTCACGCGCCTGAAGGACGTGGCCCGCGTTGAGGTGGACGCCGCCCAATACGGCCTACGCTCGCTGCTCGACAACAAGCAGGCGGTCGCCATCCCCATCTTCCAGGCGCCCGGCTCCAACGCCATCGAGATATCCAACCAGGTCCGGGCTACTATGGCGGATCTGAAGAAGAGCTTCCCGGAAGGCCTCGACTACACCATCGTTTATGATCCCACCGTGTTCGTGCGCGGCTCCATCGAAGCCGTGGTGCACACCCTGCTGGAAGCCATCGCCCTGGTGGTGCTGGTGGTGATCCTGTTCCTGCAGACCTGGCGCGCCTCTGTGATTCCGCTGCTGGCGGTGCCCATCTCGATCGTCGGCACCTTCGCCGTGATGCATCTGTTCGGTTTCTCCATCAACGCGCTGTCGCTGTTCGGCCTGGTGCTGGCCATCGGCATCGTGGTGGACGACGCCATCGTCGTGGTGGAGAACGTCGAGCGCAATATTGAGAACGGCCTCAGCCCCCGCGACGCCACGCTCAAGGCCATGGACGAAGTCACCGGACCCATCGTCGCCATCGCCCTGGTGCTGTGCGCGGTGTTCGTGCCGATCGCCTTCATCAGCGGCCTGACCGGTGAGTTCTATCGCCAGTTCGCGTTGACTATCGCGTTCTCGGCGGTGATCTCGGCCTTCAACTCGCTCACCCTGTCGCCGGCGCTGGCGGCCACGCTGCTGAAATCCCACGACGCCCCCAAGGATGCGTTGACCCGCGGCATGGACAAGGCCTTCGGCGGCTTCTTCCGCGGCTTCAACCGGTTCTTCCACCGCAGTTCCGAGAACTACGGTAAAGGTGTCGTGGGCATTTTGGGTCGCAAGACAGGGGCCATCGCCGTCTACGGCGCCTTGATCGCCCTCACCTGGTTCGGCTTCGCCCAGGTGCCCCCGGGCTTCGTGCCCACTCAGGACAAACAGTACCTGGTGAGCTTCGCTCAGCTTCCGGCGGGCGCCACCTTGGACCGGACCGAAGAGGTCATCCGCAAGATGTCCGAGATCGCTCTCAAGGAGCCGGGCGTGGAAAGCGCGGTGGCGTTCCCTGGTCTGTCCATCAACGGCTTTATCAACAGCCCGTCGGCCGGCATCGTGTTCGTGAGCCTGAAACCGTTCGAGGAGCGCAAGTCGGCGGCGCTGTCGGGCTTCGCCATCTCCCAGAGCCTCCAGCGCAAATACATGGGTGTGCAGGACGCCTTCATCGCCATCTTCCCGCCTCCGCCGGTGCAGGGCTTGGGCACCATCGGCGGGTTCAAGTTGCAGGTCGAGGACCGCACTGACCAGGGTTACGAAGCCCTGGACGCCGCCATGAAGGCGGTTGTCGGCAAGGCGTCGAAAACGCCGGAACTGGCGGGTGTGTTCACCGGCTATGAGATCAACACGCCCCAGCTGTTCGCTAATCTGGACCGTACCAAGGCCATGCAGCTCGGCGTGGACGTGCAGGACGTGTTCAACACCATGCAGGTCTATCTCGGCTCGCTCTATGTGAACGACTTCAACAAATTCGGGCGCACCTACCAGGTGATTGCCCAGGCCGACAAGGAGTTCCGCTCGAGCCCTGACGCGATCGGGAAGCTGCAAACCCGCAACTTCGAGGGCCGTATGGTGCCCCTGGGTTCGGTGGTGGACGTGTCCGCCACCAGCGGCCCCGACAGCGCCATGCGCTACAATGCCTTCCGTTCGGCTGACCTCAACGGTGGCCCGGCGCCGGGCTACTCCACCGGCCAGGCTCAGGCGGCGATCACCAAGATCCTGGACGAAACCCTGCCGCCCGGCATGGGCTATGAATGGACCGACCTGACGTATCAGCAGATTCTGTCGGGCAACACCGCGCTGCTGGTGTTCCCGATCTGCGTGCTCCTGGTGTTCCTGGTGCTGGCGGCCCAATACGAAAGCCTATTCCTGCCGTTGGCAATCATCCTGATCGTGCCGCTGTGTCTTCTCGGCGCCATCGCTGGCGTCTGGGTCACGGGCGGGGACAACAACCTGTTCACCCAGATCGGCTTCTTCGTATTGATTGGCTTGGCCTGTAAGAACGCCATCCTGATCGTGGAATTCGCCCGCGAGCTGGAAATCCACGGCCGGTCGACGGTGGAGGCCGCGGTGGAAGCCGCCCGTCTCCGCCTGCGTCCGATCCTCATGACCTCGCTCGCATTCATCATGGGTGTAGTGCCTCTGGTGCTGTCCTCGGGTGCCGGCGCTGAAATGCGCCACGCCATGGGCGTAGCGGTGTTCTCAGGCATGCTGGGCGTCACCGCCTTCGGTCTGTTCCTGACGCCGGTGTTCTATGTCCTGGCCCGCACTGTTGAAAAACGCGTGACCGGCACGGATGCGGTGCATCAGCACGCTTAAAGCCTAAGAATGCGCGCCGCGAAGGCTTTCCCCGGCGTCGTCGCGGGCTATAGCGGCATGAAGGTCTACCCGGCGGATGGGTACAAAGAGGCCCGCGGTGAACCGGTGATTCAAGGCAAGGGCTGACCTAGCTTGCCAGCCGGGGCGACACTACATTGGCCCTATGACACATCCTCTCCCAGCCGTGTTCTTCGGCCATGGCTCGCCCATGAATGCCCTGGAGCGCAATCGTTATACCGAGGCCTGGCGCGCCTTCGGAGAAAGCATCCCGAAGCCCCGTGCCATCCTCATGGTCTCCGCCCATTGGCAGGGCGAGGGCACCAGGGTCACCGCCGAGGCCAGGCCTAAGACCATCTACGATTTTCATGGATTCCCGCCGGCCCTCTCGGCTGTGCACTACGACGCCCCGGGTGCGCCGGAGATTGCCAGGGAAATCGCGGAAGCCGTAGGCGCGACGCCGGACACGTCCTGGGGGCTCGATCACGGCACATGGTCGGTTCTGGTGCACGCCTTCCCCAAGGCAGATGTCCCCGTGCTGCAGCTCTCCCTCGATGCCGGCAAGTCTTTCGCCGAACATCTCGAGCTTGGCGCGCGCCTGGCGCCGCTGCGGGAGAAAGGCATCCTGATCGCCGCCAGCGGCAACGTGGTGCACAATTTGCGCAAGTTGAACTGGCAAACGCCGGACGCCGCCTTCGATTGGGCGCAACGGTTCGATGAGGAAGCCAAACGCATCATGACCTCGGCGCCGGCAGAGGCCGTGGGCCTCAAGGATCACCCCGATTACGCGCTCGCGGTACCGACGCCGGAGCACTTCATGCCGCTGCTGTATATCGCCGGCGTTGCCCACGCCGCCGGGATGCCGGCGAAGGTTCTGGTGGACGGTTACGCCATGGGGTCCTTGTCCATGACCAGCTATATCGTCTGACCCCAGCACAAAAAAATGCCGGCAAGGGTTATACCTTGCCGGCATGAGCTGCGAAAAAGTCCCGCGGCGGGGGATGTGGGGATGCAGGACTTGTCGGCAGAGGTTAGGTGGTCAGCGCGTAGGGGGCGTAGCCGGTCGTCTTTTCGGCGCGGCGCTGGCGATAGACAAAGCCCAGGCCAAGCAGGCCCAGTCCCAAGAGGATCAGCGAGCCCGGCTCGGGAACGCCGGCGGCGGCGCCGGTGCCGGCGATATCGGTCATCTGCACGCTGTTGAGAAGCTGGTTGCCCACGGCGTCATAGGCGTTCAACGTGAAGATATAGGTGTTGTTTGCATTGATATCGAAACCCGGGCTGAAGTAGCGGGTATCGATCGGGGAGTTGCTGTTCGCGAACTGCAGCGCCTCGGCATTCTGGGCTGTGGTCAGGGGCGATGACGTGGCGTGCGCGTTGTCGGGGATGGCGAGGGGATTGAAGCAGTTGCTTGTGCCCATGCCTACATCCTGAACGCACAGCGAGGCGATGATATTCGCCAGCGTCAGAGCGCCCGTTCCATTTGCATTGGTGTTCAGCGAGAACACAAAGCCCCAGTCGGTACCGGTTTTACCCGCGACCGACGTCGGACCGGTCAATACATGGTAATCGCTGGTGCCCGCATCGGGAGTGACAGGTCCCAGGAATCGTTTCACCGTGCCGAGACCGAGTTCGATATTGAAAGCGGTGCTGGTGACGAAATGGGCGTTGACGTTCCCACTTCCAAAATAGACGCCCGGCGGATCGATCAGGCTGGTGTCATAGATGACGGCGGCGTTGGCTGCGCTTGCGAACGTCAGGCCCGCTGCGATGGGGAGCGCGAGTGCGCCGAGGGTGGTGAGCACACGTTTGATGTTGGGCATTATAAGTCTCTCCGTTGCTGGTAAGGCGAATGTTTACCTCGGCTTCTCAAGTGCAACTGTTGTGCCATGAGCGGTTATCGTGAGAACCCAGGGTGTTGCGGCTTTGGGGGGACGTGAGGAGAGATGAAAAGTGGAAGAAAATCTTCTACAACCAGAGGAACTTTTACACGGGCAGAAATGCCGCCGGGCGCAACTGAGGTCCCCCGCATGACAGTCTCCATCCGCGCCATGACCGAAACCGACCGTGCGGCTTGGATTGCATTGCGCAGCCGGCTGTGGCCCGAGTATTCCGCCGGGCACCCGGCAGACGTGGACGAGATGCTGGAAAGAGGCACGACGTGGGGCTTCATTGCAGAAGATCCGAGCGGCGTGGCCTTGGGCTTTGCCGAGGTGTCGGTGCGGGCTTATGCGAATGGCTGCGAGCAGCGGCCGGTGCCGTTCCTGGAAGGAATCTGGGTCGATCCGGATGCCCAGCGCC
The DNA here is from genome assembly GCA_947470105.1 of Fidelibacterota bacterium. Classification (GTDB taxonomy): domain Bacteria; phylum Pseudomonadota; class Alphaproteobacteria; order Rhodospirillales; family Rhodospirillaceae; genus SHVO01. Next base: position 3,582 of record CANISR010000027.1, on the reverse strand, counting down.
AAGGCGTCGGTCAGGCGCTGATCGATCACGTCGCGGCCTTTGCAAAGGCCCGCGACTTCAGCGAGCTATGCTCCGATGCGCTGCTCGATAACACCGCGTCTCATGCGGCTCATGCGGGTTGGGGATTCGTCGAGACCGAACGCGTGGTCTATTTTCGCAAAGACCTCCAGGCGTGGCCTTAATCGCGATTTTCTAGAAAGTAAATCTCAGGTAGAACCCAGAGGTGATCCTTTCTGAGCGGGCAAAGCAATAATGTCGCCTTCGAAGGCTGAGTTGGCCTCTCCTGACGCCTCCACTCCGGAAGGCGTCGCCGCGGTCATGTCTGCGGTTAACCTGGCGATGCGTGAGGGCCGCATTAAGGATGCCGGAAAGGCCCTGGAGCAAGCGCTGAGCCAGGCTCCAAGCAACAGTATGTTCCAAAAAGTGCTTCTGGAACTTTACCGAAGGACAGGCAACGCCGCTGCCGGCCTGGACCTCTGCCGGAGAATCTTGACGACCGAGCCGGAAAACACGGTGGCGTTGAGCGGCGTTGCCAATAGTGCGGATTCAGCAGAAGAGCGTGATCGCGCCGTGGGCACGTTGCTGCGCGTCGCGCGACAGGGCGGCGTCAGCAATAGAACGTGGGCCGCCATAGCGCTGCACCATTGGAGCGCCGCGAAATGGCCGGAGGCCGTGGCCATCCTCGACGAGGGCATTGCGCTGACGGACAGCCCCGTCCTTAGGCTTTATCGTTCCAAGTCATTTCCGAAGGTCGCAAGCAGCCGAACAGAGATCGAGACCGCGCGTGCGCAGGCGATGAGGGAACTGGAAATCCTACGCGACGGATCGGGACGGATAGAAAATCTCCTGTCCAACGTCGATCAAACGTCGTTTCACATTGCATACCACCATCACAATGCGAAGGACCTTCAGCGCCGGTATGCCGAAGTTCATCTTAAACTCAATCCGAATTTGGATTGGCGCGCGCCCGGCGTCGAGCGTCCCATAACGCGCAAACGTCCGAGGATAGGCTACCTGAGCAATCTTCACGGCATGCACCTCGTGAAAACATCGATCACGGCGATGATCGAACAGGGGCCGGCGGACGCCGCCGAACATTTGATGATCACAACGCCGGGAAGCGCCAAGGCCGAAGGAGGAGTGCCGGTTCTTGAAATACCCGCGAACCTGGAGCAGGCACGGGCCGCCGTCGCGAACATGGATTTGGATATCCTTATCTATCCCGAAATTGGCATGGATCCCTTTTGCTATTACCTGGCGTTCTCACGCTTGGCCCCGGTGCAAATGGTGATGCCCGGCCACGGCGTTACCACGGGTGTTCCGGCCATCGACTACTATCTGACCTCCGCCCACTGGGAAGCGTCGGATAATGTGGGCGATCACTACACCGAGCAACCCGTTTTGCTGTCGACCCCGCCCTATTTCTTTCAGCCTGATGTCATCCCGCCGACTCCCGGGATGCGGGATGCGCTGGGACTGGATGCGGCCGCCCATATTTATCTCTGCATCCACAGCATTTATAAATATCACCCCGATTTTGACGAGGTAATGCGCGGGATCCTGGAGCGCGATCCCGCAGCGCAGATCGTCGTTCTTTCGAGTCCGGGAGCGGCATGGTGGGACCTTTTGTGGCGACGCTGGCAGGCCGCCCTCGGCGATCTCATTCAGCGCGTTAAAATGGTGCCGCGCCAGACCCGCCCTGATTTTCTAGGTCTGCTGCAGATGGCCGATGTCATTCTGGATTCTTTCCATCATGGATCGGGCGTGACCGCTTACGAGGCGCTATACATCGGCACCCCGATTATCACGATGCGATCGCAATTTATGAGAGGCGGCATGGCCGCGGGCCTCTACGAACTTCTCGGCCTTGCGGACTTTGTGGCGCCCGACACCGCGTCCTATGTTGATTTGGCTGTGCAAGTGGCGTCTGATCGCGCGCGCCGGAAGCAGATCTCGGACCGCCTCCTGGCCGCCCGCAGTAAACTGGTGTGCAGCCGGGAATCGTCTGCAGTTTTCGTGGAAACGGTGATTGATCTGGCCCATCGGCGGCGATTCTCATGACGGCCATCCACTAATAAGCGATGCTGCCGGGAGAATATGAGGCTGAATACTCCTGGCGAGATTGAATTCTCGGGAATTTGGATATAATTCCTCCCCGATGATGACCAGGGCATTCAGGGGCGAGGTTCCAGTGCAAAATGCGCCCTTCGAGTGAGATAAAGTCAGTGGGATATCCGACGTAAGACTCCACGACTATCTGCGAAACCACTTGCTCGACGACGAGGCCACTGAGCGGATCGTCACGCAGTTGCGCGCCGAGATGTTGCGTCAGGTTGTCAGCCGGAATCTGGAAGGCAGCCTGCTGCGATGTTCGCGCGGGGTCATTTTGACCTCTCGCCCTTTTGGTCGCTTCAGGTGCAGATTGGGGGAGCAGGCGTCCAACTGGTTTACTTCTACAGCTCGAACATCCCCCAGACAGAAAAATATCAAGACTGCGTCGGTCAAGAACCCAAGCGCGGCTAGAACCGTGGGACTCCCGTCGTTCGCACATTCGTAGTCTGGCGTATCATGTTCAGCAGAACCAACTGGCTTCATCCTCCAGATACATCGCATCCGCTACGAAATTCCGGAGACGGCGGTATGAACGCGAGTCAAATTCAGCCGCCGATCAATCTCCGCTAGTCCGACTTTTTCTGCGTACCAGCGGCGGCCTTTCCACGAATAGCGCACCTATCGCTGAATCGGCACATATCCGCGAAAGCCCTAATAGCTCCCTGAATTGAGCCGTTCAGATCTTCGCCATTAAGGTGGTGTTCGATCATTTTCGCGGCGGAGCAGCTGCTTTTAAGTGAGCAAGCCGTGTGTTAAGTATCCGCACCACGCGTGCTACTACGAAGGGCTTTCGATAGCATTCGGTACGGACGGCCTATCCCAGCTTCGTGCCATGCAATGTGTCCGTCTCCCGAATATAGCGTCGCAGAAGCTCATATGGTTGTATGGCTCCGGCTCGCACTCTAAACTGAGCGAAGCATTCTTATGGACACACCCCGCACATCTAAAGTGCCAGCTTCTCCAGCAACTCCGGTTGATCTTCGAGCTATAGCGGCATCCGTCGTGTCGGCCATCCACGAGGGCCGGTATTCGGCTGCGGTTCGGCAATTGGAGGATGCGCTGCTCCAATCACCGAACGACCCCGTCCTCACAAAAGCTCTTGTCAAAGTCTACCTCAAGGCCGGTGACGCCTCAGCAGCTGCCAGAATTTACCGCAATATACTCAGCGCCGAACCAGGCAACGTTTTGGCCCTTAAAGGGCTTCTTGACGTGACCAATGTTCCGGCTGAACGCAATCACATTTTTACGGCACTTCAAAACATTGCCCGGACCGATTCGTCAGATCACCATTTGTGGACGTCCTTGTCGCGCGTGCCCTGGCGAGTGTGCGTCGTCAGAACATTTGGGACAGATGCGGGGGTGATTTAGCGGAGTGTTGGCCTCATCTGGTTGGTCGATTCTAAGCGGCGAGCTTGCGGTGAAGCAAGCGGCGATGTTCGATAGTTTTCTGTTTGATGCGGTGTCGTTCCT
>CANISR010000026.1 GCA_947470105.1 Fidelibacterota bacterium | reverse complement strand
TCCCGCGTCAGCTCGGAGATGGTGTCGGCGGCGGCGTTAGGCCGCCCGTGGTTCCCCCACGGACGGCCGCTACGCCTTAGGCGATTTTTTCGTAGCCGCCGGCATTGATGTGGCCGAACAGCTTCATGCCCTTCGCATCGGTGGCGAATTCGAACATGTTGGCGTCGCTGAAACCGGCCTCCAGTTCGATCGGCCGGTCGAGCACGAAGATGTTGGGGCCGGCCGGCCGGTAAACGCCGCGTTTGTCGATGATGAGCCCGCCGTCCCCGCTGTCGGTGACGGTGATCTCCGCCGGCGGCCGCGCGGGGTCTGGCGCCCGCGGGATGTCGCGGTAGCGGCCGGTGTACTTCGCAAGGTCCACCTTGAGGGAGCGGTCGAACGGCAGCTTCCCCAGGAAATGATCGAAGATCAGCGCCCGCGCACCGGTATGGGACATGCGTTCCTTTACCGGCCCGACGGTCTTGGGCGCCGTGCTGTTGGCCGGAATTTCCAGGCGCTTATCCGGCTCACCGCCGCCGGCGAAGGTGACGTAAATGCCGGTCTTGCTGTCCATACACATCAGCTCCAGCGTGTAGTGCTGCAGGCTGCCGTAATGCTCGAGCACCCGCTCGCCGTTGTAGTCGTACGTGAAGAACGTCATGCCGAACCCACTCGTTCGGTCGCTGTTGCCGCGATGCCGGGTGTGCATCAGCTTCCAGGTTTCGGGCTTCATGATCTTGGCGCTGGGCGTGCCGGACGCGCCTTCCTGAATATTGGCGATAATCCACTTGCTCATGTCTTCCGCGGTTGAATTGATAGAGCCGGCGTAAGGCGTGACCAGGGTGATGGTTGGGTAGGGGAGTTTGACTGCAGCGCCGCCCGGTACATACGCGTACTGTGTGATCATGTTGGGCGACGGCGTCTCGCTCAGGCCGACCTCGGTGTTAGTCATGCCAAGCGGCCCATAGACGTTCTGCTTGAGGAAGTCGTTGAGCGTCTGACCGGAAATATCCTCGGCCATGAAGCCCAGGATCGAACTTCCGAAGTTGGAATAGACCGACACCGTGTTCCGGGGCCGGGCGTAGTCCGGCATGCTGGCCTTGATGATCTCTGGCGGGATGGGAAATTTGCGCGCGATATCGTCGGGCACCGTGCGTGTATTGGCGAAGCCGCCGCGATGGGTGAGCAGATCCCAGATCGTGATGTCCTCGCCGTTGTTCTTCGGCAATTGCGCGCGCTTGAGGTATTTGTTCACGGGATCGTCGAGCGAATCGACCTTGCCGCGCTCCTTGAGGATCGCGAGCGAGATGGACATGAAGGTCTTGGTCAATGAGGCGATCCGCGTCTGGGTCTTGCACGGATCCATCGGCGTTCCCGCAGCCACGTCCTGGTAGCCGTAGCCCTTCATGAAGACGGTGTCGTTGCCTTGGGTGACGGCGAAATTGAGTCCCGAAAAGCGGTGCTCCGCCAGCGCCCTGCCGAACACGTCGTCGGCCCAGACTTGGATGTCCGTCGCCTTCAAGGAGCCGATGCCCTTGGCCATGGCGGTTTTGGCAAGCGGCCCGGCCAGAAGCGCCGCCAGCGTCAGGCCGCCAAACTCGCGCCGTGAAAGTCCGAAGCTCAGATCATGGTTTCGCATATGAAGTTCCCCGGTGGTTGGTGTTGACCAAAGCCTCCCCCCGGCCAGCTTGCCAGGATTGAGAGGGGGGCTCCAGATGCTGCCTGAGGTTGCGGCCTAATAAGGTCATTTCAAGGCGCACGGAACCCTCTCGCGTCTGCAGCGTTTCACCCCCATGCAGCGCGTCGTTTACATGGTCCTTTGCGCAATCTGCGCCTTCATGCTTGGAGGCGTGCCTGCCCAGGCTGATGAGATGGCTGGGTTTTCATTTGATCCCGGGAGCGTTCGTTTCGGTTATGCCGACGGGTATTGGGATCATGAGCATCGCTGGCACGGGTGGCCAAGTGCCAAAGAGGCGCGGGAGTTCCGCCGGCGTCATCAGGACCGCATTTACGGGTATCGTCACACCCGCTACCCCAACGAAGGCTGGCGCGAAGCTACCCAAGTGCGTGGAGCGCTCTCGCGCGAAAAGCGGGACGCCGAAAAAGATCCCAGCAGCTAGGGTTTCGCCTCCGCGGCCTTCTTGAGTCCCGCGACCTGTTCAGCGAGGACCTTGTCTACGGGCTCCGCCCATTTTCCGAAGCCCTCCTTTACGTAGCCTCCGGCGCGGAAGTTGAGCGTGACTTCGGTCTCGGCGCCGTTGGCTTGGAGCGTCCAGACCATCGCCCCGTCGACGCCCATATTATAGAACGGCCCAAGCCACCCTCGCAGGACGAGGGTTTTGAGGGGCGCGATAAAGCCTACGGTCTGGTGCATCACCGACCCGCCGCCCTCCAGCGCTTCGCACCAGCAGCCGCCTGCTTTTGCATCCAGAGTGAGATTGGATGCTTTGCCGGAAAAGGTATGCGCTGAATTCCACCAGCGCGCGGGCTGGATCAACGTCTCCCACACCGCCTGCGGTGACGCCGCAATACGCACAGTATGCTTGATCTCCATGCCGGTGGCGCTGGTATCGATGATCTCCGCATGTGCCGGTGCGGCCGCCGCGAGCGCCAGGGCGAAAATTGAAATGCGCATTGTCATCCTTTCAAGCAAAAGGCGGCCATTGCTGGCCGCCTTTTGTCGTTTTCCAAACCCGCGCCCCCTATTTCTTGAGGACCAGCTCTTGATCCATCATATGGGCCTTGTCGGCGTTCTTCTTGGGCACGAATTTTTGCACCCGGTCGTTGTTGGAGTCCGCGACATAGAAGTTTCCGGCCTGGTCGACGCCCCATTGATGGGGGTTGTCGATCTGGCCCGGCTCCGCGCCCAGCATGCCCCAGTGATAGAGCAGCTGGCCCTTCGTATCGAATTTGGCGAAGCGGTTGTAGCCGGCCGCCGCGACCCAGATGGCGCCGTCCTGGGTGGCGACAACGCGGGTGGCGCTGCGCACGTTGGGCCACGTATCGATGAGTTTGCCGCTCTCGTCGAAAATCTGAATGCGGTTGTTGACGCGATCGGCCGTGTAGACGCGCCGTTGCGCGTCAACGGTGACCGCATGCACGAGGTTGAACTGGCCGGGGCCGGCGCCCTTGGTCCCCCATTCCATCTGGAATTTGCCGTTCTTGTCGAACTTGATGATGCGGCCGTTCTTGTATCCGTCGGCGATATAGAATGACCCATCCGGCATGAAGGTCATGCCCGCCGGCTCGTTGAAGTGCTTCTGGTCGGTGCCGGCAACGCCCTTCTCGCCGACCGTCATCACCAGCTTCTTGCCGTCGTTGGTGAATTTCAGGATCTGCTGGCCGGTGCGGTCAACCACCCACAGGTGGCGCTCTTTGTCATAGGGGTCGAACATCAAGCTGTGCGGTATCGAGATCAGGTCGTTCCACTGTTTCCAGTTTTCCACCATCTTGCCGTCGCCGTTCAGCACCATGAGCTGATTGACCTGAATTTTTGCGGGGTCCAGGTCGATCGGAACGGTGGTCTTTTCCTTCATGACCGTGCCGTCGGCGGCGAGCAAGGGATAGCCGGCCAGCGTGAGCGTGCGGTCATTGCTGCCGATGATGATGCGGTTGGGGGTGTCGGCAACCACCGAAACGACGCGTTGGTCCCAGCGGTCGATGCCGGGTTTGAACCAACCCACCACCACGTCATAGGGGCCGGTCTCATCCATGCCGCCCTTCTGTACGTCCTGCGCGTGGACCGGCAGTGCAGCGATCATCAATGCCGATAGACACAGGCCACTCAGGCCTTTGCTGATTCTCATATCACCCTCCCTGGATGTATTCGGAAAATTATAGGTCGGCGTGTACGCGCCGCGCCGCCAGCAGTGCGCCAAGACGTCCGACACCGTAGCCGAGGCCGTGCAGCAGCGCGGTCGCGCCCATGAACCCCAGGCCGAACGTGGCAAGATGGGTGGTATCGGGGATCTCCTGGCCATGGGCAAAGCCATGGAAGAATGCAAACAACGCCGCCACCGCCATGCCGAGGCGGAGGGGCATGCGCGCTCGCAAGAGCGCCAGACCGGCGAGGATCACCACGGACACCAGGATCATGGCTTCGACACCAGGCATGTTGAGACCCGATGCGCCGATGGCGCCGCCGATGGCCATGACGCCGACGAAGGTGGCGGGAATCATCCAGCGGCCGCGTCCCGCATGCTGCGCTGCCCACAAGCCCACGGCGACCATGACGACAAAATGGTCCCATCCTTGAAGGGGGTGGCTGAAGCCGGCGGCCCAGCCACCCAGCGCCAATACTCCCGGGTAGGCCAGGGCGGGAGATGCCGTGATGGCCGAGGCCAGGGCAACCACTCCCGCAGCACGGAGAAATGACATCAGCATGGGAAACCTCATCTTGCGCCGGAAGGGCGATCCGCAGGGACCAATAGGAAGGCCAATTCTGCACCACTGTCAACGCAGCTACCTTAAAAAAAGCGGCAACCCGTGGCGATTTCGGGCATTGTTCGGAGGATATTTTGATGCCGATTGCGGCGTCGATCCCAGGGGAGGGCTTTATGAGAAATCTTCAGTTAGTCGCCTGTGCACTCGCATGCGCGTTGTTGATGCCGGCGCTGGCGCGCGGCGCAGAGCCGGTGCGCTCGGCCGATATCGCAAAGCGCGGTTTGAAGGCCGCGGAATTTCCGCGCTGGAAGCAACTTGTTCCCAACGTCTACGCATACGAGGACCTTCTGACATCCGCCGGCGTCAGCTTCACCACCAACAGCCTGATCGTGGTCACGACCGACGGCGTCGTACTAGTGGACGGCCAGGATGATCCCGCACACGGCAAGGCGCTGGTCGACAGCATCAAGAAAATCACGCCGCAACCGCTCAAGTATGTGGTGATCGCCTCCGACCACGTCGACCACGTCGGCGGTAACGGCGTGATCAAGCAGGCTTGGCCGGGCGCAGTATTTATTTCGTCGCCGGCGTCGCTTAAAACAATGACCGATGCCAAGCGCGACGTCCTGCCGACCGAAACGGTCGCCGACAAGCGGTCGTTGAAAGTCGGCGCAACCGAACTTCAGATCCTCAACCTGGGCCGCGGCCACACCGGCGGCGACCTTGTGGTGTATCTGCCGGAAGGCAAGGTCATGTTCCTCAGCGAACTCTACCTGCATCAGGTGTTCCCGGCGATGATCACGGCCTACCCGTCCGAATGGGTGGCGACCTTGAAAAAGGCGCAGGCAATGGATGTGTCCTGGTTCGTGGCCGGACATGGGTTCATCGACGACATGGCGACCATGAAGGCGGACCTCACTGAATCGCTCAAGGCCACCGAGCATGTGGTCGCCGAGGCCAAGCGCCTGAAGGCGGCGGGTCTGGCCTGCGAGAGTGAGAAGAACTGCCCGGCCTTCGCCCAGGCGAATCTAGGTGTCTACGGCGATATGACGCTGTCGGCGTCGCAGGCGCCGCGGGCGATTGCGCGCGTTTACATGGAGCTGGAAGGCCGGCTGCCCAAATAGCGTTTGCAAGGAAGAAACTGCACCGGGCTCCATATGGAGCCCGGCGGGCCGGAGAATTGCATCTATCGCCTTAGCAGCGGCGTCGCTATTTTTGGCGCTTCACAAAGGCTAGGTATCAGGAGTTCGAATACGTTCATGTCGGCCGACTCAGATCTTTTTCTGTTTAAAATGCTCAAGGGGGGCGTGGATAAGCGGACCCGCGATATGATGGGCATGGCGATCGCCCATACCCTCAGCGCCAAATTGGCGCTGCCTCCCATTGCGCCTTCGGCGGCGGAAGCTGAAATCGTCCGCCAGCTCGATCTCACCGGCTTTGCGGCCGTAGCGCCGATATTCTCTCCCGCTGATCTCGCCGAGATCGAGGCCTATTTTGCGGATAAGCCGATTTCTTTTAGCGATTCCGATCTCGATACGACGGGCTTCCGCGGCCTGCTCGCCGACAATCCTGGAAATCTGAGGTTCGGTCATTGGGATCAGGACGTTGTATCCGGTTGTCCGCAATTCTGCCGCGCGGCTCACGCGCCGAGTTTACTGCGGATTGCGGAAGCCTATCTGGGTGCCCCTCCGACTGTCTCAACCTTGACGGCCTGGTGGTCGTTTCCATCGACCGCCATGCGCGGGGGCATGCAAAACTTTCATCACGACCGCGACGACTTCCGCTTGCTCAAGGTCTTCACCTACCTCACCGACGCCACGGAGACGACCGGCCCGCATGAGTTTATTCAGGAGACCCACAGCTTCAACGCGTTGATGTCATTCATGAGTCGTGGTGCGGCGCTGACGGGCCAGCAGCAGAAGGAATTCGTTCAATGGATGGAGCAGCACCGTAAGGCCGACGACGACGTGCACAAGTATTTCCCGAAGGAAAACATCCTCACTATCACCGGAAACCGGGGCGCGACGTTCTTCGAAGATACGCGCGGCTTGCACAGAGGCCTTCCGCCGGTGACAGGGCCGCGGTTAGCGTTCGAGATCTGCTACACCATGACGCCAAAACTTAGCTCAATATACAAGCCGATCCCGCGCGCATGTGCGGCTGACCCGACCTACGCAGGGACTACGCGCGCCACGCGCCTGTTTTACAGCGATTTACGCCACGAATAAGCGCAAGCTCAATCCGTCGGCGGGTCCGGGCTTTTGCCGTAGACCCACTCCACGTGCAGCCGATTGTCGATCCCCTGGATCAGGACTTGGGCGTTGTGGCCCTTCTCGCCGACCTTGTGCGCGGTCTTGATGGCGTGGTTGACGGCTTCCTGCTGGGTCTTAAATGTCCCATAGTTCTGCTTGTCGTATTTAATGGTCCAGAAGTTGCCGGCGCGCACGACGGCATAGGTGGCAAGAGCCATGTCGGTATCTCCCTCGGCGTCGAGAATACCCACCGTCGGACCCGGGGGACAATAAGCCGAAAACCCGAAAACACAGAAAAGTGAAATCCAACAATAGTCGCATAGCCTTGGGCGCGGAGTTCTTGGTTGCACGGATGTAATGTCGGGCATAACGATTTCGGTCGGTTTGTAGGCAAATCCCGTAGGGAGGATAGACTGATGAAATGCCGGTTCGCATATTTAGCGAGTGCCCTGCTTCTCTCGGCTCCCGCATCGGCCCAGGACGCCAAGGCGGTCATCGCCCGCGCTCAAGCCGCCATGGGAAATCCGGCAACGCTGCAATACACCGGTACGGGAATGAACGCTTTCTTTGGTCAGGCGTTGACCGCGGGGCAGGAATGGCCTCGCCGTCCGCTGGAGAGTATGACCGCTGTCGTCGATTACGATCGGAAGGCGGCGACACTTGGACTCGTTTTCAAGAACCCCGTGTTCGGCGGCCAGCGTCAGAACACGTTTGTCAACGGCGACAAGGCGTGGAACATCGGCCCCAACGGACCCAATCCGCAATTGGCCGCGGCCGAAGAACGCCAACTCCAGATCTGGATGACTCCGCATGGTTTTCTGCGTGCTGCGTCCGCGGGCAATCCTGCTGTTACCTCGCGAACCGAAGGCAACTCCAAGGTCGACGTGGTGTCGTTCACGGCGATGAATAAGTTCAAGGTCCTTGGCACCATCGACGCACAAGGGTTGGTGACGGGTGTGGAAACGATATTCCCCAACCCGGTACTTGGCGACATGCCCTATTCATTCAGGTATTCGGACTACAAGGATTTCAGCGGCGTAAAGTTCCCGTCGCATATCGTGCAGTCGGGCGGCGGTTTTGCGATCAACGATTTTGTGGTCACCGGCGTTCAGACAACTCTTGCGGCGGATTTGAAAGTGCCCGCCAATGTGCAGACGGCCATTCTGCCCGCGGTACAGGTTGTGAGTTCAAAGCTCGCCGAGGGCGTTTGGCTGCTGGCCGGCGGGTCGCATCACAGTGTGCTGGTGGATTTCGACACCTATGTCGCCGTGATCGAGGCGCCGCAGTCCGAGGAGCGCTCGCTCGCCGTTATTGCCGAAGTCAAAAAGTTGGTTCCCGGCAAGCCGATCAAATACCTCATCAGTACCCACCATCACTTCGACCATGCCGGCGGTTTGCGCACCTATGTGGCGGAGGGGGCGACGATCGTCACTCATGTCTCCAACAAGCCCTACTGGGAGAAAACCTTCGTGGCGCCCGCCGCGCTGGTGCCCGATGCCCAATCGAAAGCCCGCAAGGCGCCGGTGATCGAGGCCGTTGGCGATAAGCACGTGATCACCGACGGCAAGAAAACCCTTGAAGTCTACAATACCGTGGGCGACGGCCACAGCCACGAGCTGCTGGTGGCTTACCTGCCGGCGTCGAAAATCCTGGTGGAGGCCGACAGTTACAGCCCCGGAACGCCGGCATCTGCAACCGTGCCGCCCGACGCCGCGGCGCTCTACGACAATATCCAGCGGCTCAAACTGGATGTAGGCACCGTAGTCGGCATTCACGGGCGCGGCGCGGCCCCAATGACTGAGTTCGCCGCGTTCGTCGGAAAGAAATAACGCTACAGACCTGCAGGCGGTATGCGCCGCTTGCTGGCCTGCACTGCGTTCTCCAACTTGTCGAGAAAGCGCGAGCGGTCGGCCTTGGTGAAGCCTGCCGGGCCGCCGGTCATGGTGCCGGTGTCGCGCAGATGGGTGGTGAGGTCGCGCACCGCCACGGCCATGCCGATGGAGTTGTCATCGAGCACTGTTCCGTTCGGCCGCAGCACCGTCGCGCCCTTGACCACGCAGCGCCGGGCCAGGGGAATATCATTGGTGATGACGATATCGCCCGCCGCCGCGCGCTCCGCGATCCAATCATCGGCGGCATCGGGATCGTTGGGAACCGATACGCGCGCGACCAACGGGTGACCGGGCAAGCGCATCCAGGCATTGCTGACGAAGGTCATGGGAATGTCGTGGCGCTCCGCCACCCGCGCCACCTCATCCTTTACCGGGCAGGCGTCCGCATCGATATAGATGTGCAATGTCAGCGGCCAGATAGGGGCGGCGCCGACGCCGGCGGATGGCGGTGGTGGGTGGACTGTTCGAAGCCGTAGGCGAGTTTGATCAGGGTCGCTTCATCCCAGGCCCGGCCGAAGAAGGTGATGCCCGCGGGCAAGCGACCGTCGCGGGTATAGCCCATCGGCACGTTGATGGCCGGGAAACCCGAACTCGGCGAGAACACCTGGCTGTTGTCGCCGCCCGGGGTGTTGAGATCACCGATCAGGCGCGGCGGGTAACTCCAGGTGGGATAGACGAAGGCGTCCAGCTTCATCCCCGTCATGGCCTTGGTGACCGCGTCGCCGAACGCCTTGCGGTAAGCCATCTCCTGCTTGCAGGCGTCGCTCTCCGGTCCCTGCGGCATGGATTGCTGGGCGGCCTGCAGGCGGACCTGGATGGACGGATGGAATTTTCGCGAGGCGACAATGTCATCAAGGGTCTTCATGGGGATGCGGTCGCCGTGAGAGGCGAGCCAGGCATTGATATCGTATTTGAATCCCATGCAGGGCGCGGCATCAGGGTTGCGGTTGACCTGGTCCAGATTTACGGCCGCCGGATCGACGATGACGGCGCCGGCGGCTTTCAAGGCGTCGATCGCCGCCGCGAAAGCCTTCACGACATCCGGATCGACGCCGTCGGGCTCACGTTCATAGGCCTGGTGCAACACGCCGATGCGCGCCCCTTTTAGGCCGGTGGCAACCAGCGCGGATCGGTAATCGGGGATTTTGTGGCCACGGGCGGCGGCGGTCGCCGCATCGGCTGGGTCTTCGCCCGCGATGACCTGGAGCACCGCCACCGCGTCCGCGAGCGTGCGAGTCATGGGGCCGGCGATATCGGCCAGCAGGTTGAGGGGAATCACGCCGGCACGGCTGGTGAGGCCCATGGTCGAGCGGATGCCCGCGAGCGCCTGGTGTGCCGACGGTCCACGGATGGAATCGCCGGTGTCGGAGCCGAGGCCGATGAGCCCGAAGTTGGCGGCCACCGCCGCGGCGGTGCCGCCGCTGGAACCGGCCGTCACACGGTCGAGGGCGTAAGGATTGCGGGTGTAGCCGGGCAGCAAGGAGTTCACCGTTTCCACCGGGCTGAAGGCGAACTCGGCCATGTTGGATTTGGCGAGCACGATGGCGCCGGCTGCCTTGATGCGGCTCACCTGGAAGGCGTCCTTATTCGAAACAAAGCCCTGGAGCGACAATGAGCCGCCGGCGCTTTGCAGGCCGATGGTCTCGAAGTTGTCCTTCACGATCGCCGGCACGCAATGCAGCGGTCCTGTCAGACCACCTTGCTTGAAGCGCTGATCAAGGGCCTCGGCTTCGGCCAGGGCATTGGGGTTGGTCAGGACGATGGCGTTGAGCGCCGGGCCCTTCTTGTCATAGGCCTCTATGCGCGCGAGATATTCGCTGACCAGCGCGCGGCAGGTGAGTGAGCCGGTCTTCATGGCGGCGTGAACGCCGGCGATGGTGGCCTCCTCGATGCGGAAAGCGGGCGCTGCGGCTGCGGCCGGGAAGCTCATCAGAGCGACGGCGGAAAGCACCGGCCACGGGCGAAATATATTCATCTGAATCCCCAAGTCAGCTCCCCAAACTCCCCACCGCTATCTCAAAGGGCGGGGCTTGCGCCGTCAATAGGCGTGTTCCACGGGCTTCTGCTTTCCGGTGGCGCCTGCGAGCAAGAGCGCCCCGTCGAGGGGATCGCCCAGCGGCTCACTCAGGCGGGCCACAGTCCGGGCCCGTAACCACGCTTTCATGCGCGGTGCGAGGCCGCCGGCCAGGGCACACCGCGGGGCCCCACGCAGGAAAATGGTCTCGATGAAACGTTCGATATGGAGCGCGGCGTGCTCGACGATGGAGCGCGCAATCTCGTCGTCGGCTTCGGCGAAGTCGATGACGACAGGGGCGAACGCCGCGTAATCGCGAGGGCTTGCGGTATCCATCCAGCCGATGACTCGCGGGATTTCATGGCTGAAACGGCTGGTGATAGCGGCGCTCAGGGGGGTGGGCTTGGTGCGGCCGTCGAGGGCCCGCAAGGCGTGACGTACCGCCGAGAGGCCAAGGGCCGCACCGCTGCCTTCGTCGGAGATCGGAGAGCCGTAACCGCCGATGGCAAAGCTCGCGCCGCCGGCCTTCACATAGGCGATGCTTCCCGTGCCGAGGATCAGGGTGGCGCCGTCGCCGCCGCCGTGGGCGCCGAGATTGGCGATGGCGGCGTCGGTCTCCCAGCGCACCTGGGCGAAAGGCAAATCCAGACCGTGCAGTGCATCGCGCACGCCGGGCCGCGAGATGCCGGCGATGCCGAACCCAGCGCTGATGCCGGCATCGGCCTTAAGGCCCGCCTGACCAAGGGCGAGATCGCAAGCCTCCATCAGCACGGCGCGCAGCTTTTCGATGCCGATGCGGGCGTTGGCGGGGCCGGTCTCGCCTGTGCCCAAAACTTTGCCGGAAGCATCCGTCAGCCGCGCGCGGCAGTGGCTGCCGCCGGCGTCGATGCCGAGATAGTAGGACATCATGAGGTATGTCCGAGGGCCTTGCGCAATACGCCGCCGGCTGCAGTGAGGCGCGCGCGGGCGTCCTCCGGCGTGGCGCCGCCCGCGACCAGGACGGCCGTACGGATATCACCGCCGGCGCGCACCAACGCCGCCTTGGCGGCCTCGGTGGTGCCGCCGGCGATGGTGTGCACCATCTCAACGGCGCGGTTGCGGAGTTTGGTATTGGACAGACGCATGGCCACCATCATGTTGCCGTGCACTAGCCCCAAGCGGATCATGGTCGCTGACGAGAGCAGGTTGAGCGCGATCTTTTGCGCCGTACCGGCCTTCATGCGGGTGGACCCGGCAATGACTTCCTCGCCGGTCGGCAGCAGAATTCCGTGGTGGGCGGCGGTCAGCAGCGGCGCGCCGGCATTGCCCGCGATCCCGATAGTGAGGGCGCCCGTGGTCCGCGCCCGCTCCACGGCGGCGACGGTGAAAGGCGTATGACCGGACGCCGCCACACCGATGAGCACATCGTCAGCGCCGACGCCGTGTTGGCCGATGAGGTGGCGCGCGCCGGCCGCATCGTCCTCGGCGTCTTCCACACTGGCGGTGATGGCCTGATTGCCGCCGGCCAGCAGGTAGAGCAGGCGGGATTCCGGCCAGTCGAAAGTGGGGCCCAGTTCCACACCGTCCTGTACGGCGATACGCCCCGATGTTCCGGCGCCCACATAGATGAGGCGTCCAGCAGCACGTCCCAGCCGTTCCGCGGCGGCCTCCGCCGCGGCGGCGATGGCGCCTGACGCCGGGCGCACGGCTGCGGCTGCCGCCATTTGGGCCTCCAGCATGGCGTCCACGGCTTCGCTGGTGGGCCACAGGTCGAGGGTGCTGTAGCGGGCGCTGATGGTCTCGGTCTTGGTCACGTGGATCCTCGGCTTTCGACCATCAGGCTCGCACACCGGCAATCCAGGTCGCAAGCACCGCCATGGCGTCGCCAGCGGCGCGATTCACATGAACCAGGTCCGCGGCAAGACCGGGCGCGATCCGGCCGTGGTTGCCTTGCAGGCCTAAAAAGCTCGCGGGCGCCGCACTGGCCATGGCTATGGCGGCTTCCGGCGTGCAATGGACAGCAGCAATCATATTTCGCACTGCTGTGGCCATATCGAGATCCGACCCGGCCAATGTTCCGTCGGGCCCGGTGAGGCGGCCGTCCGCGGCGGTGATCTTGGTCTTGCCGAGCATGAAGGTTTTCTGGTGCGAGCCCACCGTGGACATGGCGTCGGTCACCAGGAAGATATGACCCGGCGTTTTGGCGCGCAGGGCCACGGCCAGGGACGTCGGATGCACATGATGCAGGTCGGCGATGATACCACACCAGCTCGCGCTGTCGTCGAGTGCTGCGCCGACCATTCCCGGTTCGCGGCTGGTGAACGGCGTCATGGCGTTGAACAGGTGGGTGAACCCGCGGACGCCTTCAGCCAACGCGGCTTTGGTTTGAGCGTAGTCGGCGGCGCTATGGCCCGCGCAGACCAGGGCGCCCCTGGCGGCGAGCTTGCGAATGGCGCCGGGAGGTGCCCGCTCCGGCGCAAGCGTGATGACGGTGCGGCCGCCCTTGAGTCGCGTCAGGCGCTCGATCAGGTCGTCATCGATCGTACGAAAATGCCCGGGGTCGTGAATACCCGCCCGCGCTGGATTCAGGAACGGCCCTTCCAGATGGATGCCAAGCACGCCCGGCAGGCCGTGGGCGATGGCCTGTTCGACCGCATCGATGGCGCGGTCCATGACTTTGATGTCGTCGCTGATCAAGGTCGGCAGAAATCCTGTCGTTCCGAAACGGCGGTGGGCAGCGCCGATGGCCGCGATGCCTTCAACGGTAGTCTGGTCATTGAACAGCACACCGCCGCCGCCATTCACCTGGATGTCGATGAACCCCGGAAGCAGATCGCCGCCGTGGAGCGCGATGTGGTCGCAACCTTGCGGGGCTTGCGGGACAATAGCTTCGATCTTGCCACCGGCGATCACCAAGGCATGGTTCTCGACAAAAACATCGCCCGCGAGGATGCGCGCGCCTGTGAGGGCAAAGCGACTCATAGCGTTTCCGTCACCTTGTTGAGGAACGGCGGCCGGTCCGGATCGAGTCCGCGCGCACGGGCGAGGCGGGCCGCTGCGGGATAAAAGCTCGGCAGCCAGGCAATGGGCGCGAGCAGTGGATTGAGCCCATCCGGCACCGGCAAGGCGGTAACACCATCGACGGACGCGTCTATGCCGGCGCACAGTACCCGGGCACCGCGCGCGGCAAAGCGACGGGCCAGCGCGATGACCTCGGGGCCCGACTGATCGGGCGCGGCCAGCATTAGCACCGGCAAACCGTTGCGCACGATGGCCATGGGGCCGTGTTCCACCTCGGCTGCGCTGAAGGCCTCGGCGTGGATGGCGCAGGTTTCCTTGAATTTGAGCGCGATCTCATGGGCGACGCCGAATCCGGCACCGCGGCTGATGACGAAGAGATTTTGCGCCGGCGTGAAGGCCTCCACCATCGGCGCCCAATCGAGAGCGGCCGCGGCGGTCAGATCTCGCGGCAGGACTTCAAGTGCAGCGTCCAGAGCGGCGTCGCCCGCCCAGTGGCGCACCAGGTCCGCCAGGGTGGCGAGGCTGGCGATACAGGTTTTCGTGGCGGCGACACTGCGCTCGACGCCGGCGCCCAACGGCACCACCAGCGATGCGGCTTGCGCGAGCGGCGACGCCGCATCATTGACGATCGCCACCACCCGCGCGCCGGCCGCGCCGGCAGCGCGGGCGGTGGCGACGATGTCGGGACTGCGGCCGGACTGCGACACCGCAATCACCAGTGCCGTTCGCAAATCGCGCGGCGGCATTCCCGCCACCGAAACCACTGATGGCGCCATGGAACCCACCGGCACGCGCAGCGATTGTTCGATGAGGTATTTGCCGAAAAGCGCTGCGTGATCGGAACTGCCGCGGGCGCAGGTCAAAACCATGGACGGCGGCTGGCGGCGCAAGTCCTCGCCCAGGCCGTGCAACAGATCAGCGTTGGCCGTCAGTGCGCGCCGGACAACATCCGGCGCTTCGGCGGCCTCGATCGCCATTGTGGCTTGCTGCGCAGACACGGCTTTCTCGTACCCAATTGTATCGGCTGATTAAATCACGCACACTCACTCTATATTAGGAGCCGCGGGGAGGCCACCTTGGCGCTGTCGTTGGACCATCGTTTGTGACCCCCGGCATCGCTATCACCGGCAAGCCCAGCGCATCGCTGGTGGGGCTGTTCGGCCTGCTCGGATTTTCCTCCGGTTTGCCGTTCCTGCTGTTCTCCGCTGTGCTGTTCCTTCGCCTCTCCCAGAACAATGCCGGCCTCGGCGTTGTCGCGTTCTTCGCATGGGTATCCCTGCTGCCGACTTTCAAGTTCGCCTGGGCGCCGTTGCTGGACCGTATCGGCATTCCGGGTTTCGGCCGCTTCTGGGGACGGTGGCGCAGTTGGATTTTGCTATGCCAACTCGGCACGGTGACATCGCTGGTGGGACTTGGCTGGGCCGCGCCCGACGGGAACCTCGGCTTCACGGCTTTATGGGCCGTCCTGCTCGCATTCTGGACAACCACGCTCGAAGCCGCTGCCGACGGCTGGCGGGTGGAACTCGCACCCAGCGCCGAGAGTCAGGGCCCGCTGGTCTCTGCTGCCCTGTGGGGCTACCGCTGCGCCATGGTGGCCGCCGGCAGCGGCGCGGTGATGCTGGCGGGCAATGCGGGCTGGGACACGGCGTATTTTGCCATCGGTGCGGTGGCCTTCCTTGGGTTTCCCGCGCTGTTGGCGACGCACCCCGATCCGAGGCACACCGGCAGTCGCGCCACGGCGCTGCTTGCGGGCGTTATCGCGAGTATTGCGATCCTGAGTGCGGGTGTCGCGATCGTCGCGCTGTTTGGCGCAGTCGTTCTGCGCGCCGCTGACAGCGTCGGCCTGACGCCGGACAGCAATGTCACGCCCGGCGTTCTGCTGCTCTGCGCCTTGCCGTTCGTGCTGATGACGCTGGCTATCCCCAAAATTCGCGCCATGGCGCCCGATGCTGCACCCCTGCGCTCGGCGGTGCTGGGTCCCTATCTCGATTTTTTCCGCACGTATGGCTTTGCGACCGTGGGCATTCTCGCCTTCGTGTCGCTGTACCGCATGGGTGATGTCCTCACGCTCACTTTGTCCAAACCCCTTGTGTCGACAACCGGCTACAGCCTCACCCAGATCGGCATCGCCGACGGCATCCCCGCCCTGGCGGCGAATATTGTGGGTGTCGGCATCGGCGGCTGGGCGGCGGCGCGCTACGACCGGAATGTGTCTCTCTCCCTGGGGGCGTTGTTCGCGGCCATAGGGAACTTTGCTTACGTTTGGCTCGCCCATGCGCCAGTGTCCGGCGCCGTGCTCTATGTCACGACTTTCGCCGATCATTTCGGCAACGGCCTCGCAGCGGCGGTGTTCGTGGTCTACCTGTCGCTGCTCGCCAATCCGCGCTATCCGGCGTGTCAGTACGCTTTCCTGTCGGGCTTCGCCTTCCTGCTGCCGCGTCTGCTCGCGGGCGCCTCCGCCGCGATCCAGCGCGACATCGGCTATGATGGATTTTTTGTCCTGTCGGGTGTCCTCAGCCTCGCGGCCCTGCCGTTGCTGCCGCTGCTGCGCAGCCGGCCTCCTACACTGACACCAGCGGAGTTAGTCACGTGAGTGGCACATGGTCTTTCGCCGCACAGGCGGCGGGTCTGCTTCCTCTCGCGACCACCGGCGCCCAGGCTCAGGGCGCCAAGCTTGATGCGGCCGTCGCTGCGGCGAACGCGGTCGTGGAGGCCGCCATCACGGACGGGCATATCCCCGGCGCTGCAATGGTTATCGCCGTGGACGGCAAAGTCATCCAGGAGCGGGCCTTCGGCTACGCCGAGCTCAACGATTTCAACATGCGCCGCCTGCCGGCGCCGCGGCTGCTGAAGACCACGACTTTGTTCGATCTCGCCTCCGTGACCAAGGTCATGGCGACGACCATGACGATGATGATCCTGGTGGACCGGGGCAAAGTGAAGGTGGATGCGCCGGTGTACACCTACCTGCCGGATTTCCGTGGACCGGAGTTGGAC
The DNA here is from genome assembly GCA_947470105.1 of Fidelibacterota bacterium. Lineage (GTDB taxonomy): Bacteria > Pseudomonadota > Alphaproteobacteria > Rhodospirillales > Rhodospirillaceae > SHVO01. The sequence goes on along the minus strand of CANISR010000026.1, from coordinate 11,493 downwards.
AAGATCACCGTGCGGCACCTGCTGACGCACACGAGCGGTCTGGTTCAATGGCAGCCGCTCTACTATCACGGGGCCACCAAGACGGAGGTCTATCAAGTTATCCGCAAGATGCCGCTGAAGTGGGCGGTGGGTGAAGGCTATCACTACAGCGATCTGGGTTTCATGCTGCTCGGCTACATCGCCGAAGCCGCTAGCGGAAAGGCGCTCGATGTATTTGTCGCTGAAGCGCTCTACCGGCCCCTAGGTTTGCGCAGCACCACTTTTCGTCCGCGGGACCATGGTTTTGCCGATTTTGCGGTCACCGAGGCGGGCAACGGATATGAACGTCACATGGTCTATGGGCCGAACTTTGGGTACGGCTATCCGGGTGATCCCAAGTCATGGAACGGTTGGCGGCAGTATGTCTTCAATGGCGAGGTCGATGACGGAAATGCATGGTACGGCAACGGCGGCATCGCAGGTCATGCCGGCCTGTTTTCCACCGGCGCCGACCTGCGGGTTCTGTTAGACCTGCTCTTGAATCACGGCGTCTCCGAAGGCAAACGCCATATCGGCGCCGAGACCATCGACACTTTCCTCCAGCCCGGCGCCCACCTCGGCTGGGTGCAGCCTGAGGGCCTGCCCCCGGGCAGCTTCTCCCACACGGGGTTCACCGGCACCTATGTCCTCGGTGTACCCGAAGCCAAGCTCGCCTTCGTGCTGCTGACCAACCGCCAGAACATGGGCGCCAACGCCGCCGGCTACTTCCCCGACGTGGCGCCTTTACAAACGGCGGCGGTTCGTCCGCTGCTCGACGCCCTTCTCCCCTCAAAATGAGAGACTCATGAGTATCTTAGATAGTGGCGATTTCGCTGACCTGCTGTCTCTCCGTCGCATCGTGGAGCCCGGCGAGGTCATCTTTCTTGAGGGCCAGGAAGCCCATGCTGTCTACGTCATTCTTTCGGGCGAGGTGCAGATCACCTTGACCGATTCCAGCGGCAAGCAGGTGGTCATCAATCAGATGCGCGCGGGCGAAACCTTCGGCGAGCTGGAAATGCTGGGCAACAACAAGCGCTGCACGGCGACGGTGCTGTCCCACGGCGGCTGCGAGTTGATCGAGATCAGCAAGGCCGCCATAGATAAGCGCCTTGCCGCCGCCGATCCGTTCCTGCGCTATATGATGGCGCATCTCTGCGAGATGGTCCGTCATTGGACGGACTTGGCGCGTAGAACCTCAGCTTAACGGCACTCCGCCAAGCCGGCGAGCGTTAGCTTCTCTCCGGCCAGCGCCAGGGTGAGACGCGCGATTATGTCCGCGAATTTGCCGGGCATGGCTTGCGTGTTGATTGCCTTGGCCTGGTTGCACATAGTCACGGCCTCGGGAGCGGCGCCGAGCGCATCCAGATAGTCCCTGGACCCATAGATCGGCACGCCGTTCACCAAGGTGAGGGTCACGTCCTGGGGTGCTGCGCCCGCGAGCGCGTCGAAGGGCTTTGCCGTGTCGCCACGTAAAAGGAACAGATCGGCATACAAACCGGGCTTGAGACTGCTGACCTTGTCGTCGATATGGGCAATGCGCGCCGGCACTAAGGTGGCCATTTCAAAAAGCTGTTGCGGCGAAATCAGGCCTTTGAACTGGCGGTCGATCACCGACTTCGCGTAGCCGATCTCGGCCAGCATGTTGGTGCTGCCGGTGGGCGACCAGTCGGGCGCCAGGGCCATGGTCACCTTCTGGCGGATTGCAGCGGCGATATCGGCGGTCTCTCCGTAGAGCTCGAAATTGCTGCGCGGTGACCAGATGAACGCGGCGCCGGCATTTTTTATTTCTCGGAAGTCGGATTCCGATAGCGCCACGCCGTGGATCACCGCGGTGTTGGGTGTGAGCAGGTCCAGGTCCTTGAGCCGGGCGAATTCAGCGCGGGAGTCGGCGTCGTTCCGCTGGCCTTCGCCCAAATGTACCGCGATCAAGTCCATGGGGCCGGTCTTGATCCGCGCAAGCGTCTCCTCAGAAAGCTTGAGGTCGCTGGGCCGCACCCCCAGGATATTGCCCGCACGCTCTTGTCCCATGCCGGTTCCATGGAATCCCGAGGCCCAGTCCAGATTGCGAACAAGGCCGGAGACGCAAGGCGAAATGACGGCGGTGTCGGCCGGCCGGTAGATGCCGAGTAGCGACGTGGTGCCGCCCGCCAGCGCCTTCAGCTCCACATAGGCATCCATGTCGCAGAAATGCGTCGTGACGAGCTTGAGTTCCGGCGTCTGGATGGCTTGCCAATAGCCGGCATCAGCACGCCATTCGTAGCGATTGGGATAAACCTTCGGCGGCTTCCAGCGCGGGAACACCCCATAGAGCGGATGGTTATGAAGGTCGACGAATCCGGGGAAAATAATGTCACGGGTGGTCAGGGTGCGCGCGGTCGGCAGGACCGGCTTGGTGTCGGAAATCGACAGAATCTTGCCGTCCCTGATCGCCACCCAGCCGTTGGGAATCACCCGGTCGGGCGCCACCACTGTGCCGTTGATCAGCAGGGGTGGATCATTGGATGCGGCACACGCCGGTGCGGCAAGCAGGCCAAGCACTGCGCAAGCTCTCAACCACCGCATATTTCGGGCCTTTCCCGCCGTTGTGAAAGGAAGCGTCCGCAAATACTATCATGCAGAAGACGTCCGCAGCGACGTTGCACTTTAATCAAGCGGGATACCCATGGGACAGCGCGCCATCACGCCGATTTCCATCAAGCACGGCGACAGTAACAAGGCGAAACTTGCCCAGGACCTGGGCGAATGTTTCGCGCGCTACGGCTTCGCCGTCATCGCCGACCATGGCGTCACCACCCAAGTGATCAACGACGCATTTGATCGTACCAAGCAATTTTTCGCCCTGCCCGAAGCCGTGAAGCGGAAATACATCGTGCCGGGTGGTGGTGGACAGCGGGGCTATACCGCCTTCGGGATTGAGCAGGCCAAGGGCGCGGACCGCCCCGACCTCAAGGAATTCTGGCATGTGGGACGCGAATTGCCCGCCGGCCATCGCCTGTCGGACTCTATGCCGCCCAACCTGACAGTCACCGAGATCGCGGACTTCAACGCCAAGACCTACGCGCTCTATGAAGCCCTGGATACATTGGGCCTGCGGGTCTTGAGCGGCATCGCGGTTTTCCTGGGTCTCGCCTCTGACTTCTTTGACGACAAGATCGAGGATGGCAACAGCATCCTCCGCCTGCTGCACTATCCGCCGGTATCGGCCAATGCCAGCGGCGTGCGCGCGGGCGCCCATGAGGACATCAACGTCATCACCCTGCTGCTGGGCGCGGAGGAAGCGGGATTGCAGCTTCTCGACCGCGACGGCAACTGGCTCGATATCGATCCGCCGCCGGGCTGCGTGGTGTGCAATATCGGCGACATGCTGCAGCGCTCGACCAACCACGTGCTGCCGTCCACCACCCACCGGGTGGTGAACCCGTCGCCCGAGCGCGCCAAGTTCTCGCGCTACTCGCTGCCGTTCTTCCAGCACTATGCGTCGGATTACCTGATTGAGACCTTGCCCGGCTGCGCTTCGGCCGCGCGCCCCAATCGCTATGCAGTCCCGATCACAGCGGACGGATACCTTCAGGAACGCCTGGCCGAGATCAAACTCGTTTAGGTCAGTATCCCTATCACGGCACCCGACAGGCATGTCGCCAGCGAACCGGCGAGCATGGCCTTGGGCGCCAGTTCGATGATGTCCGGGCGGCGTTCCGGCACCATGGCCGCGATGCCGCCGATGGTGATGCCGATGGAGCTGAAGTTGGCGAAACCGCACAGCGCATAGGTCATGATCAAGCGCGAACGCTCGGACAGCGCGTCCGCCGGCAGCTTGGACATGTCGCTATAGGCGATCAGCTCATTGAGGACCATTTTGGTCCCCAGCAACCCGCCGGCGATAGGCGCCTGATCCCAGGGAATGCCCAGGAGCCAGGCCAAGGGCGATAGCACCCAGCCGAATGCCCGCTGCAAGGTGAGGGGGCCGCCGAACACATCCGGGAAAATATTGAGAATGCTGTTGGCGATGGCGACCAACGCCACCAGGACGATCAGCATCCCGACGACATTGGCGAAAATCTGCAGGCCGTCGATGGTGGCCTTGGTGATCACCGACATCATGTTGTTGCCCGGAGAGGGCGTCAGCAGGACCTTGGTGGGATCGCTTTCGGCGGCCAACTGCGCCGGATCCTCGGGCATGATGATGAAGGCAATGACGATGGTGGCGGGCGCCGCCATGATCGACGCGGTCAGGATCTGGCCGATGGGATTGGGAATCAGGCCGTCGAGGAGCGTGGCGTACAGCACCATCACGGTGCCTGCCACCATTGCCATGCCGGCGGTCATGATGATGAACAGGCCCGACCGGGTTTCAGTGCGCAGGTAGGGGCGGATTACCAGGGGTGCCTCCACCATGCCGACGAAGATATTCATGGTGACGGCGATGCCGGCTGGGCCGCCGACGCCGATGGTGCGCCGGAGCACCCAGGCAAAAGCGCGCACCAGGGGCGGGATGATGTTCCAATAGAACAGCAAGGCCGAGATGGCGCTGATGATGAGGATCAAAGGCAGCGCCTGAAACGCGAAGACGAAGTTGGAGCCGGGATTGACGGTGGTCCAGGGCACGTCACCGCCGCCCACATAACCGAACACGAAGCTGGTGCCGGCGCGGGTGGCGGCCATCAGCGCATTGACCATGCCGTTGAGGGCCTCAAGGAAGCGCTGGATCACCGGAACCTTGGTGAGCAGAAGGGCGATCACGAATTGCAGGGCAACACCCTTGGCAATGGCGGGCCACGCTACGTCCTTGCGCCGCTCGCTGAGAAGCCAGGCCAGGCCGAGGATGACGGCAACGCCCAAAGCGCTTTGTAAAGATGACAGCTTTCTGTCCCCCGAAAATACGGCTGCCCCCAGCCGTTCCGGGACGAAATGCTATCCGTTCGCATGACGCCGGGGAAAGGGAAAAGCGCGCGATATTTCGCGCGGAATCTTTGGGGAAACACTTGACGCAGAACCGTCCTCGCTGTCGCGAACCGGCAGCGAGGACGGAGTCGCTTATAATGCCCGCAAGAACGCGAGCAAATCGGTCATCTGGTCGCGGGCGAGCGCGTTGAAGCGCGCAATCACGCCGTTGGCCTCGGATCCCTGACTTGCGTGAGCCTGTATCGCCGTTACCAGATCGTTGGTCCGACCGTCGTGCAGGAAGAAGATGCGTTGGCCCAGTCCCCATAACGGAGCGGTGCGCCAGTCGGCGCCGTTGGCCTCACCCTGATTAATGCGGTCATTGAGGCCGCGTCCCATGTCGTGCAGCGCGAAGTCGCTGTAGGGGTGGTAGGTGACGTTGGACAGTGCTGCCGTGGTCGACCGCCCGGTCGTCTGGGTGGCAACGTGACAGGTCTGACAGCCCAGGTCGGCGAATACTCGTTCGCCCCGCTGAGCCGCCGCCGATGGCACGACCGTGGGCGGCGCCATTAGTTTCATCAACGTGGCGATGTTGAGGGAATCGGATGCGTGGGCCGACGCGGGGCTCGCGACGTTGGCGACCGTATCCAGGGTGGTGCTGTCCTCCGGCGTGGCGTTGAAACTGCACCCGGCTGTCGTCTCGCGCTCGTTGGGGAACAGTTCATTGGTGACGCCCTGTTCCACATTGTAGGCCTCGCCCGTGAAGATCAGCAGCGACTTGTTCTGCGCCTTCCAGCCGAAGCGGGTGATGGTGCCGTCGTTACCGCTGGTGTTGAAATGTCCGGAGACGCCGAGTTGGGTCTTGAGCGCGGCGTTGGCGTCGAAAGCAGTGCGGAGGTTGGCGTCGGGTGTGGCCTCCACCAGGCCCAGGCCGAACAGCGGCGTGGGTATGCGGAAGACCACGTTGTCGGCGGCCTGGGCCGCCGCAAAGTCCGGCTGGTTGATCTGGCAGCCGGCCGCATCGGACCGCCCCGAGATCACGAAAAGGTCGTGCACGCCGCCGTCGGCGGTGCCATCCGCATTACGTACAAACCGCGCCACCCGCACCGGGCCGTTGGGCCTGATGAAGGAGGGAATGATATTGCGCGCGCCGTGCAAGGTAGCCACGGCGATTTGCGGGTTTTGCGCCGGGCTTGTGCCGCCCACGGTGGGGTGGGAATGGCAGCCGGCGCAACTGTTGTGATTGAAGCGCGGACCAAGGCCGGCGTCATTCTCGCCGGGAATCGTGCCTGACACCGAGTTGATGTCCTGGAAAGTCTCAAGGGCGGCGGAGAAGAACTTCCATTCCTCGCCGCTGAGGCCGGTAAGAGGCCCGCCGGCGTTGGCGGGGCCGGTGCGCAGGCCCGGATCGTTGGCGGGCGCAATCGGCTGCGCCGCCGCGGGCTGGTTGTTCTGCTGAGTCGGTGGCGGGGTGGGCCGCGGTGGCGGTTGTTGCTGGGAAAATGCGGTGGTTGAAAACAACAGTGCTGATGCAACAGCGAGCGCAAAGGGGGGGAAACGATTCTGGACGGTCATCGTGGATCTCCCGCGGGTTCTCCGCATGAGGGTTTCGTGGGTCGTTTACCCACTAAGGGGAAATTACCCACGCAAGTCTTAAGTGTCTATGAATCATTAGCGCAAGTTTGTCCGGTGTGTAGCGGTGGCCGCGCGCTGGGGCATAAAGACCAATTAAATAAATGTCTATTGTGGGTAACTTTGTTTTTTCAGGAGGCCGCAACGACGGTCCGCCCCAAGCGTAGCGGGCCGCAAAAAGCGGGTCTGAGTGCTGGGGACAAATATCGATTGTATTTAACTGAATAGTTAAATATAGATTCGCCCATGACCGCAGCAGCTTCGTCTCTCGATGCGACTTTTTCCGCCCTTGCCGACGGCACACGGCGGGCGATTTTGGCCCGCCTCGCCTTGGGTGAAGCCACGGTGCAGGAGTTGGCGGCGCCTTTCGCCATGAGCCTTCCGGCGGTCTCCAAGCATCTAAAGGTCCTGGAGAGCGCAGGTCTTATTACCCGCGGGCGCGACGCCCAGCGGCGGCCGTGTCGGCTGCGGGCCGAGGCGCTCGACCAGGTCACCGCCTGGGCGGAGCACACGCGGCGCGCCTGGGAAGAGCGCTTCGACCGGCTCGAGGACTATCTGCAGACGCTGCAAGCCGCCGAATACAAAAAGAACGAGGGATAGGACGATGACCGCACAAAATGAACAGGCCACGCTGATCGAGCGCGAAATCGTGTTGTCGCGCGTATTCAGTGCGCCGCGCGAGCTGGTGTTCAAAGCCTGGACCGACCCCAAGGACATTTCCAACTGGTTCGGCCCCAAAGGCTTCGTCACCACCACCCATGAAAGGGACGTGCGCGTCGGCGGCCTGTGGCGATTCGATATGAGGGCGCCCGACGGAACTCTTTATCCCAATCGCATCGTATACCTGGAGATCAAGGAGCCGGAACTGTTGGTGTTCGATCACGGGTCCGACAAGGACAATGACCCCGGCAAATTCCGCGTGACGATCACCTTCGATAGCCAAAGCGACGGCAAGACGGTGTTGACACTGCGCCAGTTGCACCCGAACAAAGCGCAGCGCTTGGCCGGCATCGGCTTCGGCGCGGTGGAGTTGGGTTACCAGACCCTCGACAAGCTGGCCGCGCACCTCAGCAGCAATTAGGCAGCGGACAACGGCGCTTTCAGGTCGTCCGCCGGCACGGCGACGCCACCACGGGCGCCGGGAGTCAGGTCGCCGTAGCGCTCCGCGAACACTGGCGGCAGCGGCCGGGCGTTCTCCGGCGCCAGCCACAGCCGCAGCAGATGCCGTTTGCGCTCCGGCTCCGGCCAATCGGTGAAGGCCGTGCGGTCGTGCAAGAGGGTATGGTTGTGGACCAGTTGAATGTCCCCCGGCCGGAATTCCATGTTCAGGGTCAGCGCTGGGTCATTGGCCAATGCGTCAAACATATCGAGGGCAGCGACCTGTTCCGCCGTGAACCGCGGCAGTTCGGCAAACCGGCGGGTGGAATCGATATACTGCCGCTGATAAATGGCCGACAGCAGCCCTGCGTGCCAGTTGAACACCGGAATGCGGAAGTAAGGCTTCTGGCCTGCCGCGAACTCGCCGCGCCGGTCGGTCTCGATGGGCTCGAACAGCACGCGGGCAAGGTCCGGTGCGCGGGCGCGCATTTCGTTGTAGATGGTGACCGAACTCACCAGGCTCGACTGGCCGCCGCTCTGGGCCGGGCGGATGCACATGAGCCCGACGATATCCGACGAGTCCGTGTGATAGGTCTGGCGCTCGTTTGTCTGGTAAATGCGCACGTTGGGTTGGCTTGAGGACAAGCCCAGATCCTGTACATGGCCAAGGATATGGCCTTTGCCGTTCTGCGATCGGGCCTTGCCGATGTGGCTGCCGATGCCGAAAAAGGCGACGGCGGTGTCCTTGAGGCTGTAGGCGCCGATATCGAATCCACGGATCAAGGCGAAACCGCGTCCATTAAGAACATCGTCCGTGATCCGCGCCAGTCGTGCGGCGAAGCGTGGGATCGGAAAAGTTTCTTTCCGGATCTGGGCGAGGTCGGTGCCGTCCGCGGTCACGCTGCGGACCGCGCCGTCGATCTCGGCGATCTCCGCGGCCGTGAGGTGTTCGATCCACGACGTATCCTTGGCCAAATCGGGGCCGTACCAGGCCGAGGGTCCTGTAATGCGCGCGGGAACCTGGGTGATGTCGAACATGGCTCATGATATGTCTGGGTCCTCAACCCTCACTACAGAAAAAATGCCATGACCCACAGCTCACCCACGCCCCGCATGGTCGCGGTCCTTCCGGACATCGAGGCCAACATTGCGGCCATGGCGCATTACGCGCACACGCGCGGCAAGGCTCTACGGCCTCACGCCAAGACCCACAAGTCTCCGGACATCGCCAAGCTGCAAATAGCCGCGGGCGCGATCGGCATCAGTTGCGCGACGGTGTCGGAAGCGGAGGCCATGGCGGCGGCCGGGATCACCGGTCTGCTGCTGACGTCCCCCATCGCCGCGGCAAAATGCGCCCGCATCGCCGGGCTGCATCAGTCCGGCAAGGACGTAATGGCGGTGGTGGATAGCCTGGCTTCGGTCGATGCCTATGCGCAAGCGAGCAAAGGATCCGCCAAACCTCTACGCCTTCTGGTCGACATCGACGTGGGCCACAAACGCACCGGCACCCAAACACCGGCCGACACTTGCGCCGTGGCTAAGCGCATCGGCGAGACGGGTTTGGTCTACGCCGGAGTGCAGGCCTACGCCGGCCATGCGCAGCATGTGGACAAGGCCGCCGACCGGCGCGCGGTGGCGGAGGGCTGTGCCGCCAATCTCAAGACCCACCTCGACGCATTGAAGACAGCCGGCCTCGCGCCGGGCATCGTCACCGGCTCGGGCACCGGCTGCTTCGCCGACGACATGGAGATCGGTCTCTATACCGAATTCCAGGTGGGCTCATATGTGGTGATGGATACCGAATACGCGGTGATCGAGCGCGGACCGGGCCCGTTGTTCATTCCGGCGCTGTTCGTGGAAGCCACCGTCATCTGCACGCAGTTTCCTGATTTTGTGCTGATCGACGCCGGCCATAAGGCGCTGTTCCGCGCCGGGCCCACGCCGGTGGTCGCGGGCGAACGCGGAAAGACCCTACGCTACGAGTTTATGGGCGACGAGCACGGGCGCTTGCGTGGCGCCGCCGGCGATCTGCCGCGCATGGGCGAGGTAATCCGCCTGGTATTGCCCCACTGTGATCCCAACGTTGTGCTCTATGACCACATTGATGTGGAAAAGGGCGGTCAAACGGTCGCCCGCTGGCCCGTAACCGCGCGCGGCGTCTGGTAACCAGGCCACTCACGCGAGGAACCCCAGATCGGCGGTGGCGAAGTTGCCGAGGTTGGGGAATACCTGGGTCATGGCGTCGGCGCTGACGCCGAACCACTTGGCCATGGTGGCGCCGTACTGGTCGAGGGACGTGGTTGGGATCAGCACACCGCGGAGGTTGGTGTCGTCCGGGCCGCCCAAGGCCAGGTGGGGGAAAGTGCCGTAAATGTCGCCGCCTTTAACCGCTCCGCCCATCACCAGGTGATGGCTACCCCAACCGTGGTCGCTGCCGCTGCCGCTGGGCTGCAGGGTGCGGCCGAAGTCGCTCTCGGTGAAGGTGGTGATCTTGTCGGCCACACCCATTTCGGCGGTGGCGTCATAGAACGCCTGCATGGCGTTGCCCACCTGGCGCAACAGATCCATATGCTGCCAGCTCTGGCTGGAATGGGTGTCAAAGCCGCCGATGGAACAGAAGAACACCTGCCGGCTCATGCCGGTGGATCCGCGCAGCTTGATGATCTCGGCGATCTGGCGAAGCTGTTGGCCGATATTGGTGCCGGGGAAGACGGTAGTGAGTGGCGATGAAGTGCCGGCGCTACGGAGCATGAGGTTCAGGGCGCGGGCATCCTGATTCACCTTGTTGGCGGACTGCGCCAGGGCGAGGCCGCTGTCGAAGGTGAGGATCTCCTGCAAGGCCTGGGCGCGCGGCTGTGGCCCGGTGGTGGGCCAGGTGGAGAGCCCGTTCAGCGACAGGTCGAAGCCGGGATAGAGGCTGGCGGATTGAATGAGATTGCCGGTGCAGAACAGCGACGCGCCGTTCATGGAAAAGGCGGCGGGGAAGTTGGCCGTTCCGTTCAGGGGCGCGACAGCATCGGCGATGCGCCCCGCCCAGCCGGTGCCGCCGGAGCCGAAGGCGTTGCCCGCCTGCATGGCGATGACCTGATCGGCATGGGAGAACAGGTTAGAGGGCAGCGTCACGTTGTTCTGCATATAGGCGATGCGCGTCGTCGGCTGCACCAGCATGCCCACATTGGCCACGGCAGCGAGCTTGCCTTGTGCCCACAAGGGCGCCACCGCCGACAGGCCGCTGTTGAAGCCGTAAGTCCTGCCGTCTTTGGCCGCGATGACTAGAAGCTGGGTATTGCCGTCGGGCAGCGAGAGGGCGCCACGGCCGCTGCGGTAAGCGGCGTAAGCGGCGGTGTCCTGGGGCACGATCATGTTGTGCCCGTCGTTGCCGCCCATGAGGAAGATGCACACCAGCGCCTTGTAGTCAGAGGTGCTTTGGGCAAGCGCATTCACCATGGCCAGGCGGCTGACTGCAACGGCGGCGATGCCGGCGCCGGCGAGGCGGAAGAAGGTGCGGCGCGAGGAAGTGGAGTTGACGGTCATGTGCGGGTCCCCCGTCCTAATACTGTGTGGCGTAGAGGCCGGAGAGGGCCGCCAGATACAGCGCGGTTTGTACCCGCGCCGCGGTACCGCTCTGGGCCGCGATGGCGGTCGCCAGACTTTGACGCATCCCCTGCGGCATGCGGCCGTAGAACAGCGCCTGGTCCACGCGGTCGATGAGCTGGATGGTGTCGCCTGCCGCCAATGTGAACGGCGTCAGGTCGATGCTGAAGTCACCGCTCGGGCTGGTGATCATCTGCCAGAACATATTGCCGCGCAGGGTCGCTTCCGTCGGCGTGTAGATCTGGAACTCCGGTCCCGCCAGGCTGGTTT
>CANISR010000025.1 GCA_947470105.1 Fidelibacterota bacterium | reverse complement strand
GGTTGTCAGCGATTGGCCCACGCCGAAGTTGCCGCCGATGACGAACACGCCGGACATGTTGAGGCCCAAGACCAGCATCACATAGGCCACGATGGCCACGAACACCGGCGACTGCAATTGGAAGCCCCAGCCCACGGCGGCGCCCGCCGTGCGCAAGGCGATCAGGATGCCCACCAGTGCGGTGAAGGCGGCCAATACGCCGGCGGCATAGAACAGTGCGTCCTTGCGGCGCTCGGCGGCGCTGGCGCCGCTCTGCTTGATGAAGCTCATGGCCTTCATGACCAGCACCGGCAACACGCAGGGCATCAAGTTAAGGATGATCCCGCCGAGGAAGGCGAACAGGAGCGCCAGCGCAAAGGATGTCTCCGTGCCCGCCGTCTCGCCGGCCGCGGGGCCGGTCCAGGAGATGGGCGAGTCGAAGACGTAGCCGACCTTGGCGGTGCCGCCGCCGGGGGCGTCGCGCTCCATCACCAGAATGCCGCTGGCGTTGACAATGGTCTCGGATTTTTTCTCCGCCGCCACGGCGACGCGGACGCTACCGCCGCTCACTTTTGCGGTCTGCGGCGCGGCGTTGACGATGAGGCCATCCTGGTACGGAAAATAGGTGACGCTTTTGACCGCGCCCTCGACGCCGGGCCCGGCGGTGAAGGTGAGTTGATCGCCCGAACGCGTGGCCTTCACCGGGAAGGGCGCCGCCTGGGGCAGGCTGTTGCGCACCACTTGAAGGGCGGTAGCGGCTGGCGTGGTCTCGGCGGGCGCAGCGGGATCGATCTTCAGGGGCATGCTGAACGATGCATCCTGCGGAATGCAGACATCGGCGCAGACCAGCCAAGTGACGTCGGCCTTGATCACGGCATCGGAAGCTACGGTACTCGCGTCGACCTTCAGCTCGTTCAGCAAAGTGACGTGATCGTGGTAGCCGAAATTCATGATGCCCAGGACTTCGACCCGGTCCGGCACCGGCCATTGGATCGGCTCGGCCGTGACGCCGGCGGGCAGGGTCCAGCGGATGGAGGTGGGCTGGCCGGAGTCCCCCGGCGTGCGCCAGTAAGTATGCCAGCCGGATTTGATCTTGAGGTCCAGGCCCATCCAGACGCTGCCGCCGGGCGCCACCGCCGCACGGTCGGCCAGCAGTTCGGCCTTCACTTCCTCGGTCTGGGCGGTGGTCTGCGCCAGTGCAGGGGAAGCGGCAAAAGCCAGCAAGGCGAGGGCGCGAAAAAGCGTCTTCATGGACATAACCTTAGGGGAGCGAACGAGGGGATCAATTGACAAGCCTGCGACCGGTCACAGGGTCCATTGTCACATATTCAGAGGGCGCTCGTCAGCATAGGCGCAGCTATGGTCCACCAGCCGGAATGGGCGTCTTTCAAGGACTTGGCCGCCGCCCGGGCTGTGGATTCCTCAAGGTACAGGCCAAAGCAGGTGGGGCCGCTGCCCGAGAGGCGGGCGAGGCGGCAGCCGGAGGTGGCGGCCAGGGCGTTCAAGATCACACCGATCCGCGGCATCAATTCCAGGGCAGGGGCCGTCAGGTCGTTGCGCAGGCCGTCCAGATACGCGAGCAGCCCCTCTGCGTCAGGTTTTGCCGGCAGGGGTTCCATCGGCTTCCCGAAACGCCCGCGCACGGCGCCGAACACGGCTTTGGTCGCCAGCGGCTGGCCGGGATTGGCCAGCACAATCCACAGGGCCGGCAATTTTTCGATCGCGGTGACGTCCTCGCCGATGCCGCGCATCAAGGCCGGCGTGCGGGTGACGCACACCGGCACGTCGGCGCCCAGCGCCCTCGCGAGTTCGGCGTGAGGCAGCGCGCTTGCATCCATGTCCCAGATTTTCGCGCAGGCGATCAGGGTCGCCGCCGCGTCCGAGGATCCGCCACCGATACCGGAGGCGATGGGGAGATTCTTTTCGAGGGTGATGTGGGCGCCCAGAGAACGGCCGCCGCGTGAACTTAGCCAGCGTGCGGCGCGCAGCACCAGATTGTCGGATTCAGCCGCGAGGCCCGCGGCAAAGGGGCCGGTGATCGTGAGTTCAAGGTTCGGCGCGCTCTCCACGGTGATGGTGTCGCCGACGCCGGCGAACACCACGAGAGAGTCGAGCAGATGATAGCCGTCGTCGCGTCGCCCGCACACATGCAAAGCCAAATTGATCTTCGCCGGCGCCTCTACTGACACTGTCACGTGGAAGGCTATTTCTTCGCCGCGAGGCCGCGGTCAATCTTGGATTGGAGACTCGTGCGCTGGCTGTCTTCGATGTCGAGGCTCAGCGCACGTTGCCACTGGAAGCGGGCCTCGGATTTACGGCCCACGCGCCAGTAGGCATCGCCCAGGTGCTCGTTGATGGTGCCGTCGGCCGGCGAGCCTTCGACCGCTTTCTCCAGGTGCTGCACGGCATTTTCGTATTCGCCCACGGTAAACAGCATCCAGCCCAGGCTGTCCATGATCTCGGCCGCGTCGGGACGCTTGGCGTAGGCGGTCTCGATGAGCTTGCGGGCTTCGGCCATTTTCTCGCCGCGGTCCAGGTAGGAGTAGCCGAGATAGTTGAGCACATTGGGCTCGTCCGGCTTCAGTTCCAGCGCTTTGCGGAAATCCTTTTCGGCCAGGTCCCATTGTTTGGCGCGCTCATAGGCGATGCCGCGGCTGTAATAGAGCGCCCAGTTTGAGGGGCGGCCTTCGGGTGCGGCCTTGATGGCGCTGTCATAGGCGCCGACAGCTTCGCTGTATTTTTTGTCTTTGCGCAGCATATCGCCGATGGCGATGTAGACGTCGGGCCAGCCGCCCTTCTCCTTGGCGACGGCGCGCAGGATGTTCACCGCATCGTTGGTGCGATCCTCGCGGGAATAGTTTTCCGCGATCAGCACCTGGGCTTCGAGATAGTCGGGCGCCGACTTCTTGATGGACCCGAGCATAGCGTTTGATTCCGCGGTGTGGTTGCGGGCCGCCAGGGCCGTGCCGACGAAGCGCTGCGCCATGGAGAAATCCGGCGCGAGATAGAGCGCGGTCTGGGCGTAAGCGGTGGCCACCTGGGCGCGGTAGTCGTTGGCGTCGTTGAGCAGCAGGAGTTCGGCAGCGGCGTACAGCGCCTCGGCCATGCCGAGTTGCGGCGTAATTTTTGGCGGCGCGGCGCTGGCTTCGAGATAGGCCTCGACGCTGGGCGAGCGACCGCGCACCGACAGATAGTGGTTCAGCGCGTCCTTGGCCTTCTGTGCCTGGCCTAAGCGCTGGTAGCCTTCGGCCATCACGCGGATCACAGACACGCGCTGCTCTTCGACACGTTTGGCGAGAGTGTCGTAGTGGGCGAGAGCGCCCGCGGTGTTGCCGTAGAACTCGTTCAACAGGCCGGCGGTGACTTCCACCAGGTCATTCATGTCCTGGAAGGTCTTGAGTTGGTTGAGTTCGGCTTCGGCCTTCTCGAGGGGCTGGCTCGGCGCCGCCGCCCAGGCTTTCAACAGCGGCATGGCGAAACCATTCATGCTCTGGGCCGGGGTCTTGGCGAGGAAGCCCCAGGCTTTTTCGTAGTCCTTGGCCTTGAAGGATTCGACCGCGAGGAGCACCGGCGCCATACCGGCGCGGGGCTCGATCTCGTAGGCCTTCTTGGCCATGGGGAATACCGCCTCGAAATTGCCAACCTGAGCGGCGAGGAAGTAGGAGTTGGTGAGAATGCCAAGGTTCTGAGGGTCGTAGGTCAGTACTTGGTCGTAAAAGCCGATGGCGGCTTTTCCGTCGGAGGCGGCCTGGGCATGGCGCCCCGCCAGGAAGGCCGAGGCCAGACCCGAGGGACGCGACGGCGCCGACGAACGGGTCTCTCCGCTGGCGGCGCTGACCCGTTCCACGGCGAAGGGCTTGTTGGTCAGGACGACCCCGGCGGCGGCGGCGGCCACGAGCAGGGCCACGGCGATGGAAATGATCCGTCCGGAGGACAGGCGGTTCGCGGTCATAAGGCGGAAGCCTCTCAAGGAAACATGAGCGCGGATGATAGCCGGTAGCCCCCCGTTGGGCACGGGAAACTCAGGCCGCAAAACCCGGTTCTCACGGGATTTTAATCAGAAAATACGCGGGAAACGCGCGTAACAGGCCTGGGCGGAGCTACATGTTCGGGTAGTTGGGTCCGCCGCCGCCTTGCGGAACTGTCCAGGTAATATTCCGGCTCGGGTCTTTGATGTCGCAGGTTTTGCAGTGGACGCAGTTCTGGGCGTTGATCTGAAAGCGGTTGGCCCCGTCCGTATTCACAACCTCGTACACGCCCGCCGGGCAGTAGCGCTGGGCCGGTTCGGCCCACAGCGGCAGGTTCACGCCGATGGGGATGTTGGGGTCAGTGAGCTTCAAGTGGATCGGCTGGTTTTCCTCGTGATTGGTGTTGGAGACGAACACCGAGGAGAGCTTGTCGAAGGAAATCTTGCCGTCGGGCTTCGGGTAAGCAATGGGCGTCGCCTTGGCGGCCGGGATCAGCGTGGCGTCGTCGGGCTTGGTGTGTTTGAGCGTGATCGGCAGGCCGATGCCCAGTTGGTTCATCCACATGTCGATGCCGCCAAGGATCAGCCCGCCGTAGAGGCCAAACTTCGACCACAGAGGCTTTACGTTCCGCACGCGCTTGAGGTCGGTGTAGACCCAGCTCTTCTTGTAAGCCTCCGGGTAGTCCGCAAGCTCATCGCCGGCGCGTCCGGCCTTCACTGCGGCAAAGGCGGCTTCAGCGGCGAGCATGCCGGTCTTGATGGCGTTGTGGCTGCCCTTGATGCGCGGCAGGTTGACGAACCCGGCCGCGCAGCCGATCAGCGCGCCGCCCGGGAACGTGAGCTTGGGCACCGACTGAAATCCGCCTTCGGTGATGGCGCGTGCGCCGTAGGAGATGCGCCGCCCGCCTTCCAGCACCGGCTTGATGGCCGGGTGGTGTTTGAAGCGCTGGAACTCATCGAACGGCGAGAGGTAGGGGTTCTTGTAATTCAGGTGCACGACGAAGCCGATGGCCACCTGGTTGTTTTCCAGGTGGTAGATGAACGATCCGCCGCCGGTTTCCGAATCCAGCGGCCAGCCCATGGTGTGAGTGACCTGGCCGGCTTTGTGTTTTTCGGGGGCGACTTCCCACAGTTCTTTGAGGCCGATGCCGAACTTGGGCGGGCTGGCGTCCTTGCCCAGGTCGTATTTGGCGATGATCTGCTTGGCCAAGGAGCCGCGGGCGCCTTCGGCGATGAAGGTGTATTTGGCGTGCAGCTCGATGCCGGGCTCGTAGTTAGAGGTCCTCTCGCCGTCGCGGCCCACGCCCATGGCCCCGGTGGCGACGCCGCGCACAGCACCCTTGTCGTCATAGAGCACTTCGGCTGCGGCAAAACCCGGATAGATTTCCACGCCCAGCGCTTCAGCGCGGGTGGCGAGCCAGCGGCAGAGATTGCCGAGGCTGACGATGTAGTTGCCGTGATTGTTCATCAGCGGCGGCATCATGAAGTTGGGCAGTCGCGCGGCGCTGGTCTCGCTCAGATACAGAAAGCGATCCTCGGTGACCGGGGTGAGCAGGGGTGCGCCCTGGTCTTTCCAGTCGGGGATGAGTTCGTTCAGCGCGATGGGATCAATGACCGCGCCGGACAGGATATGGGTGCCGACCTCGGAGCCCTTCTCGACGACGCACACCGAGATGTCCTGCTCGGCTTGCGCGGCGAGCTGCTTCAGGCGGATAGCGGCGCCGAGGCCGGCCGGGCCTCCGCCCACCACCACTACGTCGAATTCCATGGCTTCGCGTTCGGACATCACTCACCTAAAGGCGGCGGCGCTTTTCAGCGGCCAATTGAATGCCATTGCAAGGACTTAGGTATAACCCGCCGGTTCGGGCGATCCAAGGGTCCTTGCCTTGGGAGCCCTCTTTAGGGCAGAAACGGCCCCGCGGGCGACCGGCGGCCGTTCACGGCCGCCCTAAAACGAGAAGCGGGAGCCCTTGAACCGCGCCTAAGGCCTTCTTACGTCGCTCTTATAAGGCCGCACTCCTAAAGGATCCGGATTTTGCGCACCAACCCCTACGCCAACGCCATCATCACCACGGTACTGTTCGCCGGCACCTTGGGCGTGCTGATCGCGGTCACCGGCTTCGGCGTGATCCGCATCTGCGAGGAAATGTTCGAAGCCGTGGGTTTGCTGCCGCTGCGCTGGGGTGAGAACAACGTCGGGACGCTCATGGCCATCGCCGGGGTGGCCAGCATTCCGGTGGTGGTGTGGTTCAGCTTCTGGTTCTACCGCAAGGCGCTCAACGCCGAGCGCATCCTGACGGCCAGCGAGCGCTCGTAACCACCCCTTCATGTCATTGACCGCTTTAAGCGGGCAATCCATGGATCAAAGGGCAGTAAGTCGATTGTGAGTCCGGCTAAACCGGGCGATGACAAAAGATCTTAAGGGAGACTATGGCTCTCGAGCTGCTCTCCGATCCTTTTCTCCTCGCCCGCGCGCAATTCGCCTTTACCATATCGTTCCATATCGTCTTCCCCGCGTTCACCATCGGGCTCGCGAGCTATCTCGCCATGTGCGAGCTCTTGTGGCTCACCACCAAGAAGCCCGTCTACCGCACGCTCTATAAGTTCTGGCTGAAGATCTTCGCCGTGTCCTTCGGCATGGGCGTGGTGTCCGGACTGGTGCTGTCCTACGAGTTCGGCACCAACTGGAGCGGCTTTGTCCGCGCCACGGGAAATGTCCTCGGGCCGCTGCTCAACTACGAAGTCCTCACGGCATTCTTTCTCGAATCCTCCTTCCTCGGCGTGATGCTGTTCGCCCACAACAAAGTCGGCGAGCGCTGGCATTTCTTCGCCACCTGCATGGTTGTCCTCGGCACGCTGATCTCCACCTTCTGGATCCTGGCCGCCAACAGCTGGATGCATACGCCGGCGGGGTACACGGTCGAGAACGACATCTATTCGCCGGAGGATTGGCTGAAGGTGATCTTCAATCCGTCGTTCCCCTACCGCTTCACGCATATGGTCGCGGGCGCCTATCTCTGCACCGCCTTTGCGGTCATCGGCACCGGCGCCTGGTACCTATTGCGTGGGCGCGAGAAAGAGGCCGCGCGGACCATGTTCTCCATGGGCCTGTGGTTCATCCTGATCGTGACGCCGGTGCAGATTTTCCTAGGCGATCTGCATGGTCTTGAAGTGCGCGACTACCTGCCTGCCAAGCTTGCCGCCATCGAAGGCCATTGGCAAACCGCCGGCAATGCGCCGCTACTGCTGTTCGCGGTGCCGGACCAGAAGGCCGAAACCAAGCACGCCGAGATCGGCATTCCCGACGGCGCCAGTCTAATCATCACCCATTCCCGCGACGGCGTGATCCAGGGCCTCAAGGATTTCCCGCGCGAGGACCGCCCGCCGGTGGCTATCGTGTTTTACAGCTTTCGCGTCATGGTGGGCTTGGGCTTCGCCATGCTGGGAATGGCGTTGGCCGGGGTGATCCTGCGCCGCGGCGGGCGCGTGTATGAAACCCGCTGGTTCCTGCATGCTGCATTGGCCATGTCGCCGGCGGGATTCATTGCCATCCTTGCCGGATGGTTCGTGGCCGAGGTCGGCCGCCAGCCGTTCCTGGTCTACAACCTCATTCGCACGGCGGACATGGCGTCGCCGGTGCCGGCCGCCAGTATCGCCACCACGCTGGCATTGTTCATCGTGGTCTACGGCTTCGTTTTCGGCGCCGGCGTCTACTATATCTTCAAGCTCATCCGCGGCGGCCCGGCTGCCGCAGCGCGCGACACCCATGGGGCCGCGCTGAAGCGGCCCATGGCCGCGGGAGACGTGTAGTCATGGAACAGATGCTCCCTGTTATCTGGGCCGGTGTGATTGCTTTCGGCGTGTTCCTGTATGTGGTGCTCGATGGCTTCGACCTCGGCGTCGGCATCTTGTTTCTGAGCCGTGAGTCGCAAAAGGACCGCGACTTGATGATGAACAGCATCGCGCCGTTCTGGGATGGCAACGAGACCTGGCTGGCGGTCGGCGGCGCCGGACTGATGGGCGCTTTTCCTCTGGCCTACGCGACCTTGCTGCCGGCGCTTTATCTGCCGGTGATGGTGATGCTGATGGCGCTGGTATTTCGGGGCGTCGCCTTTGAGTTTCGCTTCAAGGCCGAGCGTTCGCGGGGTGTATGGGACTTGGCTTTCTTCGCCGGCGCCACTGTTACCACCTTCTGCCAGGGCATCATGCTCGGCGCCTTCGTCCAGGGTGTGAAGGTCGAGAAAGGCGTGTATGCCGGTGGCGCCTTCGACTGGTTGACGCCCTTCAGCATCCTGGTGGGGTTCGCGCTGCTGCCGGGATATGCACTGCTGGGGGCCACGTGGCTGGTCATGAAGGCCCATGGTTATGTTCAGGCCCATGCGCGGCGCATGGCAAAGATCCTACTGCTTATGGTGATGGCGGCCATGGCAATCATCAGTCTGTGGATGGTGATTTTCGACCCCGGCGTGCGCATGCGCTGGTTCAGTAGCCCGAACATTTTCTGGCTCATGCCCGTGCCGGTCCTGGCGGCGCTCGCGGCGCTTGTGCTGTGGCGGTCACTGACCATGGGACCGGAGGCGCGGCCGTTTCAGATGGCCATAGCGCTGTTCACCCTCGGCTACCTCGGGCTCGGCGTCAGCCGCTGGCCTTATGTGGTGCCGCCGTCCATCACCATCTGGGACGCGGCCTCGCCGCCCGCGACTCAGGGGTTCATTCTGGTGGGCGTTGCAATCACGTTGCCGCTGGTGCTGGGTTACACCTTCTATGTTTATCGCGTTTTCAAAGGCAAAACCGGCGAAGGCTATCATTAGCTTGCGCATTGGTTTTGCCCGCAGCAAAGTCCGGCCATGACGGAGACTCTTTCGCAAAATCCGGCAGCTTTGCTGCGCTGGTACGTGGACGCCGGCGTTGATGAAACCATCGGTGAATCGCCGGTGGACCGTCTGGCCAAACGCGCGCCTTCCCCTCCCGCAGCCACAGCCGCAGCCGCAGCAGTAGCTCCAGCCACAGCCCCGTCCGCGTCGCTTACCCGTCCGGCCGTCGCCGCGCCTGCGCCGGCGGCATTCGCACCGTCGGGCACCGAGGCGATTACCAGCGCCGTACATCTGGCCCAGGCCGCGACCACGGTTGAGGAATTGCGGGCGGCGGTCGAAAGCTACGACGGCTGCGGCCTCAAGAAATTCGCCAGCCGCACCGTGTTCGCCGACGGCAACCCCCGGGCGCCGGTGATGTTCGTGGGCGAAGCGCCGGGCGCCGACGAAGACCGCCAGGGACTGCCGTTCGTGGGCGTGTCGGGAAAACTGCTGGACCGCATGCTGGGGTCCGTGGGCCTCGCGCGCGACACCAACGCCTATATCACCAACATCGTATTCTGGCGCCCACCCGGCAACCGCGCGCCGACCGATGAGGAAATCGCCACCTGCCTGCCGTTCGTGCGCCGCCATATCGAATTGGTGGACCCGCAGGTGCTGGTACTGGTGGGCGGTATGTCGGCCAAGACTCTGCTGGGCACCGCCACCGGCATTACCCGCCTGCGCGGCCACTGGCATCAATATGAAAGCCCCGGCATGTCGCGGCCTGTCCCCTGCATGGCCCTGTTTCATCCCGCCTACCTGCTGCGTTCGCCGGACCAGAAGCGCTTCGCTTGGCGCGACTTGATCTCCATCAAGCAGAAGCTGGCAACCATTCCTCCGGTTTAGGACTTTCATGGCTATCGACGAATCCAAAGCCTTTCTGCCGGTCAATATCGCCATCATGACCGTGTCCGATACGCGGACGCTGGAGAACGATACCTCCGGCGACATTCTCGCCGAACGCGTGACGTCGGCTGGCCACAAACTCGCGGCGCGCAAAATCCTGCGCGACGATGTGCCGTCGATCGTGGGGCAGCTCAAAACCTGGATCGCCGATCCCGCGATCGATTGTGTCATCACCACCGGCGGCACTGGAGTCACCGGCAGGGATGTGACACCCGAGGCCTTCGCGCAGGTGCAGGAAAAAGAGATTCCCGGCTTTGGCGAACTCTTCCGTTGGATCAGCTTGAAGTCCATCGGCACGTCCACCATCCAGTCTCGCGCCTGCGCCTGTGTGGCCCATGGCACCTATCTTTTTGCGCTGCCGGGTTCTCGCGGCGCCGTGAAAGACGGTTGGGACGAAATCCTCAGGTACCAACTCGACGTGCGCCATACCCCGTGCAACTTTGTCGAACTGATGCCGCGGCTGTTGGAACACTTACCCAAGAAATAGAGCCGCCGCGGACGGCGGCATAAGAAAAGAGTCCAGATTGCCGAACTTCAAGTTTGAACGCGCTGTGCTGAGGCGCGATCCCGGCGCGATTATCTGCGGGATCGATGAAGTGGGCTGTGCGCCGCTGGCGGGGCCTGTGGTGGCCGCGGCGGTCATCCTCGACCAGAAAAAACTGCCTAAGGCGCTGCGCCAGGGGCTTGATGATTCCAAAAAACTCTCACTGGAACGCCGCGAGGAATTCTACGCGCTGCTGCTGTCCTGCGGCGCGGCCGTTTGTGGTGTGGGCCGGGCGGAAGTGCACGAGATCGACAGCCTCAACATCCTCTACGCTTCCCATCTCGCCTGGCGGCGCGCGCTAGAGTCACTTGGCAATCTGCCGTCCATCGCGCTCATCGACGGCAACCGCAAACCCAAGGATTTCCCCTGCGCGGTCGAAACGATCGTCAAAGGTGACGGCAAATCGCTCTCCATCGCCGCCGCATCGGTGATCGCAAAGGTCACCCGTGACCGCTACATGAAGGAATTGGCGCGCGCGCATCCGGGGTACGGCTGGGAGACCAACGTGGGCTACCCCACGAAGACTCACCGCGACGCCATCATCCGCATCGGCATCACGCAGCATCACCGGCGCTCTTTCGGTTTGGTAAAGGCGCAGCTCGCGCCGCCCGAATCGGTGCAGATTAATCTTCCCCTCTAAAATTAATTTCGGTCGGCACCACCCGTAGAGTCTCCTGACTCCGCGTGACTCTACATTTTGTATATGGACCTAGAATCTTAGTCACGTGTTGTAAACCTTTGATTCTTATGATTCTTCTCATACGAGCCCGCCGCTGTCCCGAGTGATGGCGCACATAGAACCGCGGTCGCTCGCTTTAGAAAATCCTGCCCCAGCGCGGATTCAACCGGGTTGTAAGGGTGGGGAGGGAAGAAGCCTCGGTTTCAGGGACGCACATTCCTGATCCGAGGACTCCCTGGTTTAAAGGGGATCCGCTTTATGGCCACCGGTACGCTGCCCAAACGTGAAGCCGCAAACTCTGGTCTGAAGACACCCGAGCTGAAAACAAATGTCATCATGAGCGGCGAATGCGTCGCCGCCATGGAAAGCCTGCCCGCAGGCAGCGTCGATCTGGTGTTCGCCGATCCGCCCTACAATCTTCAGCTCGGCGGCGACCTGCGCCGCCCCGACAACTCCCGCGTCGATGGCGTCGATGACGCCTGGGACCGTTTCGACGATCTCGCCGCTTACGACAAGTTCACCCATGCCTGGCTGAAGGCCGCGCACCGCGCCCTCAAGGACACTGGCTCTCTGTGGGTGATCGGCTCCTACCACAACATCTTCCGCGTCGGCGCCATCCTGCAAGACCTGGGCTTCTGGGTGCTGAATGACATTGTGTGGCGCAAGACCAACCCCATGCCCAATTTCCGCGGCACCCGCTTCACCAACGCCCATGAAACCCTGATCTGGTGCTCGAAGTCGAAGGACGCCCGCTACACCTTCAACTACGACGCTATGAAAAATATGAACGACGGCACCCAGATGCGCAGCGATTGGACGCTGCCGCTGTGCACCGGCGGCGAGCGCCTAAAGGGGGCCGACGGCAACAAGCTGCACCCCACCCAGAAGCCGGAATCGCTGCTATATCGCGTACTTATGGCCGCCACCAAGCCCGGTGACGTGGTGCTCGATCCGTTCTTCGGCACCGGCACCACCGGCGCCGTCGCGAAACTCCTGGGCCGCCGCTACATCGGCATCGAGCGCGATCCCGATTACATCGCCGGCGCCCGCGAACGCATTGCCCAAGTCAAGGAAGTGAAAGACCCCATGGACCTGATCACGCCCAGCAAGCGCACTGAACCCCGCATTCCCTTCGGCACGGTGGTGGAACGCGGCCTGTTGCAGGTCGGCAGCACGCTGTCCGATCCCTCCGGCCGTTTCACGGCGCGCGTGCGCGCCGACGGCACCTTGATCTCGGCGGCGCATCGCGGTTCGATCCATCAAGTGGGCGCGGCGGTCCAAGGCGCCCCGGCGTGTAACGGCTGGACTTTTTGGCACATGAAGGTCGGCGAGAGCCTGGTTGCCATCGACGTGCTGCGCCAGCAGGTCCGCGCGGAGCTGGTGAGCTGAGCGGATTCCGCTGCGGCTCGAAATAGCCTAAAATGCCGGCTGAGGCGCACTCGCTGCGGTCGGAGGACGAAAATGCTGGGGAATTTGGCGCTCGCGACGGGTATGGTGAGCGTGCTGCTGTTTACGGCAGCAAATGCGGCCCAGCCGGCGAAATCAAAAGCCAGACCTAACGCTCCAGCCGTCCAGCGCACCCTGGCGTTCGATGGGCGCTATTCCGGCGTTATGGCCGTGACGCGCGAGCTGAGCGGTCCCGGGTGCCACGACATTCCCGTCGAAAACTTCGTCATCAACGGCGGCGTTATCCGGCCGGATGACGGCGCCGCATCATTGCAGCCGGTGTTCGACGGATTCGTCACCGACGAGGGATTTATTCGCGGTCACGTGAAAATCGTCGATTCCGTAGTTACCTTTGAGGGTCGCGCTGAACCCATGGGCATGGTCAAGGTCATCAGCGGCGGCGTACTCGACGACGCCTCGAAATGCTCTTGGGTCGTAAATCTCACTCTCGAGTAATTAGTGAGTCTGGGCAGACGTCGGCGTGCCGAATGTCGCGTGAGAAGTATGCACATAGAGCAGCATGGCGCGGGTTTCTTCGCTCATGGGCGGGCGCTCGGCCTGGACGATGCGACGCAGCGGCGGCGGGGCGGGCGCCCGGGCGATCATCATCTTGATGCGCTGCGGGTAGGACATCGTGGAAATCGTTGCGTCGAATCTGGTGCCGGTGAACGTCGCATCGGGGCGGCTCATAGGTTCCACATCCGCGTGGAACACATGCTGCGGCAGAGTGCGGAGGTCGGTGTGAAGCGCGGGAATGTTCATGACAGGGTGCCTCTGGGGTTGGGCCAATTCTCTGGTCACCCCAACGACCCGTAAACCGCGCCGGTTCCGCGAACCTGTCAAACAGAGTCAAACTGTGGCGTTTTGGTCTCGCTCCAGGCACGCGAGAATCAGCGGCCCTCGCGCCACCAGGCCAGCATGGCCCCGGCCATGACCGCCAGCAGGATCAATCCCACCGGTGCTAAAGGTGTCTGCGAAAGACCCGTAACCACATATTGATTGTTGGCCTTCAGGCCCAGCCACGTAGAACCGTGGGAGGCGCGATTTGGTTCCACCCGGCGGATGGTCGGAACCGCGCCGTCCTGCAGCCAGTAGACCCCGCCGCCGGTGGTCTCTGACAGCGGGCCCACCTTATCGGCCGTGGCTGCCACGTCGTAGCTTTCCAGTGGGTTCGGCGTGCCGATGGCGGCAAGCGCCGTGTTTTTCCCGTCACTCAGATGATAGAGGCCGGGTTCGTCGATGGGCAGGGTGGTGGCGAATTTCCCGCCGCCGGTGGATTTCGGCACGACCGAACGCTCGGCGCCCGAGGGGAGTGTGACGGTGACCGGGATCTCTTCTCCGGCGAGGCTGTGACGGGAGATCGCGAGCGCGCCGCCCTGCGCGGTGGCGGAGAGGGATTCTTCCTCCAGCTCGGGTTCTTTCATCAGCCAATGGGCGGTGCGACGGAGGAGTTCGGTCTCGGGCCCGCCGCCGTCGAAGCCTTTGCCCCACAGCCAGATGGTGTCGCTGAGCAACAGCGCGACGCGGCCTTTGCCGACCCGGTTGAGGATCAGCAGCGGTTCTTTTTCGAGGCCTTCCATCACCTGCTGGCCCTTGGGCTTGGCCACCTGCACCTGGCGCAGCCAACGGCCCCAGGTCGGGTTCTGCGCGGCGTTCTGGGCTGCCGACGCGGCGGTGTTCGGCGCCAAAGCCCCTTCAAGGCCTTCTGTGACGGGATGGCGTAGTCCGGCTTCGCTGAGTTTCGGCTTGAACGCGCCGGTATAGATGCGCCCTGTCGGCTCCGCCGGCAGCACGCTCTGCAAGGGACCGCCAAACAGGGAATAGCTGTCGGCGTATTCGGGCCCGACCGCCAGCATGACCGCGCCGCCCTGGTTCACGAAGTTGGCGACATTGGCCATGTACTGCGCCGGGACCAGGCCGCGCTGGCTGTAGCGATCGAAGATGATGAGGTTGAATTCGTTGAGCTGGTCCTCGAACAGCTCGCGGATCGGGAAGGCGATCAGCGAAAGTTCGTTGAGGGGCGTGCCGTCATCTTTGGTGAGGGGGCGCAGGATCGTGAAGTGGACGAGGTCGACGTTGGGGTCGGACTTGAGCAGGTTGCGCCAGGCGCGTTCGCCCACATGGGGTTCGCCCGATACCAGCAGAACCTTCAGCCGGTCGCGCACGCCGCTGATGGACACCATGGTGCGATTGTTGGCGGCCGACAGTTCGTTGGGCGCGGCGGCGGCTTCAATTTCGAACACATTGGCGCCGGCGTTCTCGATCGTAAGGGGAACGTCGGTCGTTACACCGTTCGCAAGATAGATCTGGCTGGCGGCGCCGCCGTTACGTTTGATGGTCACCGGCACGCGGGTGTCGGTCTTGGTGCCGTCGTCCACCCGCAGCTTGACCGAGACCTTATTGCCGACGAGGCCGAAGTCCGGCGCGCTTTCGACCTTGATACGGCGGTCGAACTCGTTGTGATCGCCGGTGATCATGACGTGCAGCGGTGCGCCGATATAGGGTGCATGTACTTCGCGCGCTTTGTCCGGCGCCAGGGCATCATGCACCTGGCCGTCAGTAATCATGATGGCGCCGGCGAACCGGCCGGCGGGCACTTCACTCATGGCCGAGGTCAGCGCGCCAAACAGGCGGGTGCCGTCCTGGGTGGCGGTGGAGCCGGCCTCGACGCGGCCGGCGCGCACGGTGCGGACTTCGAGATCGGGCTGCTGGGACAGATTTTGCGTCAGCGTGGCCAGCGCCTTCTCGGTGCGCGCGGTGCGCTCGCCCAATTTTTGACTGTCGCTTTCGTCCACCACCACCACGGCGATGTCCTTGAGAGCGCTGCGGGTCTCACGCACGAATTGGGGGTCGGCGACGGCGATCAGCAAGGCCAGCACCGGCAAGCCGCGTAACAGCACGCCGCGGGCGCGCCGGAACAGGCCGTACCCGATGAGGCCGAAGCTCAAGATTGCCAGCAACAGGAGGACCGTGGTGGGCACCTGCGGCGAAAAGGTGATGTTCATCATGTGCGCATCAATTGGTGAGCCGTTGCATGATCGCCGGCAGGTGAACAAGGTCCGCCTTGTAATTGCCGGTCAGGGCATACATCACCATGTTGATGCCCGCGCGGTACGCCATCTCGCGTTGCGTCTCGCCTCCAGGCACGGCGGCGTACAAAGCAATGCCGTTGGCGTCCTTGGCCCAGGCCGAGGCCCAGTCATTGGCGCCGATGATCACGGACGATGTGCCATCGTTGGCGGTAGAGCCGCCTTGCTCCAGCAGAACCTCGCCGTCGACGTAGCGGCCCGGCAGGCTTTTCATCAGATAGAACGTGCGGTTCAGAACATGATCGGCCGCCAGGCGAGAGACCGGCGGAATGTCCAGGCTGCGGACGATCTCCTCAAGGCGGTCATGGTTCTTTCCGTCGGCGGCCAGGGCGCCCGGCTGGTCGGGAGCGTCGAACACCACCATGCCGCCGCGGTGCAGGTAGGCGTTGAGCGCGGCCAGCGCGCGCGGCGGCGGCAGGCGGAAGCCCGGCGTCATGCGCCAGTAGATCAGCGGGTAGCCCAACAGGCCGTCGACGGTGATGTTGTTGGCGTTGAGGTCAACGCGCGCCGGTTCGGACAACTCGGCGGCGGTGCGCGCGGACAGAAGCTGCGTCAGGGCGCTGAGACCGGCGCCGGCGACGCGGTCCACCTCGGGACTGCCGCTCGCCGCATAGGCCAGGCGGGTGTCGACAATGGCGGCACGGATGGCGGGGTCGACATCCTTAAGGGCCTCGGCAGCGCGCAGCGAAGACGGCGCGAAGCCGGTGGCCACGAAGCACAGCACGGCACCGGCTACCGCCGCGTTCAAGCGCTCGGGCAGCAGGCGGCGCAAGGCAAAGCTCACGGCCAGATCCACCAGCAGCAGAATGAGGGCCGCTGTCAGCAGCCAGGGCTTTAGCACGCGCTCGCGGGTGACGGAGTCAAAGCCGGTATGCGTGGCGCCCAGGGGGGGCTCGGGCAGAGCCTTGAGTTCGGTAAGGCCAGTGGAGAGATTGAGCGCGCGCGTTCCACCCGGCGGACCATACAGCCCGGGTGGCGTGGCGGCACTGGGCGGTGTCTTGGCAATAACCTCGGCGGCCACGGCCTTTGCGGCCGGGCCGGGTGCGGTGAGACGGCCGAAGCCATCGATGAGATTGCGCGGCGCAAGCATGCCCGTCGTCTCGTCGGTGTCGCCCTGCACACCCCGGCTGATGTCCACCAGGCGCCGCAGCATATCGACGAACAGGCCGGAGAGCGGCAGTTTCGACCACTCGGGCGTCGCGGTCACATGAAACAGCACGATCCAGCCCTGGCCGCGCCGCATCGCAGTCACCAGGGGCGTGCCGTCGCGCAGGCGCGCCCAGGTCTTGCCGGCGAGATCGGCGGCGGGCTCCGCCAGAACCTGGGACGTCACGGAAACGTCGTCCGGCACCAGCAGGTCTTTGAAGGGCGAGGTGCTGGGGAACGACGCGACCGCAGCCGGCGTGCTCCATGACATGGTGCCACCGAAGGTGCGGCCGCCGCTGCGCAGTTTCACCGGCAGCAGGTTGTCTACATTGCTTTCCAGGCCCGGGCCGGCGAAGCGCACCAGAAGTCCGCCACTGTCCACCCAGCCCCCCAAGCGATCGACCTCGGCATCGAGGATCTTGCCGCCGTCGGCCATGATCAACACCGCGAGCGGACGCTCGAGCAGCGAATCCAGGTCGCCGCTGCGGATGTCCGCATAGGGACCCAAAGCCTCACGAATGTAGTAGGAGTTCTCCAGCAGCGGCGCCTTCACGCCATTTATGGTGGCGCTGGCCAGTCCCACGGGGCGGCGCTGCCAATGGTCGTCCGACAGTACCGTTGTGGCGGCCGAGGCGATATTCTCTACGTCGAACCGGGCGATGCGGTTGGCAAGTTCCGTGGGCATGGCCATGCGCGCCGTGGCGCTGCCGGCGCCGGCGCCGAAGGTGACGACGGTTTGGGCCACCACCTGGCCATCGCTGTCCAGTGCGCGCACGGTTTCCGATGATCCAGGCTGACCGGCCCCGATCCGTCCGAGTTTAACTTCAATGTCGTTGCCCGAAGCCTCGCCCTTGGTCGCGGTGAAGCTGCGGTTGGGCGGGAACTGGACGACAGGTTGGATCATGCCCTTGGCATCGATCACTGTCAGGGGGCCGATGGCTTGCAGGGCCTTGGTCAATTCCGACGCGCCTGGATCATCCACACCGTCGGCGATCCAGACAGTTGAGGCGCCGGAAGGGATACCTGAACGGGACAAGGCGCGCAGCCGTTCGGCCGCCTTGGCGCGGTCGACGGGCCAGGGCGAAGGGGCGACGCGAACGGCGCTGTCGATGGCTTCGCGCCCGCTCTGCAGTTTCAACGGCTGAGTGGTGGCGGTGTTCGCGGTGGCGACTACGGCCACAGGCTGACCGCGGCGGTCGGCGGTTTCCAATACGTCGCGCAAGGCTTTGGTGCGGCTTTCCCAATGGGTGGCGGCGGCCCAACCGTCGTCGAAGGCCACGATCACGGGGCCGGTGCGTTCGCCGGTGCGGGCGAAGTTGATGATCGGGTCCGCGAGTCCCAGCAGCGCCAGGATCAGGATGGCGAGCCTCAGGATGATCAGCCACGGCGGCGTATGGGCGGTGGTGCGCTGGGTGGGGTCGAGATTGAACAGCAGCCGGATGGCAGGGAAATGAATCTGCTTCACCGCCGGCGGCGTCAGGCGCAGCAATAGCCACACCAGGGGCAACGCTGCGGCGCCGGCCAGAATCCAGGGTGACGCGAAAGAGATAAGACCCAGGCTCAACATGCGCTACCGCCTGTGGCCGGTGATGGCGTTATGAAGCGCTGCCACCGCGAGCTGCGGCGAATTTCCCGTATGATGGACCGCGAAGGTCCAACCGACAGTGGCGGCCAGCGCCTTCAGGCCGGCGCGATGTGCGGCAAGACGCTCCATATATTGTGCGCGCGCGTCTTCGGCGCGGTCGATGACGGTGGCGCCTTCCTGCTCCATGCCGACAAAACGAACGCGGCCCTCGAACGGCAAGGTTTCTTCCGCCGGGTCCATAATCTGCATCATGTGGCCGACCACGCCCTGGTGGGCGATGCCGCGCACCATCTGGCCGATCTGATCCAGCGGGCCTAGAAAATCGCTGAACATCACCACGGCGGCATTACGCGGCAGCTTGTCGATGCGCGGCACCTCGGGAATTTTGGGCGGGGTTTCTTCAAGCAGCTCGGCAGCGATGGCATCGGCCAATTGCGCCACGGCCAGGCGTCCCGCGCTGGCCGCGCGCTGCAATCTGCCGTCGCCCGACAGGCGGATGATGCGCTCACCTCCGTCGATCAGCAGCTCGGCCATGGCCAGCATCATGACGGCGGCGCGGTCGGCCTTGGTCGGCAGCTTCGGGTCCGAGCGATAGCGCATGGACGGCGAGGTGTCGCACCACAGGATGGCGGTCTGGCTGGTGACCCATTCGCGCTCGCGCACATAGATATGATCGACCTTGCCCGACTGGCGCCAGTCGATGGCCTGCGGCGTGTCGTCGGAGGTATAGGCCCGGAATTGCCAGAAGCTGTCGCCGATGCCGGCGCGACGGCGTCCGTGACTGCCGATGCCCGTGGCCGCAGCCGGGCGGTGGGCGGGCACCAGCAACGGCGGCAAGGCGGCCGCAATCGCATCGGCTTGCGCCCGCAACCTGTGACTTTCGTCTCGCCGCGCTCCGGCTTTCAGGGCCAAGGGCTAACTCTTCAGCTATCCAGGCGGCGGCACAGCAGCGCGATAAGCGCTGGCAGCGTATGCCCGTCGGCGCGGGCGCCGAACGACAGCGCCATGCGGTGCTGCAGTACCGGGCGGGCCAGGGCGATGACGTCGTCGACCGAAGGCGCCAGGCGGCCTTGCAGCAGCGCGCGAGCGCGCACGGCCTGCATCAGCGCCTGGCTGGCGCGCGGACCGGGGCCCCACGCCACCTGGTCTTTCACTTCGGGGATGTCGCTGGTTTCCGGGCGGCCGGCGCGCACCAGTTTAAGGATGGCGTTGACCACGCTTTCGCCGACCGGCACCTGGCGCACCAGTCTCTGCGCGGTGGCCAGGTCGTCGGCGGTGAGCACGCGCTGCGGCTCCGGCGCATCGACGCCGGTGGTCCGCAGGATGATCTGGCGCTCGGCTTCGAGGTCGGGGTAGCCGATATCCACCTGCATCAAGAACCGGTCGAGCTGGGCTTCGGGTAGGGGATAGGTGCCTTCCTGTTCGATGGGGTTCTGGGTCGCGAGCACATGGAACGGCTGCGGCAGGGCGTGATACTGCCCGGCGATGGAAACGCGGCCTTCCTGCATGGCCTGTAGCAGCGCGGACTGGGTGCGCGGGCTGGCGCGGTTGATTTCGTCGGCCATCAAAAGCTGGCAGAACACCGGGCCCTTGATGAAGCGGAACACGCGGCGGCCGTCGGAGTTTTCCTCCAGCACTTCCGAACCCAGAATATCGGCGGGCATCAGGTCGGGTGTGAACTGCACGCGCTTGTCGTCAAGACCGAGCACGATGCCCAGCGCATGGACGAGTTTGGTTTTGGCGAGTCCGGGGACGCCGATCAGGAGGACGTGACCGCCTGCCAGCAAGGTGATGAGACTTTCCTCCACCACCGCGCCTTGGCCGTAAATCACGTGTTCGACCGCGCTCTTGGCCTTATGGACCAGGCCGGCAACACGCTCCATATCGGCCACGGCGCCGGCGCTGCTCCGCTCTTGTGTCATCGCTGAACTCACGGGAATCCGCTCCAAACTAAGAAGTTGGCCCTGGGCACACGCCAGAGTTTAGGACTGGGCCGCAAGACAGCACATACGAATGTCCCTGGCCGCCCAAGGTTTGTCGCATTTTCCCCACATAAAATCGCATATCTTTTTTTTAAGCGACCCCGGCGGCGGATGGCGGAAATCGGCGGAAATGCCTTAGTCTCGCCGGGGAAAAAGGACGAGGCCCAACATGGGACGGCCCATGCAGGAAAAGAACGCGGAATCGGGCAAAGCAGGCGCTGCCCCGGATGTGGGCGAGCAGGTCCAGCTCCCGGATCTGTGCGGCGATCTTGCCATGCGGATCGACCGCAACGGAGCCTGGTACTACCGTGGCTCACCCATAGGACGTTTGGCCCTGGTGAAGCTGTTTTCCACGGTCCTGCGCCGGGATGCGGACGGCGTGCACTGGCTGACGACCCCGGTGGAAAACGGCCGGATCGAGGTGGAGGACGCGCCCTTCATCGCCGTGGAGATGATGGCCGAAGGAGCCGGCAGGACCCAGGTCATCCGCTTTCGAACCAATGTGGACGACGTGGTGACGCTGGACGGTGACCATGGCCTCAGGATCGCGGAATCCGAGGCTGGAGAACCCCGGCCCTATATTCATGTGCGCAAGGGACTGGAGGCCCGCATCAGCAGGCCAGTGTTTTACCACCTGATCGAGCGCGGCGAGCCCGATCCAACGGATGCCGCGCACTTCGGCATCTGGAGCAGCGGGCGTTTCTTTCCGCTGGGCGCACTGACGTGACGGCGGCGCAGCTCAAGTCCGCCGGTCCACCTCCGTTGACCCGCGCCGATATCGCGGCGCGCCTTGCGCGTCCGCGTGATCCCCTGCGCCAGGCGCGCAGTGACCTGCACACCGCGGCGCAGCTCCTGCACGCCAGTGACCTCAAGCCTTATGAAACCGGCGGTTCGCCGGGCCTCAACGTGGCTTTCGCGACACCGCTTCCGGCCGACGCGCCGCGCATGGCCGCGGCGGTGCTGGTGCCCTTGGTGGAGTATGGGGACGGGTTCAGGCTGGTGTTCACTCAGCGCAACCCCGACCTCAAGGCCCACGCCGGCCAGATCTCCTTCCCCGGTGGCCGCATGGAGGACTCCGATATTGATGCGGAATCCGCGGCCTTGCGGGAGGCGCAGGAGGAAGTCGACCTGGACCCGCGCCGGGTAGAGATCCTGGGACGCCTCGACCCCTACCGCACTGTCACAGGCTTCGACATTACGCCCGTGGTTGGCGCCATCCGCCCGCCGCTCGATCTCACGCCCGATCCCCAGGAAGTGGCGGAGATCTTCGAGGTCCCGCTGGCGTTCGTCCTCGATGCCGCCAATCATCAGCGCCATAGCCGCACCGGACCCACGGGCGTCGTCCGGGCCTACTACGCCATGCCATACCGGGATCGCTATATATGGGGCGCGACAGCGGGTATGCTGATGAACCTCTATGAGGTGCTGACGGCGGGCACGTGACTCCCGTCATCGGAAGGGGACGATGGCGCGCATTTTGCTCACTTATTTAATTCCGTTTTTGATGCCCATGGCGGTCTACGCCGCCTGGACCTGGTACCGCGCGCGCTATGTGGCCAGCCACGGCGGTGAACCGCCCCGCCTTGAACGCGGCCCCTGGCCGCTGCTGGTGTTTTTGGGCGCGGTCTCGGCTTTCCTGGTCCTGGGCGCGACTGCTTTCATGCGCGGCGGCCCCGCAGACCAGCGTTATGTGCCGCCGCAGGTGGTGAACGGCGAAGTGGTGCCCGGCCATATGGAACCCAAAACCCCCAAGCAATAGCGATGCCCGATTCTCCTCAAACAGGCTCGCTTCATACACAACAGCCGGAACCGTGCCAGGAGCCATGGATGGCGGCGCACGCGCGCTTGTTCGCGGCTCTTGGGTACCCCGATGTGGACGTGCGGTATGTGGGCGGCGTCGTGCGCGACCGGTTGATGGGCGCACCCCCGCATTTCAATGACGACATCGATATTGCCACTCCCGACATTCCGGAGGTGGTGATGGAGCGCTTGAGCCGCACGGACATCAAGGTGATCCCCACCGGCCTCGATCACGGCACGGTCACGGCGGTGGCGGACGGCCGGAGTTATGAGATCACGACTCTGCGGCGCGACACGGCGTGCGATGGGCGCCATGCGGCGGTGGAGTTTACGGCCGATTGGGAAGAAGACGCGCGCCGGCGCGATTTTACCATCAACGCCATGTCGCTGGCGCCTGACGGAATGCTGTTCGATTATTACGGCGGAGCGGCAGATATTCGCGCCGGCCGCGTGCGATTCGTAGGGGAGCCGTCTGATCGCATCCAGGAAGACTACCTGCGGATTCTAAGGCTTTTTCGCTTTCAGGCGCGCTATGGGCAGAGCGAGATCGACAACGTCACCCTGGGCGCCGTGCGCACCCACGTCAAAGGCCTGGCCGGACTTTCGGCGGAACGCATCACGCGGGAAGTGTCGAAGCTGCTCGCGGCGCGTAACCCGGCGCCCACAGTAGCAGTGATGGCAGCCACCGGCGTGACCCAGGAGATTTTGCCGGAAGCGCACACCGGTCCGGCGCTGGCGCGCTTGATCGCGCGCGAACACGAAACCAGCGTTCCGGCAGACTGGCTGCGCCGCTTCGCGGTCATGATCCCGACAAGCTCCGCCGCCGCCGTCGCGCTGCGACTCAAATTGTCCAACGCCGAAGCCGCGCGCCTGGCGATGCTCACGGCTGCGCAACCGGCGCTCACCGCGGCGACCACACAGCTCGATCTCAACCACGCGCTCTATCACCTGGGGCAGGGCGCTGTGGCAGACCGCCTACTGATCGCCTGGGCGTGCGACGGCGACGACAGCGGATGGAAAACACAACTCGCGCGCACGAGCGCTTGGCAGGAAAAGACTCTGCCTATCAGCGGCGCCGATGTCTTGGCTCTCGGCCTGGCGCCCGGACCAAAAGTCGGTGCGCTGCTCCGCGCCGCCGAAACCTGGTGGATCGAA
Source organism: Fidelibacterota bacterium (assembly GCA_947470105.1). Lineage (GTDB taxonomy): Bacteria > Pseudomonadota > Alphaproteobacteria > Rhodospirillales > Rhodospirillaceae > SHVO01. The sequence goes on along the minus strand of CANISR010000025.1, from coordinate 4,911 downwards.
TCCGGCTTCACACCCACCCGCGACGAAGCGTTAGTGCACCTCAAAGAGCTGGTGGAAAATTAAGAAGCGCGAAAAGCGAAGGCGTCCGGTCGAAGCCGGCAAACAAAAGAGGCCGGGCCTGCGGCAGATAAAGCGGAGGCCCCGCTGGGGGAGCGGGGCCTCCGGTCTTTGGCCCTGAGGGGAGCAGGGCTCTAGAATGTCGCGTCCGCCAGCACTGAGGGGGATCATGCTCGGGGTCGGTTGCGACAGGTATGAATGTATTCCCGTCCGCCTTACAGCAACATGATCGCCCAATGAATTTGCTGTCAGTCGCCGGTTACATAAGCGCAGCGGGCTTGTGTCTAAAGCTCTGTTTTTCCTTGTAAAATCCCCAACTGGCGCAAGGATTCTGCAAGCACGACCGCGGCCGCCATAGCAACATTGAGCGAGCGCAGGCCCTCTGCCATGGGGATTCGGACCCGGGCGTCGGCCCGGGCATGAACCTCATCCGGAACGCCCCGGCTCTCCCGCCCCAGCAACAGGACGTCGGTGGCGGTGAAAGCAAAGTCCGTATAGGGCGTCGCCCCGGCTGTGGATAACAACACCAGCCGGCCGGTCTGGTGGGCTTCCAGGAAAGCCTCCCAGGACGTGTGCCGCACCATGTCGCAGACCCCGCCGTAGTCCATGGCGGAGCGCCGCAAACGCTTGTCATCAAAGGGAAAACCGCAGGGTTCGATGATCTCCACCGGCACCCTAAAACAAGCGCCCAGGCGCAGAACGGCGCCCGTGTTCTGGGGGATATCCGGCTGATAAAGCGCGAGGCGCATGAGCGGACTTTTGACCCGAATGTGGACCGCTAGTGTCGAGCGGCGTGAGGGCAGCTTTTTCGGCAGGCCGGGATTGTCCGAAAGCGACCCAGACACCGGCCTTTGGCCTTTTCAAGGCAGGCGTTTTATTCTATACCCGCGGCGCTGAAAACCCTTATGCTTCCGCCGGTTGGGGCCGGCTCCAGGGTGCGATTCGACGTCCAGATTGACCTTAGATTCGTAAGGTCGGGGGCGGCGACCGTCCGGGGACACTAGGGGTGTTAAGGGGAAACGTTCATCCGCCGCCAGCCTGTTCCGTTGGAGCCATGCGTCATGGCCCGGCTAAAGCCTAAGGTTGCGTGCCCCGCTAAGCCAAGAGGGGCGGCCAGTTGACTAGAGAAGGATCACATACGATGGCGAACACGGCACATGCTGCCGAGCCGGCGGGCGAAACCCGCCGCGACTTCCTGCTTCATTCCACGGTCGCGGTCGGCGCGGTCGGTACGGCCATGATGATCTGGCCGCTGATCTCCAGCATGAACCCGGCGGCCGATACGCTGTCGCTGTCCACCACCGAATTCAGCGTTGCCGGCATTGCCGAAGGTAGCCGCATCATCGTGGTCTGGCGCGGCAGCCCGGTGTTCGTGGCCCATCGCACCGCCGCCGAGATCGACGCGGCCCGCAAGGTCAATGTCTCCGAGCTGCGCGATCAGGAGAAAGACGAAATCCGCGTTCAGAAGCCCGAGTTCCTGATCGTCAGCGGCGTTTGCACCCACCTCGGCTGCATCCCGCTCGGCACCAAGGGCACCGACCCGAAGGGCGACTTCGGCGGCTGGTTCTGCCCCTGCCACGGCTCGCAATACGACACTTCCGGCCGCATCCGCCTCGGACCTGCACCGAAGAACCTGGCCGTTCCGCCGTATAAGTTCACCGGCGATACCGTGCTGATCGGTTAAGGGAAAATATCAATGAGCACGGAAAAAAGCAGACTGCAGCGCGTATTCGAGTGGCATGAGGCGCGCCTGCCCCTGGTCGGTTTCATCGACCATGCCGTCGGCACCAAATACCCGGCGCCGAAGAACCTGAACTACTTCTGGAATTTCGGCTTCCTCGCCGGGTTCATGCTGATCACCATGATCTTGACCGGCATCTTCCTGGCCATGAACTACACCGGCAACGTCCACATGGCGTTCGACAGCGTCGAGCGCATCATGCGCGATGTGAACTTCGGCTGGCTGATTCGCTACATGCACGCCAACGGCGCCAGCTTCTTCTTCATCGTCGTCTATATCCACGTCTTCCGCGGCTTGTACTACGGCTCCTACAAGAGCCCGCGCGAAGTGCTGTGGTGGATCGGCGTGATCATTATGATCGTCATGATGGCTACCGCCTTCATGGGTTACGTGCTGCCGTGGGGCCAGATGAGCTTCTGGGGCGCCACCGTGATCACCAACCTGTTCTCGGTCATACCGGTGGTCGGCAAGATGATCACCACCCTGCTGTGGGGCGGTTTCTCGGTCGACAATCCGCTGCTCAACCGGTTCTTCGCCCTGCACTTCCTGCTGCCGTTCGTGATCCTAGGCCTGGTGTTCCTGCACATCTGGGCGCTGCATATCCCGGGTTCGAACAATCCGCTCGGCATCGAAGTGGCGACGGGCGACAAGATCCCGTTCCATCCCTACTACACCGCGAAAGATGCCTTCGGCCTCGGCGTGTTCATGCTGTTCTATTTTGGCATGGTGTTCTGGTTCCCCAACGCGCTGGGTGACCCCGTCAACTATGTGAAGGCAAATCCGCTGGTGACGCCGGCGTCGATCGTGCCGGAATGGTACCTGCTGCCGTTCTACGCCATGGTGCGCTCGATCCCGAACGCGCTGATCGGCGTGGCGGCAATGTTTGGCTCGCTGATCGTGCTGTTCTTCCTGCCGTGGCTCGACACTTCGCGCATTCGCTCGGCTACGTTCCGCCCGATCTACCGGATCCTGTTCTGGGTCCTGTTGCTGAACATGTTCGTGCTGGGCTGGTGCGGCGCGCAGCATCCGGAAGGCCTGCCCCTGATCCTGAGCCGGATCGGCACCTTCTGGTACTTCTTCCACATGTTCGTCCTGCTGCCCGTGGTGGGTTGGATCGAGACTCCCAAGCCCCTGCCAGCCTCGATCAGTCAGCCGGTTATGCCGGCCTTCAAGCCTGCGGAGTAAGCGCCATGCGCAAAGTTCTTATCGGCGCCGTCGCCGCGTTCGCCCTCTCCCTTCCGTTCGCAGCGCTAGCTTCGGAAGCGGAAATCCACATCCCGAAAGAGGATTGGAGCTTCTATGGGGTGCTCGGCAAATTCGACAAGCAGCAGGTCCAGCGCGGCTTCCAGGTCTACAAGGAAGTCTGTTCGGCTTGCCATTCGGTCCAATACCTGGCGTTCCGCAACCTCGCCGACCTCGGCTACAGCGAAGCCCAGGTCAAGACGCTGGCCGCCACGTATGAAGTGCAGGACGGCCCGGACGAAGCCGGCGACATGTTCAAGCGCAAGGCCAAAGCGTCGGACTATTTCCCGAAGCCCTTCGCCAACGACAACGCTGCCCGCGCCTCCAACGGCGGCGCACTGCCGCCGGACCTGTCACTGATGACTAAGGCGCGTGAAGGCGGGCCCGACTATGTCTATCACCTGCTGCTGGGTTACGAAGACCAGCCGCCGGCGGGCGTCACCCTGTCGCCGGGTATGAGCTACAACAAGTTCTTCCCCGGCCATCAGATCGCCATGGCCAAGCAGATCCAGGATGGCCTGCTCGACTTCGCCGATGGTTCGCCAAATGACGCCCCGCATATCGCCAAGGACGTGACCGCGTTCCTGCACTGGGTCGCTGAGCCCAAGCTGGAAGCGCGCCACGACACCGGCGTCCGCGTCATCCTCTACACGCTGCTGTTCACGATCCTGGCCTTCCTCGTGAAGCGCCACATCTGGGCTCGCTTGGATAAGTAAGCTCGGATAGCCGAAACAAAAACGCCGGTTCTGGAAGGAACCGGCGTTTTTTATTGGCTGGCGTGAGCAGGCTAGTCGACGCGCTCCGCCTTCGCCGCTTCGATCCGTTCCATCTCGGTGACGACGGCCTGCATTTCGTCGGCAAGCGCCATGAATTTCTGGGCGATGTCGCGGTCGCACTGCCGCGCCAACAGGCGCAGGCGCTCGATTTCGGTTCTGAGGACGTTGATCCGTTCCAACATGGTTCATCCTTTCAGCGGCACTAAGCGATGCCGGCTCGGGGCGAAGCGATGCGGAGATAACGGGCCGTTCGGGCGGCTTTGGGAAGGCTTTGGGGAAAGATTGTGGCAATCGGCGGTTAACACCCGCCGCGCGAGAATCCCCCTTAGACGTTGAACCGTAATATACGTAATAACATATTGTTCTTATTATACATTTTTAGATAGGATCGCCAATTGTACCCGGTATTTTACCCGGTTTTGTCATCTTCTCTGCCTACCGCCTTTATCATGGTCAGCCGTTCCAGCCGTGAATCTGGCGCACGGTATCCATAGCCGGCGCATGTCCGTGCGACCTACCGCCAGCCACACCCGCACACCCGAAGGAACCGGGATCATCGCCGGGACAGCGCCTTCACCACAGCCGCCGCCAGGGCCGATGGGGTCGATAGCGGTATCCGGACCCGGGCGTTGCAGGGAAACTCGATCTCGATCTCGATCGCGGTTCTGGTCGGGTCGCTACCGTTGGAAGCCGGCTTCGCGACAACCACCTCCGCGAAGCCACCCGCCGCCGCGTGAAAATCCCGGCGCCAGCGATAGAGCAGGCTGGCACTCACGTCAGCTTGCCGGGCCACATCCGTGACCACCGCGCCCGGTGCAAACGCCGCCGTCACAAGCGCGCGCTTTTGCTCCTCACTCCATGACCGATAGCGCGTCGGCCCCGTGATGACATGGACTTGCGCCATCGCACCATCCCTTGCATCGATGCAAGCCACAGTGCTTGCACCAGTGCAAGATTACGTCACATCACACCGCCTCGCGGTAGGCGTCCCTGGCCGGAGGGGTACCGCACTAAGCGCACTTGCTGCGTTTAGCTAAGCAGCCAAATCCGACCCCCCATCCCCCCAAAACCGGCAGGGGGGGGGTATGCTCAATG
>CANISR010000024.1 GCA_947470105.1 Fidelibacterota bacterium | reverse complement strand
CTGGTTTTGGGAATCCGGTAATTGGCGGAGTAGTAGCTGAACACCGACGGCGGCGTCAGCGGCGTCTGCGCCATTTGGCTGAACTGCCAGGGCAGGCCATTGGCGGCGGAGATGGAGCCCCCCATGGCCCGCACGAACGCCACCACATGGCCGATGGGATCGCGGAGACGGCCGCCGGTGGCGGTGACCGCGTCGTTCCGTGCTTCGGTATCGGTAAGGATGGCCCTCACCACGGCGCGCAGATCGCCGCGCACGCCCGACCCGTTGTCGTCGAACACCGCCGCGACCCGCTGCACATAGGCCGGTGGCGGGTTGCTCATGACCAGACTGCGGATCAGCCGGATGGAGATGAATGGCCCGACGTTGGGATGCTTGAACACGCAGTTCAGGGTGGCGTCCATGTCCTGAGCAGCGGTCTGGTTGGCAGGCAGGGAACAGCCCAGGAAGGCTTTGGCGCGCATGTCGTGGTTGGGATCCTTGGGCTCCAAGGGGCCGCTGAAGTTTTCCCAGTTGTTGTTGCGCGGGCCGGTGTACGTCCAGCCCGTGAGGGCGAGGGCGACCTGCTGCACGGCGGCCTGGTCGTAGGTGGGTATGGTTTTCCGATTCTCGTCCAGTTGCGGCGTACCGTCAGGATTGAGCTTCACCAGGCCGATGGAGAACAACTGCAGCATCTCGCGGGCATAGTTCTCGTTGGCGCCGCTGGCGCCTGTGGGCTTGTTGCTGTTGGCCAGGTCCAGATATTTGCCCATCTGCGGGCTGGTGCTGATCTCGCCCAACAGCGTGCGGTAGTTGCCGAAGGCGTTGCGCGACAGGATTTGCAAGTAGGGCACGATCTCGTCGGGATAGATGTTCTTGTTCATCGAGATGACGATGATCTGAGACAAGGCGTTGGCCACCCGCTGGCGCAACTGGTCCTGCGCCGTGGACAGGCGGTTCAGGTACTGCTGCTGCACCTGGCTGCTGTTCATGCTGCCGGGGTTGGCGATGGCAGTTTCAGGCAGGGCGAACTGCTCGGTGAGCCAGGCGTCGATCCCCAGCTGATTGAAGCGTGTGATCTCTGTGGGTGTCGGGCCGAAGGTGGCCTGCTCCAAGAAGCGTCCGGCGGCGAGATTGGGCGTGCCGGCGCTGGAGCCCGGATTGGGCGGGCCGACGATATTCACCGTGGCGGTCGCACTCGTGGCCGGCGTGGCGACGGTGGTGGCGCGAATGCTGATGCCGGGGGACGACGGTGTGACGGCGGGGGCGGTGTACAAGCCGCTTGCCGAGATGGTGCCGACGGTGGCGTTTCCGCCTACGACCCCGTTGACCGTATAAGTCACGGCCGTATTGCTTGCGTTGGCTACGGTGGCGGCGAATTGCTGCGTGGCCGATGGCGCCAATGTGGTCAACGTGGGCGCCAGGCTGACCGTGATGGCGGGGGTGGTCGGTGTCGGTGTGGGCGTAGGAGTAGGAGTAGGAGTAGGCGTCGGCGTGGGTGTCGGCGACGGATCACCGGTGGCGGCGGCCACACGCAAGATCACGGGCGAGCTGACGGTTCCGCCCAGGCCGGGGTTCTTCACCCGGATCGTCACTTGCGCGCCGGCCTGCGTCACGCCTGTGGCGCGTGCGCTGGTGGTGGAGAGATAGGTGGTCGTCAGCGGCGTATCGCCCGCGTAGATCACCGACTGAGGGGTGATGTTGGCGCCGTTGATGCGGATGGTGAAAGACCCCGCCGGCACGCTGGTGGGCGAGATGCTCCAGAGCTGCACCGGCACTTGGGTCACGGTGAGGGTGATGGCGCCCTTCTTGTCCGGATACGCGGTGCTGGTGGCCGCCACACTGACGGCATTGGCCGGCGGCACGGTGGCGGGCGCTTGATAGAGGCCCGTGGCCGATACGGTGCCGACGCTGGAATCGCCGCCGGGGATGCCGTTGACGGTCCAGGTGACGGTGTTGGGGGACAGCGGTACGTAGGCGGTTAATTGACGGCTATCACCGATGGCGATGCTGCCGTTGCTATAGACCGTAATATCGGCTGCGCGAGCCGTCGAAAATGTAAGAAAAACAGCGGTTAAGCACAGCCAAAATACAGACAGCGTCCTCATTCTGAGGCCCCCCAGATGCGCGTTCTTAACTATTTACGCTCCGGAAATGTAACGGTTGCCCCTCATGTGTGAATTTGCGCGCCCTAAGGGGTGACGGCGGTACCGGGGGGAAGTGTGATGCCCTTGGCCTTTGCGGCCTCCCGCAGCAGGTCGGGTCGGTCGGAAATGATTCCATCGACGCCCAAATCGATCATGCGGGCCATCTCGTCGGGCCGGTTCACGGTCCACACCACGACCTTGAGGCCGAGGTCGTGAGCTTCCTTGATGACCGGCGCGGTGACATCGGCAAAGAACGGCGACCAGATTGTGCCGCCGGCGGCCTTTACGGCCTTGGGCACGGACTTACCATAGTCCACCGGGTTGAAGCCCGCGGTCCACGGCGTGGGCTTGTCGGCTGACACGGTCGGCTCCGATCCGGTCTGCTGGCTGAGATAAACAGTGGGGATTTCCGGCGCCAGTTTTTGCGCGGTCTGCAAGGTGCGCCAGTCGAACGACTGGATCATGACGCGGCCGGTGAACATCTCCTTGCGGATGGTGTCGACGAGAACGGCGGCAAACAAGTGCGGGTCCAACGTCTCGCCGGGATGCCTGGGATCGATCTTGGTCTCGATGTTGAGGCGCACGGCACTGTTGCCGGACTTGCGCACCAGGGCGATGACCTCCGCCAGTGTCGGGATGCGCGCACCGGGAACGCTGCGCTGCCCGGCGAAGGTCTTGGCATAGTCGCTGCCCGGACGGATCTGCCCGACGTCGTAGGTTTTCACCACCGCCAGCGGCAGGGTGATGAAGGGAATCTCCGGCAGGCTTGCATACGCGCCGTCGGTCTTGCGCACGAGATCGGGATTGAGACCGCGTTCGTGGGAAACGATAACCACGCCGTCCTGGGTGACGCCGGTGTCCAACTCCAACGTATCTACGCCAATAGCCAGCGCATTGGCGAAGGCCGGCAGCGTGTTCTCGGGCAGCAGTGCGCGGCCGCCGCGGTGGGCCTCCATATCAAAAGCCAGCGCGGGGGTGGCCAGGCACATGTTCAACACGGCCAGGGGCAGGATTCTCATGGTGGACCTCCGTATCCACGGTACCACCGGGCCCGGGCGCGAGAATGACGATTCGGCGAAGGTTTACCCAAGCGCGAGACATGCGGCGCCGAACGCCACGGTCACGCAGGCAAGGACGCGGTACAGGCTCGCCCGCTCGTTCATGAACAGCCGCGCGATTAGGGCGGCGAACACCACGCTGGTTTCGCGCAGAGCGGACACCGGTCCCATGGGACCGAGGGTCATGGCCCAGATGATGATTCCGTATCCTGTACTCGCAATGACGCCGCCGCTGCTTGCGGCGAGAATATCGCGCGCGGGCCGGTGGATCAGGCGGTGGACGCCGGAGCGCCAGAGATAGATCACGACAATCACGACACTCCACAGCAGCGTCATCCAGGCGAGGAAGGCGACAGGGCCGCCGGCAACCCGGCCGCCGATTCCATCGACGACGCTGTAGAGGGCAATACAAAAGCCGGTCGCCAGCGCCGCCGGCGCGGCCTCGGCATGGAACCGCCCGTTTTGAAATGCGAGCGCGATGATGCCGGCGGATACAGTCGCGATGCCCAGGACCTCAAGGAGCGTCAGCGCCTCGCCCGCCACCAGAAAGCCGCCCAGCGCCACCAACATCGGTGCAGAGCCTCGGGCGATAGGATAGGTCTGGCTGAACTCGCCGCGGCTGTAGGTGTTCACCAATAGAAATTGGTAAGCCACGTGGATAACCGCAGAGCCCGCGATATAGGGCCAGCTCTCCGGCGCTGGCAACGGAACGAAGGGAATAACCAAAGCCGCCAATACCCCGCTGGCCAGGCACAGCATGGTCATCCACCACACCCGGTCGGCGCCGGTCTTGAGCATGGCGTTCCATGTGGCGTGGATCGCCGCGGCGACGAGGACCAGGGAGAGAACAAGAAGGTTCACGCGAGGGCTATCCGGGGTAGGATTTGGGCGGCTGTTTATCCTATAGTGCGCGCCGTCGTTTTCCCCCGTCGTTTTCCCCCGTCGTTTTCCCCACCAGTATCGCGCGCCATCATGAACTTGAACGTCCTCCAGGGCCTCGCCAATCAGGCCATTTCCGCCCATCAAAAAGGCGACATGGCCGCAGCCGAACGGGCCTGCCAGCAGTTGTTCCAGCTCGATCCCGTCAGCCCGGTGTCGCGCAACATCCTCGGCCTGATCCGGTCTCAGGAAGGGCGTCACGATGAAGCCGTCGCGATGCTGGCGGCGGCGGTGAAGGCCGACCCGCGGTCACCGACCAACCTTGCCAACCATGGGTTGGTGCTCCAGGCCGCCGGCCGCTATGCCGCAGCGCTGGCGAGCTACGACTCTTTCTTGAAGCTGGTGCCTGAGCAGCCCGTGGTCCTGGTCAACCGCGGCAACAGCCTGCGTCTCCTGGGGCGCCACGCCGAGGCCATTGCCTCCTATGACCGGGCAATCGCAAAGGATGCCGGCTATGCGGAGGGCCACTACAATCGTGCGGTGGCGCTCGCGGAAATGGGCCGGACTGAGGACGCCGTAGGCAGCTACGACAAAGCCATCGCGCTGCGGCCTGCATTTCCGGCGGCCCTGACCAACCGCGGCAACGTGCTGCGTAACCTGCAGCGCCATGATGAGGCGCTGGCGAGTTACGCTCAGGCGCTAGCCGCCGATCCCAGCAACGCCGGCGCGCTCTATAATCAGGGTGTGGCCCTCGTCGATCTCGGGCGCCTTGAAGAGGCCCTCGCAAGCTATAACGGGGCCCTGGCGCTCCGGCCGGGCTTCGTGGCGGCGCTGACCAACCGCGCCAATATTCTGCGCAGCCTGGGCCGCCGGGCCGAAGGGCTCGCCGACTACGACGCGGCCCTGGCGGCCGAGCCACGTAACCCCGAGAATCACTTCAACCGCGCCGTGGCGCTGAGCGAACTGGGGCGCTTCGATCAGGCCTTCGCGGCCTATGCCACCGCGCTCGAGATCAAGCCGGACTATATCGACGCGTATTATAACCGCGGCCTGCTGCTGCAAGACCTGCAGCGTTGGGAAGAGTCGATCCGGAACTACGATAAAGTCCTGACGCTCAATCCGAACTTCACCGAAGCGCATAACAACCGCGGCGTGATCCTGCTAACGTTCGATAAGCTGGACGAGTCCTTGAAAGCGTTCGACCGTGCCCTGGCCATCAACGCCAATTATGCCGAGGCCTATTTCAATCGCTCGCGCGCGCGCTGGGTGAAGAAGCCCGGCGATCCCGATGCCATCCGCGACCTTGAACGCGCGCTGGCGCTGAACCCCGACTACGAGTACGCCCGCGGCGATCTGCTGCATCTGCGCATGCTCATCGGCGATTGGGACAGCTTCGCGCGTGAGGTGGCCACGCTCAATGAAGCGGTCCGGGCCAATAAGCTGGCGGTGCGCCCGTTCGTCTACCAGGCAATTTCGGAATCGCCGGCAGACCTGCAGGCGTGCTCAGTCGCGCATGCGGCGCGGTACTTTCCGGCGCTGCCCGCCGAGCCCCATGTGGCGGAAGACGGAAAAATCCGCGTCGGCTATCTCTCGGCCGATTTCCGTGAACAGGCGACCTCCTACCTCACGGCCGGCCTGTATGAGTGCCACGACCGCGACAAGTTCGAGATTATCGCCTTTGACAACTCGGGCGACGACGGCAGCGCCATGCGCAAGCGCCTGAACAAGGCGTTCGACAAGATCGTCAACATCTCGGTCTTAAGTGATGCCGCCGCCGCTGCGAGCGTACGCGCAGAAGGCATCGATATCCTGGTCAACCTGAACGGATATTTCGGCGACCCGCGCATGGGTGTGTTCTCGCGCCGGGCAGCGCCTATCCAGGTCAACTACCTGGGGTTCCCTGCGACCCTGGGTGCGGACTACATGGACTATATCGTCGCCGACCGTATCGTTATCCCCGAGGCCGAGCAGCGCTATTACACCGAGAAGGTGGTTTACCTGCCGGACAGCTATCAGGTGAACGATTCGAAGCGCGAGATCGACAGCACAGCGCCAAGCCGCGCCGACGAAGGATTGCCCGAGAATGCGTTCGTTTTCTGCAACTTCAATCAGAGCTACAAGCTGACGCCGCCGACCTTTGCCGCCTGGATGAAGATATTGGGGGAAGTCGACAACAGCGTGCTGTGGATTTTGCAGCACATCCCCGCGTTGGCGAACAATTTGCGCCGCGAGGCCGCGCGCTACGGAATCAATTCCGACCGTCTGGTGTTCGCGAAGCATGCGCCCATCGGCAAGCACCTCGCGCGCCTGGCCCTCGCCGATCTTTTCCTCGATGGGCGCCCTTACAACGCCCACACCACCGCCAGCGACGCCCTGTGGGCAGGGCTTCCCCTGCTTACTTGCCGCGGCACCGCGTTTCCAGGCCGTGTGGCGGCGAGTGTCCTCACGGCGGCGGGATTGCCGGAACTGGTGACCGAGACAGCAGATGAGTACCGCGCCATGGCCCTCAAGCTGGCCCGCGACAAGGATCTGCTCGCGTCCATCCGGACCAAGCTCGCGGCCAACCGCGCCACGTGCGCGCTGTTCGACACCGACCGCTTCCGCCGCAATCTTGAAAGCGCCTACGAAACCATGATGGCGACCTGGCGCGCGGATAGGGCTCCGGCCGGATTCTCGGTTAAGGGCTGACCGCGGTTAAATATCGCTGCAGGAAGGTGGTGGTGCGCGCCAGCGCGTCGGCGCCATTCGCCGCGGTGATGTTGGATCCGAAGCCGTGGGCCTCGCCCGGATAGATCTTCATATCTACTGCAGCGCCCACGGCCTGAGCGCTCTTCGCTAACTCACGCCCGGCGCTGACCGAAATCACCGCATCCGCGTCACCGTGCAGGATCAGCAGCGGCGGATAGCGCCGCACCGGCTCCCGCAACGGCCAGGGCGGCGTGCCGTAATAGATGACAGCCGCATTTATTTTCGGATCGAGCGCCGCGGCGCCGGTGGCGAGGATGCCGCCGTTTGAAAACCCCACCAGTCCGACCTTGCCGTTGGATTGCGGCAGCTGCACCACGTGATCGGCGATGTCGTCGATCAGTTTGGCCCAGGCCGGGTAGCGCGCGCGGAAGTCGTAACCAGCCTCATCGGAGGGGCTGTAGTAGTAGACCAGGTAGGCATCCATCCCCGCAGTCGCGAGGGATGAGGCGTAGCTGGTGTAGTCCTTGATGCGGCGTTCGAAGCCGCCGGCGCCGTGCAGCAGCAGGGCAGCAGGGCGTTTGGCGTCACCGGGCGCCTGAAAATACGTGACCCGTACAGGGCGTTCCGTGGCCGGAAGCTGGATGTCTTTGCCGGAAATCTCAGCGGCATTGGCCGCGCTTCCGATCAATACCGCCGACGTTGCCGCGCGCATACTATTCGGCGGCAACGTCGGCGGTGGTAATGACCGTGCGCCGGGCCGGCGGCGGAAGTTCGATTTTGCTGCGGCTCGCGGCGAAGCGGGGCAGCATCACCTTTTTCCACAACTGAAGCACGCCGAGCTTCCAGGCCAGCACCGCCGACCGGCCGCTGGCCACAGTCAGGTCGAGATACAGCAAGTGATCGCTGGCCCGCTTCATCAGGTAGAGCAGGCGCATCAGCAGCATCAGTACCGGATAGTGGGTCTGCGGCATCTGCGTCGGCAGGGCGCGGTCGCGGAAGAATTTGAAGACGCCGTCCGGCAACCGGCCCACGGTCATGGCGAACACCAGCATGTTCGACACCGTTGGCCGCGGCTTGGTGTAGGGCTTGCGGATGTCGTCGATGCTCACGCCGCGCTTCTCGAGTTCTTCCGACAGGCGGGTATTGGGGATAATCCGCAGCGAGAACACATTGAGCGTGAACGGGCGCGGCATCTGGTGGATGAAATCCAGGGTGGCGCGGTTATCTTCGATGGTCTCTACCGGGTTGTCGAGGATGATGTCGAACGCCGGCGGAATCATATGGTCGCGGAACTTGTTGAGGATGGTGCAGGCGTCCTTGACCCTGGCGATGGGCGTCGGGCGGTCATAGAAGTCCAGGATCGCCTGGCTGCCGGACTGGATGCCCATGCGTACGCGGTTCATGCCGGCGTGGATGAGCAGCCGCAGCTTGTCCTCGCGCACATAGTTGGGGATCAGGCCGGTGATGACGAAGGGCAGTTTTATGTCGCGGTTATAAAGCTCGCAGAAATCCTCCATGATCCGCATGGGCAACGCCATGAAGCTGTCGTCGTCGAACACCACGCTGGAGATATGGGGGTGCTTGGTGATGGCGTCCTTGAGCTCGGCGATGATGGTCGCCGGTGAGGAGTGGCGGATCTTGCGATAGTTCTTGTCGTAATCGATGAATTTGGTGTTGCCGCAGTAGGTGCAGCGCAAAGGGCAGCCGATGGACCATACGGTCTTGTAGGCGAGTCCGTTGTAGAACAGGAAATCGTCGGCCACGATCGGCGCGAAACCCTGGCCCGACTGGAAGAGATACTCCCCATCCTGGTAGACCGGGATGGGCATGCGGTCCATTTCTTCCGCCGTCATGAGCGGAAGGTTGGCGTTCTTCTTCACACCGGCCGGCGTGTTGAACCAGAAGCCGCGTGTATCGTAGTAAGGCCGGCCTTCCCGGAAGGCTTTGAGGAAATTCTCGAAGGCGAATTCGCCTTCACCGGTGCAGATGGCGTCCGCATGCAGGATCGCGTCTTCCGGCTCGATGATGGCGTGGATGCCGCCCCAGACGATATAGGCCTTGGGGTTGCGCTTGCGGATGGCGGCAATAATCTCGGAGGTGGCGTTGGCGTATTGGGTCATGGCCGAGAAGCCGACGACGTCGGCGTCGGCGACCGTATCGGCGATCTTGTCCACGTCCGCAGCCGAGAGCGTGTTCGCTCCCCGGGTCATCAGGTGGTATGCGAACGAGCGCACGTTCCCCGTCACCACGTAATAGACGTCGGTGTTGGCGTTGAGGCTCTTGATATAAGCCGCGATCTTCCGGAAGCCGGTGTTGTTCAGACCGTCTTCAATGGTGAGGAGCTTGATCTTCATGGCGCCATACTAACTCGGGCGCCGGTTATATCAGAGGCTCAGTCATCAAGCCCATGAAAATACACGCGAAATGCCAGCGGTAAGGCACAACCTTCACGGCTTTTGCGTAACAGTCAGGGTTTTTCCGGCCCATTCCGCGGGTTTGACCCCGGCCTGTTTCTGCGTCACCCGGCCTTTAGCGGTGATGTAAGTCACTTCCACCGTCACGGGTCCATCGGCGGCGAGGCCGAAATACACCGGCGTGACGCTCTGGGAGTTGTAGCCGTCGCCGGTGTGCACCAGTCGGCTGCCGAGGATCTTGCCGGCAGCATCGAACAGCCGCACCTCGGCGCCGGGGGCGAATTTGCCTTTGGCGTCGCGGACCATCACAGCGAGGGACTTCTTGCGGGCTGCGTCACTCAGGTTGTTTCGCAGCAGGGTATGGCGGGCGACGGCCTTGGAGAAATCGTTGGTGAGCGACAAATCCAGGTCGCCGTCCTGGTCGAAGTCCGCCCACTGTACGCCATGGTCGGAGCCATTCATGACCGGGGTGATGACGTTGACGAAACCCGTGCCGGTATTGCGGTAGAGAATGTCGGTGGCTTCGGTGTCGTGATAGGCGCCGACAAAAATATCGAGCAGCCCATCGTTGTCGAAATCACCCCAGCTCGCGCCCACGTTATGGCCGTGGCCGGTGATGCCCATTTTCTGCGCCACGTCCGTGAAGGTGCCGTTGCCGTTGCTGCGGTAGAGCAGGTTGTCGCCGTATGTGGCCACAAAGATATCCAGGTTGCCGTCGTTGTCGTAATCACCGACAGAGCAGCCGACCCCGCCTTCGTCCTTGGCGCGCCCGGGGTGGTTCATGCCAAGTTGCGGCGCCACGTCCGTGAACATGCCCTTGTCGTTTTTGTAGAAAGCATCCGTGCCGCCGTCCTGGTTGGCGACAAAGGCGTCCAGGTCGCCGTCCTTGTCCATGTCGAACCAGCAGACGCCGACGGTGAAGCGCTTATCGGCGAGTCCGACGTTCTCGGCGATATCGACAAAGGCGCCACCGTCATTGCGGAACATGCGGTTGGCGCCGTTGCGGTCGGCCATGAACAGGTCGAGGTCGCCGTCGCCGTCGAGGTCGATGAAACTGGCCTGGCGCACACTGGCGCCGGGGGCATCCACGCCCATTTTCTGTGCCACCTCGGTGAAGGTGCCGTTGCCGTTGCTGTGATAGAGGAAGCTGCGATTGAACGCGGGCGGTTTTCCTGTGCCGGCAAAGCGCGTGCCTACATAGAGGTCCAGGTTGCCGTCGCCGTCATAGTCGCCCCAGGCTGCCGAGCGGAACTCGATTGGCGCCAGGGCAGCTTCATCCGCCACCGGCCCGAGGCCTGCTTTCACGGCCACATCGGTGAAGACATTGTTGGTGTTCTGGAAAAGTTTGAGAACGCCGTGTCCGTAAGCCACCACCAGATCGAGGTCGCCGTCGTTATCGTAGTCGGCCCAGGCATTGGATAGGGCGTGCGGTGTCGTGAAGGTGTCGGGTTGGACCACGGCAAAGTTCACCGCGTCTGCAGCCAGCACCGGGAACGAAAGAACCAGTGCCGCGAGCGTCGTGAGGCCGTAGCGCATGTGGTGTCCCGCGAAAGAAAAAGGCCGCCCGCGGCCAATACCGGGGCGGCCTTCAGATTAGATCAAATGCAAAGTTAGGTCAGTGCCCTTTAAGAGCCGGCGTGGACTTCGGCGGCACCCGGTGGTGGGTGGCCTGCTCGTAGGCATAAGCCAGTTTGAACAAGGTCGGTTCGCTATACGCCAAGCCGAAGAAGGTCATGCCGACGGGGATTCCGTCGCTATCAAACCCGGCCGGCACGGTGATGACCGACGAATAAACCAGAAAGGTGTTGAGCGAGATCAGGCCCCGGGTCGGCTTATAAGGCGGGTTCATGCCCTCCTTGATCAGGTTGGGCTGGTGCTCGACGGTCTTGAGGACGATGGCGTCGAGTTTGTTGTCGGCCATGACCTTGGCAATGGTGAAGGTGAGCTGCTCGCGGGCCTGCAGGTAAGCCGCCCATTTCGCCTGGTCGGTTTTCTCGGGCGGTTTCATCCACGGATCGGCCTTGGTCGACGGGATGCTCTTGTTCATCACCGGCGACTTGCCGATGTCCTCGTGGGACTTGAACTGCGAATTGGGATTGCGGCCGAGGTAAACGTGCAGTGCCTTGTCCGCGGTCTCAGGATCGCGCGAGGCCTTGGCCAGCAGCACCTTGAGATCGGGGATAATGATGGGGTCCACCACCATGGCGCCGGCGGCCTTCAACTCGCCCACGGCTTTTTGGAAAACCACATCGACCTTTTTGTAGTCGGCCAGGGTCGGGTCAGACTGGGTGCCGATGGGCTCCTGCAGCACACCGATGCGGGCGCCCTTGAGGGCATCCTTGTTGAGATACTGGGTGTAGCTGCCGCTGTATTTGCCGACGCCCAGCGCCGACACCGGATCCTCCGGGTCGTAGCCCACCATGCCGTCGAGCATCAGCGCCAGGTCGCGGACGCTGCGCGCCATGGGGCCCATCTGCGCGGTGGGCGAGGGATAGCCGTCCCACATGCCGCTGCGCGACACGAGGCCCGGCGTCGGACGCGCGCTGACGAGCGCGCCCCAGGCGGCCGGGCGGCGGATGGAGGACGAGGTTTCCTCTCCAACAGCGAGTGTCGAAAGATTGGCGGCCAACGCAGCTCCCGATCCGCCCGAGGACCCACCGGCGGTGCGGTCCAGGGCATATGGATTGCGCGTTGCGCCGAACAGCGAGCCGTAGGTGTCGCCGGCGGCGTATTCCGACAACGTGGTCTTGCCCAGAATGATGGCGCCCTGTTTGCGGAGTTGGGCCACTGGGAAGGCATCCCGCGTCGGTTTGTAGTCCTTGAACACAACGGTGCCGAGGGTGGTGGCCATGCCGGCGGCATCGACCTCGTCCTTCACCAGGATGGGAATGCCGTGCAGCGGCCCGGTGAAACCGGACGCCTTGTAAGCGGCATCGAGCCGATCGGCTTCGGCGAGGGCCGCGGGATTGATGGAGATCACTGAATTGATGGTGGGCCCTTTTTTGTCGAGGGCCTCGATGCGGTCCAGGTACATCTGCACCAGTTGGCGGGCGGTGATCTTGCCGGCTTTCATGGCGGCGTGGATGTCATCCACGGAGGCTTCCACCACCTGGAACGGCGTGTCCGCCGCGCGCGGGCTCAGAACAGGGGTGCAGGCCAGAAGCGCCGTCATCATCAGCGCCGGAAAACGTCGTGTCATGATCCACCCCGTATATGTGTGCACCGCACCTAAGAGTGGAAGCCGATGACAAAGGGCGTCAAGGAGAAAATGGTGCGATGCACACAGTCATGGTGTGCGGCGCAACATTATTAGCGTTGACTTGGCGGTGGCGGCGGGCTGAGCTTCATCAGGGACATCTTTGGGGGATTGCCGTCATGACATCGCTAAAAGCCAAACTATTCGGGTCAATCGCCGCTACAGCGATGCTGGCGGCGGCCGCAGCCCAGGCCGAGGTTCATAACTTCACGCCGAGCACCTACTACACCACCTATTCCGCTGCCCATCCGCCGGCGCTGCACATCAAGTCCGGCGACACGGTGGTCACCAAGACCATTGACGCCGCCGGAGTCGACTTCCAAGGCAAGACAGTGTCGCCCGGCGGCAATCCCGAGACCGGGCCGTTCTATATCGAGGGCGCCGAACCCGGCGATTCTATCGTCGTCACCATCGTCAAGCTCGAGACCAACCGCGCCATGGCCTATTCGGGCAGTCTGCTGGCGCCCTATGCCGCCACGCCCCAGGCTATAGCAACGCGCATCGACCGCGAGCCCAAGCGCGTGACCTGGACCATCGACAAGGCCAAGGGCATTGCCACCCTCGATGACGCCAGCATACAGCCGGGCGGCATATCGCTGCCGCTGCGCCCCATGCTGGGCTGCATCGGCGTAGCACCCGCGCGCAAGGAGGCCATCGCCGCCAGCACGCCCGGAAATTTCGGCGGCAACATGGACTATGCCTACATGGGTCAGGGGGCGAAGCTGACGCTGCCGGTATTCGAGCCCGGCGCGCTGCTGTTTCTCGGCGACGGCCATGCCCGCCAGGGCGAGGCTGAAGCGGTGGGCTCGGGCCTCGAGACCTCCATGGACGTCACCTTCAAGGTGGATCTGATCAAGAAAAAGACGATCGATTGGCCGCGGGTCGAGACCGACACTCACATCATGGTGCTGGGCAGCGCCCGGCCGCTGCTGGAATCTTTCCAGATCGCGACCAGCTCCCTGCAGAAGATGCTGATGGAAGACCACGGGTTTACCGAGCGCGGCGCCCAGATCTTTATCGGCGAGACCGAAGAATACGAAGTCTCCAACGTCGTCGATCCGGCCTTCACCGTGGCGGCGAAGATCCGCAAGAGCACGCTGCCGAAGAAATAATTCTATTTGAGGGTCGCGGCGATCTTACGCAACTCGGCGGCAGTGTGTTCGCCGCCGATGGGCGTGCCCGGAATCAGGTGACGGCCCACGGCAAGTGAGCCGATCACCACCGGGTCGAAGCCGATCTCCCGTACAAGATCCGAAGCCAATGTCAGCGCGCCGGCGTCGTCGCCCGCCAGGGGCACCCCGGTGCGTTCCGGTGAGCGGTTGGACGCCGCCGCCAGATTGCCCGCGCCGATGGCGTTGAAAGCGCGCACGATGCGCGCCCCCGGCATCAGTTTCGCCAGGAACGTGCCGGCACCTTCTTCCCGCGCCTTGGCGCCCACGTCACCGTCCCGCGGCAGGATCGGATTGCTCACATCCAGCACCAGGGTTTTGGCGGCGAGCTGCTTGCCGAACTCTTTGGCCAGGTCCGGCATGGCGCCGTAGGGCACCAGCAGGACCACCACGTCGCCGTAAGCCACAGCATCTGCCACGGTGCCGGCGCGGGCCAGGGGCCCGAGGCCATCGACCATGCTTTTCAGTTCTTCCGGATGGCGTGTGGAGAACATCACCGGGTGACCGGTTTTCACGAACAGTCCGCCCAGGGCGCTGCCCATGCGGCCGGCGCCGATGGTGGCGATCTTCAGGGGCGTGGCAGCAGCAAAACTCTGGTGGGGCATGGCGGCGGCCAACAGGCCCAGGCGCAGGACATCGCGGCGCGCTGGGGTGTAGACAGGAACGCGGAACATGGCGGTCTCCTTCTCCCGGGAACATGAATCGTACTCCCGTTCCCGGTGTCGCTCAATCACGGCTCGGTGTTAGGATACGGCCCACAAGAAGGATAAGGGGCGCGTGACCAAGTGAGTTCGGGAGGCAACAGGCTGCAGCGGGCGGAGCGCCGGGCGCTGCAAAGGGAAGACGAGAAATACTTGAACGTGCCCCTCAACCTGGGGCCGGATCCGCGCTCCATCGCCGCCCATACGCGCCACATGGTGCATTTGTTCTCCAATCCCGCCGCGGCCTCGCCCTGCGCCGACGCCATGGCCCATCTCGGTGCGCTCTACAGTCGCACCGTGCCGAAAGCGGACCTCGCCTGCCGCCGCGGCTGCGGCTCCTGCTGCACACAGCTTGTGACCGTTACCGCGCCCGAGGCCCTGTGGGTCGCCGCGCAGATCCGCCACAAGATGCCGGTGATCGAAAAGATGCGCGCCGCCGACGCCCAGACCCACGGGCTGTCCATGGAGGCGCGCTTGAAAAGCCACATCGTCTGCCCGCTGTTGAAAGACGCGGCCTGCTCGATCTACGCAGCCCGCCCGGTTGGCTGCCGGGCCTTCGTATCTCTTAGTCTCGCCGCCTGTCTCGCCACTTTCGTGGACGGGGCCGAACCGCAGATCCCGACACCGGCGCGGCATACGGACATCCTCTATACCTGCCGCATCCTGCTCTACGCGGCGCTGCGCCTTAAAGGCCTCAAGGATGCCGCCTATGAGCTGAACGCGGCCGTACTGGCCGCGCTCGCCTATGACGATGCCGAGGCGCGGTGGCTGGCGGGCGAGGATATTTTTGCATCCGTACCCGTCACGGGCACGGTGCCGCCGGCCTTTGAGCTATCCATTTCACAACTCGTGGCCCACCTGGCGCCCACGGTTTGAGGCGGCGCGGTTCGGTCCTTAAATTGAAACTGGAACCCTGATGCAGATCAGACCCGCCACTGACGCCGACATGGATGCCATCTGGGCGATCCTGGAGCCTGTGATCCGCGAAGGCGAGACCTATGCGGTGCCGCGCACCTGGGACCGGGCGCAAGCGCTTGCCTACTGGTTCGATCCCGCGCGCACAGTGTTTGTCGCCGCGGATGAAGGACAGATTTTCGGAACCTATGTTATTCGCGCCAACCGCGAGGGCGGCAGCGCTCATGTGGCCAACTGCGGCTATATGACCGCGCCGGCGGCGCGGGGGAAAGGCGTAGCCCAGGCCATGTGCGCCCATTCATTGGCGGTGGCCCGCGACCGCGGGTTCAAGGCCATGCAGTTCAATTTTGTCGTCAGCACCAATGAACGCGCCGTCGCCGCCTGGACGCGTATGGGGTTCACGGTGGTGGGCACGTTGCCGGGGGCGTTCGCGCACCCCCGGCTGGGCTTCGTAGATGCCTTCGTGATGTACCAGACACTCTAGGATTCTGCCGCTTCCAGCGGCGCGCCGGTCTCCAGCAGGCTCTTGAGCCCGGACAGGATGTGCGGCCAGCCGTTAGAGACCGCCCCGATGAATTTGGAATCCTGGCGCTCGATCTCATGAACCACTGTGAACTTCACCACGTTGCCGGACGGCTCGAGGGTGAAGGTGGCCCGTGAATAGCCCTCGGCCTTCATCTCCGGCATGAACTCGTTACGCCAGGACAGCACCAGTTTGCGGGGCGGGTCGGACTCCACGACCTCCCCCGAATCCGCGACGCGGCCGTCTTGAAAAACGATTCGCCACGGCGAGCCCTTTTTAAAATCGCTGTCCTGGGCCGCGCCGAACCAATAGAGGCGGTTGAGGTCCGGGGTGGTGAAGGCTTCCCACAGCTTCTCGGGTGTAGTGCGGATATAGGTGACATAGACAAATTTGCTGTTGCCGCTCATGTGTCGTCCCTTTCGAGTTTGTTTTTGATCTCGGCAAGGACGCCGAGGGCCCCCCGCTCGAACCTGCCGATCCAGCGCTCGGTGATGGCGTGGATCGGCACCGGGTTGAGGTAGTGCAGCTTCTCCCGGCCGTGTTTCTCCGTGGCGATGAGGTTGGCGTCCTCGAGAATGCCGAGGTGCTTGCTCACCGCCTGACGCGACATGGCCAATCCTTTGCAAAGCTCGCCCAAGGTCTGCCCGTTCCGCGTGCGTAACCGGTCCAGAAGCCGCCGCCGGCTTTGGTCCGCGAGCGCCTTGAATACCGAATCCATGGCGGCAATAAGCAACTAAAGGGTTGCATGATGCAAGCGCGGAATTTAGTGGCCGATCGTGGAGTGGATAGCGGGGTGAGGGTGCGGGCCTATGCTTCGGCTTTCGCTGGCGCTACAAATCGCCTGTGAGCGATGTTCCCCTTATTGTCTGGTTTCGCCAGGATCTGCGGCTAACAGATAACCCAGCACTTGCGGCTGCGAGTGGGGGGCCGATCGTCGCACTCTATATATGGGATGAGGTCACGGAACCGGTTCCCGGAGGCGCGAGCCGGTGGTGGCTTCAGGGGGCCTTGGAAAGCCTCGGCGCAGCGCTGGCGAAGCGCGGCGTGGCGCTCGTTCTGCGCCGGGGGAACGTCGCCGATGTGCTGGAGCGCGTCATCTCGGAAGCCGGCGCGTGCGGTGTGTACTGGAACCGCTGCTACGAACCGGCGGCTATCCGCCGCGACCGCGCCATCAAGGAAGACCTCAAACGCCGCGGTCTCGCCGCCGAAAGTTTCAACAGCGCGCTGCTATTCGAGCCGTGGGAGATCGAAACCCAGAGCGGCGGCCCGTTCAAGGTCTACACGCCCTTCGCCAATGCTTCGCGCAAACAGGCGCCCCGGCCCGCCGCCGCCGCGCCGCGCAAGCTCACCCCCTATGCCGGCCAGGTCGCGAGCGACGAACTGAAAACCTGGAATCTTCGCCCCGCGAAGCCCGACTGGGCCACGGGCCTGCGCGTGTCGTGGACGCCGGGAGAGGCGGGCGCGCAGAAGCAGTGGGTCGGATTCTTCGAGGAGCGGGTCGCGGCCTATCACCGCGCGCGCGATGTGCCCGGCGTTGTGGGAACCTCACGGCTGTCGCCGCATCTGCACTTTGGTGAAGTTTCAGTCCATCAGCTGTGGGCCGAGAGTCAGCGCGTGGAGCCTAACGTCGGCGTGGCGACCTTCCAGAAGGAATTGCTGTGGCGTGAGTTCGCCCACCATCTGCTGTTCCATTTCCCAACCATGCCGGACTCACCCTTGCGGCCCGAGTTCGCGAACTTTCCCTGGCGCAGGGATAAGAAGGCGCTGACGGCGTGGCAAAAGGGGCAGACCGGCTACCCCATCGTCGACGCCGGCATGCGCGAGCTCTGGCATACGGGCTGGATGCACAACCGGGTGCGCATGATCGTGGCATCGTTCCTGGTCAAACATCTGCTGCAGCCCTGGCAAGACGGCGCCGCCTGGTTCTGGGACACGCTGGTGGACGCTGACCTCGCCAACAACAGCGCCGGGTGGCAGTGGGTGGCCGGCTGCGGCATGGACGCGGCCCCTTATTTCCGCGTGTTCAATCCGATGATCCAGGGTGAGAAGTTCGACGGTGACGGCGCTTATGTGCGCCGGTGGGTGCCGGAGATCGCCGGCTTGCCCGACGCCTATATCCACGCCCCGTGGGAGGCGCCGCCCCTGGTGCTCAGCGAAGCGAAGGTGAGATTGGGGACGACATACCCCGCGCCGATAGTGGACCATAAGCCCGCCCGCGACCGCGCGTTGGCGGCTTTCAAATCCATCCGCAGCGACGGAGGCGACACCCATGAGTGACCAGGGCATTTTCGGCAAAGCCCCGATGGTGCAGTTCGCGCGCGTACTGCCCAGTTCCGCGGCGCAGGTGTGGGAATATCTCACCGACGTCAAACGCCTGCCGGAGTGGTTCGGCGAGGGTGCAATCGAACCCCGCGCCGGCGGTACGGTGACGCTCATGGGCGGTCACATTCGCGGTGTGGTTACGCAGTGGCGCCCGCCGCAGAAGCTGGCCTATACCTGGAATGTGTTCGGCGCCGGTGAAACTACGTCCGCCTACCCCGAATCCTACCTCACATTGACCTTGGCGCCCCAAGGCAGCGATGTGCTGCTGACCCTCACGCACTTGCCCGTGCTGGAGCAGTTCGAGAAACAAAACGCCATGGGCTGGCATACCTATCTCGATATGACCGCGGCCGCCGTCCGGGGCGAGCCCGCCCAGCCGCGCAGCGTCTATATGAAGCACAATGCCGCGCTCTATGGCGTGGATCTCGGCAATCTCGCTCGCTGATCTCTGATTTGTCGTAGCCCGCCTGGCGTTCTATGGTTGGGGCCTGAACGCGGGTATAGGGGCGGGCATAGTGCAGGATCAGACGGCGACCGAAACCGAACTCACCCTGCGCGGGTTGATTCTGGGGGTGGCGATCACCTTCATCTTTGCGGCCGCCAATGTTTACCTCGGTCTCAAAGTCGGCCTGACGTTCGCCACCTCGATCCCTGCTGCGGTGATCTCCATGGCGCTCCTGCGGCCGTTCAAGGACGCCGGCATCCGCGAAAACAATATCGTCCAGACTGTGGCTTCGGCTGCGGGCACTCAGGCGGCCATCATCTTCGTGCTCCCCGGCCTGATCATGGTCGGCTGGTGGGCGGCGTTTCCATTCTGGGAGTCCTTCTTTATCTGCGCCACCGGCGGCATTCTCGGCATCATGTTCTCGATCCCCTTGCGCCGCGCCATGGTGGTGGGATCGGCCTTGCCGTTTCCTGAAGGCGTCGCGGCCGCGGAAGTGCTGAAGGTCGGCATCGGGTCACGTGAGGGTGCTGCGGAAAGCCGCGCCGGCCTAGGCGTGATTGCGCTGAGTTCCGTGGCGGCACTCGGTTTTTCGGCGCTGACCGCAGCGAAGCTGTTCGTTGAGGAAATCGGCGCGTATTTCCGCATCGGCAAGAGCGCCACCGGCGCCGGCACCGGATTATCCCTGGCCCTGGTGGGCGCGGGGCATCTGGTTGGCATGTCGGTGGGCCTCGCCATGTTCATCGGCTTCGCCATGGCGTGGGGCATCGCCACGCCGGTGCTGACCGCAATGCAGGCAACGCCCGGAGAGGCCGCCCAAGCGGCGCGCAGTGTCTGGGCCACTCAGGTGCGGTTCCTTGGCGCGGGCGCCATCGGTGTGGCGGCCTTATGGAAACTCGGCGAACTGGCGCAGCCGCTGTGGCAGGGGATCTCCACAGCACTTGCCGCGCGCCGGGTAAAAGCAGCGCAAGCCGTGGCGCGGGTGGAGCAGGATATCCCTATGGGGATCGTCGGCGTGGTGATGGCGGCGCTGGTGCCGCCCATGGCGGTGTTGTTGACAGTATTCCTGCGGGGCGGGCCGCTTGATGGCCTCATCGTGCCGCTGGTGATAATAGGTCTGGTCTATATTTTTGTGGTCGGCGCCTTCGTGTCGGCCATTTGCGGTTACATGGCGGGCCTGATCGGATCCTCCAACAGCCCGGTGTCCGGGGTGGGCATTCTCGCAGTACTGGGCGCGGGCTTGCTGCTGGCGCTATTCGCGCTGCCCATCGCCGGCGACGCCGCGCGTCCGCACCTGGTGGCTTACGCTCTATTCGTCACCGCCATCGTGTTTTCCGCGGCCACCATCGCCAACGACAATCTTCAGGATCTGAAAACAGGTCAACTGGTGGGCGCCACGCCGTGGCGGCAGCAGGTGGCGCTGGTGGTAGGAACGCTGGCGGGCGCCGTGATTATTCCGCTGGTCCTCAATCTGCTCAATGAGGCCTATGGCTTTGCCGGTGCGCCGCGGCCCGAAGGCGCGGTTACCACCACACCGCTGCCGGCGCCGCAGGCCACCCTGATCTCCGCCCTCGCCCGCGGCGTGTTGGGTGACACGCTCGATTGGGGTCTGATCGGTGTAGGCGCCGCGGTCGGCGCAGCATTGATATTGTTCGATGGTTTTCTGGGCCGCAAGGGCTATATGCGCCTGCCGCCGTTGGCGGTGGGCATCGGCATCTATCTGCCGCCCGGCGTGACCATTCCCGTCATGTTCGGCGCGATCCTCGGAAAGCTGTACCAGCACCGCATCGCCAAAGGGCCAAACCCGGACGCCGCGCGGCGTATGGGTGTGCTCATGGCTTCGGGCTTGATCGTGGGTGAAAGTCTATTCGGTGTGTTGCTTGCCGGATTGATCGTCGGCACCGGCAACGGCGCGCCGCTTGCCCTGGTCGGCGAGGACTTCAAGCCCTTCGACGTCGTGCTGGGCGTGATCATGTTCGCGGTCGTTCTCGCCGCTCTCTATCGCCGCGCCGCCCGCGCTGCAGGATAAATGTAACTCATGATCGAACGTATTCTCACGATTCTCACCACCTTCACCGTCGCGGTGATTTCTGCAGGTGGCTACGGCGGTATCGCGCTGCTGATGGCGATCGAGTCCGCCTGCATCCCGCTGCCGTCCGAGATCATCATGCCGTTCGCGGGATACCTGGTCTCGACCGGTGAATTGAACCTCTACCTCGTAGCGACTGCGGGAGCAATCGGCTGCAATCTGGGTTCGGTGGTCGCTTACGCCGCCGGCCGGTACGGCGGTCTGCCCTTTGTCCAACGGTGGGGACGCTATGTTCTGATCACGCCCGCGGAAGTCGAACACGCCCACAAGTTTTTTGTCCGCTGGGGCAACATCACCGTATTCGTCGGGCGGCTGCTGCCGGTGGTGCGCACCTTCATCGCACTGCCCGCCGGCGTCGCGCGCATGCCGCTGTTGCAGTTTCATCTCTACACCTTTGCAGGTTCCTGGCCGTGGTGCTTCGGACTTGCCTGGATCGGCAAGGAACTGGGCGATCGCTGGAACAACGATCCCGCATTGAAGACGTTTTTCCACAGCGCGGATGTGTTCATCGGCGCGGCCATCGTTATTGCCGTGGTGTGGTTCGTGCGTTCGCGGTTGCGGGCGCTCAGGACGCCGACGCCGTGACCCTGTGTATGCCGGCAGCCGACCCTGCCATCATGGCGCGACGCCTGACGATCGCGGCGGCGTTGCGGACGATGGTGCCGGCTGCCAATGTGATCACCGCCGAGGATGCGCTGCGCGCCTATGATTCCGATGGTCTGACCGCTTACCGGCAATTGCCAATGATCGTAGTGCTGCCCGAGACCACGGCGCAGGTGTCCGCGATTCTACGCTACTGCGCGGGAGAGGGGATCAGGATTGTGCCCCGCGGCGCCGGTACCGGCCTCTCGGGTGGCGCGCTACCGCTGGCGGACGCCATTACCTTGGGTCTCGGAAAATTCAACCGCATTCTCGATATCGACCTGCCCAACCGGGCCGTCCGGACTCAGCCGGGTGTGACCAATCTCGCACTCACCCAGGCCGTGCAGCACCACGGTTTCTACTACGCCCCAGATCCGTCCAGTCAGATCGCCTGCACGATTGGCGGCAATGTGGCGGAGAACTCCGGGGGCGTGCATTGCCTCAAATACGGCGTCACCAGCAACAACATCCTCGGCCTCGAAGCGGTGTTGATGGACGGTACCGTGATTTCCATCGGCGGCCGGCATCTCGATGCCGGCGGCTATGACCTGCTCGGCATCATGACCGGGTCCGAAGGCCTGCTCGCGGTCATCACCGAAGTCACGGTGCGCATCCTGCCTAAGCCCACCACCGCCCGGGCGCTGTTGCTGGGCTTTCCCTCCAATGAATCGGCGGGCGCTTGCGTCAGCGCGGTGATCGCCGGCGGCATAATCCCCGCCGGCATGGAGATGATGGACCGGCCTGCCATCCACGCCGTGGAGAATTTCGTCCACGCCGGGTATCCGCTGGACGTGGAGGCAATCCTGATCGTCGAACTGGATGGCCCACCGTCCGAAGTGGATGAGCTCATCGCCAAGGTCGAAAGCCTCGCCCGTGAGGCCGGCGCCTGCTATTGCCGCGTGTCTGCCACGGAGGTTGAACGATTGGCATTCTGGTCCGGCCGCAAGAATGCCTTTCCTGCCGCCGGTCGCATCTCGCCCGACTACTATTGCATGGACGGCACCATCCCCCGCGGCGCCCTCTCCAAGGTGCTCGCGCGCATCCGCGAAATGGAAGCACGCTACGGGCTGGGGGTCGCCAACGTCTTCCATGCGGGCGACGGCAATCTGCATCCATTGATTCTGTATGACGCGAATAAGCCCGGCGAACTGGATCGGGCCGAGGCCTTCGGGTCGGAGATCCTCCGGCTTTGCGTGGAAGTGGGCGGCGTGCTCACGGGCGAACACGGCGTCGGCGTCGAGAAACGCGACTTGATGCCGTCCATGTTCACCGAGACGGACCTGCTTCAACAGCAGCGCGTGAAATGCGCCTTCGATCCCGAGGGTCTTCTCAACCCCGGAAAAGTGTTTCCGACCCTTCACCGCTGCGCAGAACTAGGCCGGGTCCATGTGCACCACGGCGAAACCCGCTTCGCCGAACTTCCCAGGTTTTAAAGTCGTGAACGATATCATTTCCATCGAGAACGAGGGCCAGCTTGCCGATGTGATCGCGTCGGCTGCGGGCCCCCTGAGTATTGTCGGGCACGGCACAAAACGCGGCTTTGGCCGCCCCGTGACGTTGCCGTGCACGGTCAGTCTCGGCGGCTTCGCCGGAATCACTGCTTACGAGCCCGCGGAATTGGTGCTAGACGCCAAGGTCGGCACACGTGTGGCCGACGTCACCGCGCTTCTGGCCCAAAGCCGGCAGGAACTTGCATTTGAGCCGCCGGACCTCGGACCGCTCCTGGGCGAGGCGGCAGATAGCGGCTCCATCGGCGGCGCCATCGCCTGCAACCTGGCGGGCCCGCGGCGTATCAAGGCCGGCGGCGCGCGCGATCATCTGTTGGGTTTCTCCGCCGTATCGGGCCGCGGCGAGATTTTCAAAGCCGGCGGCCGGGTCGTGAAGAACGTCACCGGCTACGATCTGTGCAAGCTGCTAGCGGGGTCGTTCGGCACCCTCGCGGTCATGACCACGATGAGTCTGAAAGTTCTGCCGGCCCCGGAAAAGATCCGCACACTTCTGCTGTTCGGCCTCGACCGGCCGGCGGCCTGGGAGGCCATGACAAAGGCGTTGTCGTCGGGCCATGAAGTGTCAGCGGCGGCCTACGTGCCCGCGGTGCTGATCGGTTCGCTGGCGGAGCCGTTGTTGGGAAGTGGCGCCGCAGTGACCGCGCTGCGTCTCGAAGGCCCACCGCGTTCGGTACAGGACCGCATGACCGCATTGCGCGCAATGCTCGGCGGCAAGACAGAGGAATTGCACACCTCCAACTCCCGCGCCTTCTGGCGCGCGATCGGCGATGTGCGTCCGTTCGTGGGCGATTCGCGGGCCGTGTGGCGGATTTCGGTCCCGCCTCAGGGCGGCTTGGACCTCGCCGCGGCCGTCGATGCGATCCCCGGCGCGGAGATATTTTTCGACTGGGGTGGCGGGCTCGCCTGGGCGGCGGTGCCGGACACCGGACAGGCGTCCGCCGACATTATCAGAGCCGGCGTCGTGACGGCCGGTGGCGGTCATGCGACGTTGGTGCGTGCAACGCCGGCGACCAGGATGGCGGTGGCGCCATTCCAGCCTTTGCCGCCGGCGCTTGCTGCTCTCGAAGCGCGGATTAAGCAGACCTTCGACCCGAAGAATATCCTCAACCCCGGCCGTATGTGGGAAAGCTGATGCAGACCGCTTTCTCTCCCGCGCAGCTCCAGGATCCTGTCCTCGCCGAGGCCAATGGAATTTTGCGCACCTGCGTCCATTGCGGCTTCTGCACCGCCACCTGTCCCACCTACGTGTTGCTCGGTGACGAGCTTGACAGCCCGCGCGGGCGCATCTCCCTGGTCAAGGAGATGCTGGAGCAGGACAAGCCGGCCAACGCCACCATCGCGAAGCACCTCGACCGCTGCCTGTCGTGTTTCGCCTGTATGTCCACCTGCCCCTCGGGCGTGGACTATATGCATCTGATCGACACCGGGCGCGCCCATCTGGAGCGGACCTACCAGCGGCCCATGGGTGAGCGCGCCCTGCGGTGGCTGCTCGGAACGGTCTTGAGCAATCCGGCGCGGCTGCGCGCGGCCCTGGCTCTGGCGCCTCTCGCAAACCTCTTCTCCGGGCTGCTGCCTGGGCGTCTGCGAGGCCTGTTGGCCTTGGCGCCGAAGCATGCTTCGAACACCACAACGGCGCCGGGCGTCTATTCCGCTACGGGTGTGCGCCGCATGCGAGTGGCACTTCTCACCGGCTGCGTGCAGAGCGTGGTCGAGGACAATATCAACGCTGCAACCATTCGCCTGCTGAATCGTTACGGTGTCGAGGTTGTGGTTGCGAAGCAGGCTACCTGCTGTGGCGCGCTCAATCACCACATGGGCCGTCTCGCGCCGGCGCACGCCGCCGCGGCGGCGACAATCCGCGCCTGGTGCGCCGAAGCCGATGCAAACGGCCTCGACGCTATTGTGGTCAATACCTCGGGCTGCGGCACCACCATCAAAGACTACGGCCACGCCTTCCGGGACGATCCCGCTTTGGCTATAGACGCCGCGCGCATATCCGGGCTCGCCAAGGACGTGAGCGAAATTCTCGCTGCGTTGCCGCTCGCATTCGTTTCGCGGCGTCATCTTCGTGTGGCCTATCACAGCGCATGTTCGCTGCAGCACGGGCAAAAGATCACGGCCGCGCCTCTGAAGCTGCTGCAGGGGGCAGGCTTCGAAGTACTGCAGCCGGCGGAAAGCCATCTCTGCTGCGGCTCGGCTGGGACTTACAACATTCTCCAGCCGGAGATCGCGGGTAAGCTCCGCGACCGTAAGGTCGGAAATCTGGAAGGTCTGCGCCCACAGGTGATTTGCGCGGGCAATGTGGGGTGTCTGGTGCAGATCCGGTCAGGCAGCGCCGTTCCGGTTATGCACACCGTTGAGCTTCTGGATTGGGCCACCGGCGGCCCGGCGCCGCGCGGATTGGCGTAAGCCGCGGGGATTGCTCCCCGCGGCGTTTCGCAGTTACGAGTTGAAGAAGTAACGCAGGCCCAGGAGCACGTTGTGGCTGCGGTTGGTGCCGGCGCTGGCGCGCGCGGCGCCGGTGGTCGAGATGAAGTTGTTGTCGTAGAGGGTGACGTAGCGGTAGCCCGCGAACACCGCCATCTGCTGGCTGATGGGCATGCTCACCTCGCCGATGGCCTGCCATTGCAGGTTCGTGTCGGTGTCGGTGAAGGTGGGCAGGCCCGTTGCGCGGACATTGTCCCACTTGGCGCGGCCTACGCCGACACCGCCGCCGACGGAGAAGTTCACCCTGCTGCCGGTGTCGATGTCATAGAGCACGTTGCCCATCACGCCCAATACCTTCTGCGACCCTTCGAGCGCCGTGGCGTCCATGCGCTCCACGCCGGACTTGCG
The DNA here is from genome assembly GCA_947470105.1 of Fidelibacterota bacterium. Lineage (GTDB taxonomy): Bacteria > Pseudomonadota > Alphaproteobacteria > Rhodospirillales > Rhodospirillaceae > SHVO01. The sequence goes on along the minus strand of CANISR010000024.1, from coordinate 2,883 downwards.
GTAGCCGACTTCCAGTTCGGTGCGGAGGCCGTTGGTCCATTTGGTGCCGAAGGCGCCGTTGAAGGTGTAGCCGGTGTCGTAGAAGATATTGCGGCTCGACGGCGCCGCTGTGTTGGGATTCCGCAACGCGAAGTTCATGGTCTTCGAATCGTTCATGCCGCCCGCGATGCTGACATAGGGTCCATAGTTTGTTTGCATGTCCTGTGCCCGGACGGTGTTCGCGCCGAGAAGCGCGCCACCCAGGATTAAACAAGACACAATTCTCCGCATGTCGGTACGCATGACCAACCTCACTATTTACTGTTTAAATTATGCCGTGAACCGGGCCGTGTCGGAATTGCGGGGAGCAAGTCCTGATGTGTGTTTAGTCACACTGATTTTTCACGGGTCGCCGATGCAAGACGAACCCCAAACCCCGTACGCGCAATTTTAGTTCCGCGAAGCGCACCGCGTTGGCGCGTGAGTGTTGCCCTGTTGCCGCAGAAATTTGCGCCAAGGTTGAGTGCTGCGGAGTGTGTCGTGCCCCGCGTGCGAGATGCGGGGCCGAAACTTTCAGGCGTGCGGGATAAGCCCGGCGATACCGATAATGATAAGATAGATCGCGACGATATAATTGAGCAGGCGCGGCGCGATCAGAATCAGGATGCCTGCAATCAGCGCGATAAGCGGCTGAATCAGGACGATATTCATGGTCATTATGTCTCTCCGGTTGCAGCTGGCCTCCTAGCAACGGCGAAGCGGGCAAATAGTTCGCGTTTATCTCAATGGAAATCACGGCTCTGTAACCGCATTTTACCTGCGGCGCCGGCCAGCGCGGGGAGATCCGAGTCCGCCGGTTCTTCCGCCAAGGCCTTGAGCCAAGGGCTCAGGTCGAACAGCTCGTCCGCCACGATGTGAATCACGTTGCCTTCGGTCTGTACCCTGCCGCTGCAGGCGAGCAGGCGGCTGGTCATCACTTCCACACGAAACCGCTCGAACACCGTCGACCACACGACCAGGTTGGCGTGGGTAAATTCGTCCTCCAGGGTCACGAACACCACGCCGGTGGCGGTGCCGGGGCGTTGGCGCACGAGGACGAGGCCGGCGATGTTGACGCGGGCGCCGTCCTTTTTCTTGGCCAGGGTGTCCAGCGACATCCAGCCGTGGGCTCGCAACTTCTCACGCAGGAAGCTCAAGGGGTGAGCGCGCAAGGATAGGGCCATGTGGATGTAATCCTCGGCTACCTCGCCGCCGAGGGTCAGGGGTTTCAGGACCACGCTCTGCTCTGCGATTTCGGGCAGGCCCGCGTTCTGGTCGGCGGCGGCGAACAGAGGCAACACACCGTCGCGCAGGGCCTTTACACCCCAGATGGCATCGCGTCGGCCAAATCCGAGAGGTGCGAAGGCATCGCCTTCCGCAAGGTGCACGATCTGCGTGACCGGAATACCGCTGCGCCGCCAGAGGTCCTGGGGACTGGCGTAAGGCCGCTCGCGCGCCGCGACCAGATCGCCCACATGCTTCTCTTTCAGCCCGGTGATGAGCCGAAGGCCGAGGCGAACGGCGAGATAACCCTTGAGGTGCCCGGGGTCCGGCTCCAGGCCTGAATCCCAGCGGCTTTTATTCACATCCACCGGCAGCACGGTTACGCCGTGCTCGCGGGCGTCACGGATCAACTGGGCGGGTTGGTAGAACCCCATGGGCTGCGCGTTGAGGATGGCGCAGAGGAAGACGTCCGGGTGGTGGCATTTGAGCCAGGACGAGACGTAGACCAGGATGGCGAAGGATGCGGCGTGGCTTTCGGGGAATCCATAAGTGCCGAAGCCTTTAATCTGCTCGAAGCAGCGCTCGGCAAAGGCTTTGTCGTAACCGTTCTTCACCATGCCGCCGATGAAGCGGTCACCGAATTCGTGAATGCGCCCATCATTGCGAAATGTGGCCATGGCGCGGCGGAGCCCGTCGGCTTCGCCCGGGGTGAAGCTGGCCGCCACCACGGCGATCTGCATGGCCTGCTCCTGGAATAGCGGCACCCCCAGGGTGCGTTCGAGCACCCCTTTCAGTTCCCCTGAAGGGTAAGTGACGTCCTCGATCCCCTGCCGGCGCTTGAGATATGGATGCACCATCCCGCCCTGGATCGGCCCGGGGCGCACGATCGCTACTTCCACGACCAAGTCGTAGTAACACCGGGGTTTCAGGCGCGGCAGCATGTTCATCTGGGCGCGGCTTTCCACCTGGAACACCCCGACGCTGTCGGCCTTGCACAGCATGTCGTAGACCGCGGGATCATCGGGGGCGATGCCGGCGATGGTTTGATGGATGCCCTTGTGGTCACGCAACAGATCGAAGGACCGGCGGATGCACCCCAGCATCCCGAGGCCCAATATATCCACCTTCATCATCTCGAGGACTTCGATGTCGTCCTTGTCCCATTCGATGACGGTACGGTGGGGCATGCTCGCGTTCTCGATGGGCACCAGGTCATCGAGCCGGTCCCGGGCGATGACAAAACCGCCGGGATGCTGGGACAGGTGGCGGGGAAAGCCGACGAGCTGCTTGGACAAATGCAACAACAGCTTAAGACGCCAATCGTTGGGATCGAGGCCGAGAGCCTGGGCACGCTCTTCACCGACGCCGGCCTCGCTCCAGCCCCAGATGGCGGCCACAAGGCCGGCTGCGATGTCCTCCGGCAGGCCCAAAGCTTTTGCCACTTCCCGCACGGCGCGGCGTGAGCGGTAATGGATCACGGTGGCCGTCATGGCGGCGTGGTCGCGGCCGTAGGTTTTATAAATCCACTGTATGACCTCTTCGCGGCGTTCGTGCTCAAAGTCCACATCGATATCGGGCGGTTCTCCGCGTTCCTCGGAGATGAACCGTTCGAACAACAGTGTGCTTGTGGTGGGGTCGATG
>CANISR010000023.1 GCA_947470105.1 Fidelibacterota bacterium | reverse complement strand
GGGCGCAATCCGCCTAAACTCTCTGCCTTGCGGGAAACACGCCCTGGGAGGGTCCAATGAAGACTGCTGCGCTGGTAGGTTGTTTTGTCGCCATGGTTTCGGGGGCGACTTTAGCCGCCGAAGCAAACGTGGCGCCGGCTCCTCACGTCGGCGAGGGTGGTGTGCCGCAGTTCGAACGCGATATGTCCTGGCCCAAGGTGCCGGCGGCCTGGAACCGCGGCGCCGCGGTGTCGTGGGCGGCGGCGGACGACCAGGACCACATTTGGCTGATCACGCGCCCGCGCGAACTGAGCAACCTCGAACCCAAGATCCCGGCGTCTGCGATTCCGCCGGCGGTGCTGGAATTCGACCAGGACGGGAAATACCTGCGCGGCTGGGGCGGCGAGAGTGGCCCCGGATACGCTTGGCCGGGCAACGAACACGGCCTGACATTCGATCCTAAAGGCTTCGTCTGGATCCTGGGCAATAACGACAATTCCAACGGACGCTCCAAGTTTCCCAGCGACAGCCAGGTCCTGACATTCACCCGCGACGGAAAGTTCGTCAAAGCCTTCGGCACCCCGGGGCAGATCGGCAGCAACAAGACCGATGTCCTGCGTGGCGCCGCCAACTCCTACTACTACGCCAAGACCAACGAACTGCTGGTGGCAGATGGCTACGGCAACAGCCGAATCGTGGTTTATGACGCCGACACCGGCAAAGTGAAACGTACCTGGGGCGCTTACGGCAATAAGCCCTTGGATGCAGCCGACCGTCCGGTGCCGGAGAAGGCCGCCCGGGCCAGCGGTCCGTTCGAGCCGCTAGCCGCGCAGTTGCAGCAGTTCGCCACCGTCCACGACGTCAAGATGTCCGACGATGGTTTGGTGTATGTGGCGGACCGCAACAACAAGCGCATCCAGGTGTTCACCATCGAGGGCAAGTTCGTCACAGAGAAGTTCCTCGGGCTCGACAGCACCTTCCCGCTGCAGGCGCGTTCGGTGGGCTTCTCGCCCGATCAGCGGTTCCTCTATATCGGCGGCACGCCGGTGATCTACATCCTCAACCGCAAGACCATGGAGACGCTGGGCACCATCTTCACCGGCGTTGGCACGCCCGGCCATCCGCCCGGCCACGGCGTCAGCGTCGATCACCACGGCAACCTTTATCTGGTGCAGGCCGACACCACGGGCCTTGATGGGCAGAGTAAGGACGGCGCCTTCGGCGCCTACCGTTGGAAGTTCACCGGTTACTCCCCCGCAACGCCCTGCTGCCAAGGCGAGGGCGTGCGCGCCAAGAACTAGAGTGGCGGACGGCGACCACCAGTTTGCTGAAGCCTACCGGCGCCACACCGCCGGGCGCCTGCCCGAGGCGGAAGCAATCTACCGCGCGATCCTCGCGCGCGATCTCCGCCATGCCGGGGCTTTGCATGGCCTCGGCCTCATGGCCCTCCAGACGGGCCGTCCCGATGTGGCCGTGCGCCTCATCGGCGAGGCCGTCGCTGTTGCGCCCACTGTGGCCGAGTACCATGCGGATCACGGCTTAGCCCTGGCCCAGGTCGGCCAGCCTGCGGACGCCATCGCAGCCCAGCGCCGCGCCGCAGATCTGGCCCCGCATGAGGTGCGCCACCACTTCAATCTTGGGCGGTCCCTGCAGACTGCGGCCCAATGGACTGAGGCCGCGGCCTGCTATCGCCGCGCGCTGGCGATCGTGTCCGATGCCGCTCCGTTTCACGTCAACCTCGGTCTGGTGCTGTTGCGGTTGGAAGACCTGGACGGCGCGGTCCTGCATTTGCGCGAAGCGGTGCGCATCGCGCCCGGTCACGCTATGGCCCAGGCTGGCCTCGGCTCCGCCCTCCTGGAGCAAGGGGATATCGCGGGCGCCATTGCGCACTTCGAGAAAGCCGTTGCGTTGGAACCGGGCTTCGCCGAAGCCCAAGGCAACCTGATCTTTGCGCTTAATTTTCTGGAAGGTGCCGATTGCGCGCGGCAGCAGGCGCAGCGGAAGGCGTGGGCGGCTACGGTCGCGCATCTTGCGGGCCCGGCGCGGGCGCCGTCACAGCCGCGCGATAAAATCCGCATGGGCTACGTCAGCAAATACTTCCGCCACCAGGCGGCGACCTATGCCTTCGCGCCCGTGATCCTGCATCACGACCGCAAGCGGTTCGAGGTGACGTGCTATTCCGACACCACCGCCGAGGACGACGTTACGGCAGTACTCAAAGGTGCGGCAACGCACTGGCGCGCGACCGCAGGGCTGAACGATGGGGACCTCGCGGCGATGGTCCGTGCTGACGGCATCGATATTCTGGTGGACTGCGTCGGCCACATGCAGGGCAATCGGCTCGGCGTTTTCGCCAGGAAGCCGGCGTCCATCCAGGTGACGGCCTGGGGTGAACCCACCGGGACCGGCCTCGGCGCCATGGATTACCTGTTGGCCGATCCCGTGCTGGTGCCCGGGGACAAACGAGCGTTATTCGCCGAGACCATCGCCGACCTGCCATGTTTTCTCGGCTACTGGTCGCCGCAGGAGTTGCCGCCGCCGGGACCGCTGCCGGCGCTGACCAAGGGTCACATCACTTTCGCCTCCTTCAACCGTGCAACCAAGATCACGCCCACGACGATCGGGCTCTGGGCCGCGGTCCTCGCCGCCGTGCCGTCATCCCGCCTACTGCTGAAGTTCCACGCCCATGGCGGGCCGGCCGATCACGAACGGATCACCGAAGCTTTCATCGGCCGCGGTATCGACGCCACGCGCCTAACGCTTATGGGCGACACCGGACGGGCGGATCACTTCGCGGCCTATCGGCACGCGGACATCTGCCTCGATCCCACGCCCCATGGCGGCGGCATGACCACCCTTGATGCCTTATGGATGGGTGTGCCGGTTGTGACGCTGCAGGGGACCACACCGTCCTCGCGGTTGGCGTCCGCGGTTCTGTCGCCGTTGGGGCTGGAGGGGTGGATCGCCACGGATGCGGCCGGCTATGTGGCGAAGGCCGCGGCCCTGGCGGTGGATTTACCCGAGCTTGCGCAACAACGGGAATGTCTCCGTGCCCGCCTCCAGGCTGCAGCGGTAGGCGATCCAGAGCGGTATGCGGCAGGCGTTGAAGCAGTCTTTGAGAAGATGTATCGGCGCTGGATCGCCGGTATGAAATCATGAAGGAGAGCGTCATGCGTTTGGTTTCCGTGTTGGCCGGCTTTGCATTTCTTGCCGGTGCTTCGGCTCACGCTGCGGACAGCGCCGGTGCGGCGCGGATACTCAATGTAACTTTCCCAGAAGCGGTGGAGATCGAATTGGCGCTTTCCGGAGGACCCGCGCATTTGCGCGAGGGCGCGGCCGTCTATGTCTATGGCGCCAAAGGATTCACAAAAGTCCGCGACGCCTCCAACGGATTCACCTGCCTCCTCAATCGCGACGGCTTCCTGTATGGCGGCACCGCGTTCAAGCCCACCTGCTGGGATTCCGCGGGAGTGTCCAGCTATGTTCCTGTGATGCTGCGGGTCGGGGCGCTTCTGGCCCAAGGGAAAACCGCCGACGAGGTAAATGCCGACATCACCGAAGGCTTCCGCGCAGGGACGTACCACCGTCCCGCCCGGACCGGGATCGCGTTTATGCTGGCCGGTGATGTGGAACTGGCGCCCGGCAGCGGAATGGTGACCAAGACCCAGTTCCCGGGCCATTACATGATCTACGCCCCGGGTGTGACCAATACTGACATTGGCTTTGCCCGCGGCAAGAGCAGTGCTTCGGACCCGGTCATATTCTCAAGCGGCGCCGGCGGTGCGGATCTTGCGTATCTGATCACGGTGCCGCACCACGGCAGCGCTCCGTAACGGATCGATTGCGTGGTACCCGCGTAGCTTGCGGCCATCACAAAATGTGATTTGGAATGGCCAAAATATTGACACTTTTGAAGGCGACAACGGCGTAATGCCGTGGCCCTCTCCGGAGAGAAGGCCCGTTCAGCGTTCGGGCCCGTTGGGGGGTTATGTCATGCATGCGTTCTTCAAACATCTGCTGCTCGCCACGGTGGGCCTGTTTGCGCTCGCCGGCTGTGCGTCCAACTACTCGCCCAATACCTACGCCAGCAATGCGATGCAGCTCGCCAATAAGGTAGAGCCGGGCACCATTGTCGGTTATCGCGAGGTCTCCATCAGCGCTGCGGGCAATGTCGGCGCGGTCACCGGCGGCGCTGCCGGCGGCTTGCTCGGCTCGCAATACGGCGGCACGCCGTTCGCGGCGGTCGGCGGCACCGCGGTCGGCGCCATGCTCGGCACGGCGCTGGATCACGCCGCCGGCGACACCATGGGCTGGGAATATATTGTCCGCAAACCCAACAGCGACATGCTGTCGGTGACGCAGCGAGAGAAGAAGCCTCTGGAACTGGGACAGCGTGTCCTGGTCATCATCGGGCCGCAGGCGCGCGTGGTGCCGGATTATTCAGTGCCCGCCGAGACGCCGGTCATGAAAGTGGAAGCCAAGCCGGAGCCCAAACCCGAGTCCAATGTTAAAGTCGAAGTGGTGCTGTCATTGCCGCCAGGTATCACGGCTCAGGGCCCCAATGGCCAGGTGGTAACAGGCCAAGTGATCAATGCATCGGCCGGCGCCGAACCCTCCATCCAAACCGGTGGTATCCAGGCCACGAGCGTCCCGACAGCGGAAGGGCACACAGTGGTCGTCCACGTTCCGGTTACACCTGCCGCCTTGAGCAACGCATCAGGCGGCCTCGTGCCCGTCTCCACCACCGCCGCCGAACCCGTGGCTGGGACGGTGTCATCGGAGCCTGAAGCGGCCACCGCTGAAGCGTTAGAAGACGTACCCGGGGATCTGCCCGCGACGCCCCCCGCGTTCCACAATTGATTCCCGGCCGCCGGTGGCGGTTGCCGCCTTTTTGACCGACATCCGGCGCCCCCCAGTTTCCAAGAAGACTGCATATTTGCGGCGCTAGGGAACCGTACGGTTGCGTGCTATGGTCCCACTTCTTCTCATATGGCGCGCATGATTCGTGCGTCTCGCTTTTTCTGCCGCGGTTAAAGTCCGCGTCGCTCCCACGGAAATGGCCGGTAGCAGCTACCCGGCAGGCCGCCTTTCGCGAATAAGACGCGCAATCCTGCAACTATTACCGTGCGGCGACCTTATTTGTGGGCGCCCAGCCGGCATTTCCGGCCGGCGGACAAAAGGTGTCTCTTAATGGCGGTCGTTCTCATCGTTGAAGATGATGGTTTCACCCGTGCTGTGGCGGAAATGGTTGTTCTCGACTGGGGCTATGAGGTGCTTTCGGCCAGCGATGTAAGCGAGGCGCTCGCACTGTTGAAATCCCCGCGCCGCATCGACCTGCTTTTTACCGATGTCTACCTCAAGGCCGCCGTGCTTGGAGGATGCGATCTCGCGCGCGAAGCCGTCAGGCTCCGCCCAAATTTGCGCGTGCTCTACACCACCGGCAATACCATCACGAGTCAGATGAAAGCGATGTTCGTCGAAGGCACCGCGTGCCTGCGCAAGCCCTACACGCCCGAACAGCTTCATCAATACGTAGATGGCATCGTCGCCGCATAGTCAGCCACCAGGGGAATACAACAGATGGAAAAAACGCTCTCCGATATCAATGCCAACGATATCGTCGAGACCGTGCCGAGCGGACTCATAACGCTCGACAAGAATCTCAACATCACATCGGCCAACCGCGCGTTCTACCAGACCTTCCGCACCAGTCCGGCTGAAACCGTCGGCTGCCACATCTACGAACTCGGCAGCCGGCAGTGGGACATCCCCGCGTTGCGCAGTCTGCTCGAGAGCGTGATTCCTCACCGCACCACGGTCGAGGGGTTCGAGGTCGAGCACGACTTCCCCTCCATCGGCCGCCGCACCATGCTGGTGAATGCCCGCAAGATCTTTCGCCAGGGCGGCGCCGACGGCGTCATCCTGCTCGCCATCGAAGATGTGAGTGAGGAACGCTCCGCCACACAGGACAGCGAGCGCAACCGGCTCCTGACTCAAAGTATCGTCGACACCATCCGCGACCCGCTGGTGGTGCTTGAGAACGACATGACGATCGTGACCGCCAGTGCGGCGTTCCTGACGATGTTCGGGATTACAAAGGCCGAACTTCAGGGGCGGCCGTTTTCGCAACTCGGCCAGCACCAATGGGACGTGCCGATGCTGCGCCGCCTCATGGATAAGGTGCTACCGGACAACAAGACCATCGAAGACTTCGAGATCGAGGACGATTTTCCGGGCCTGGGCCGCCGGGTATTCAATTTGAACGCACGCAAGGTCACCCGGCCGGGAAATCATTCGGAGCGCATCCTGCTGGTGTTCGAGGACATCACCGACCGCAAGCAGCGCGAGCGCGACATCCAGATGCTGACCAACGAAGTATCCCATCGGATCAAGAACAACCTCCAGCTCATCGTCGGACTGATCGCCTTTGAAGCCCAGTCGCCGGGCGGGCCGTCGGTTCACGGCTATAAAGCCATGCAGGCGCGCATCGGCGCCATTGCCCAACTCTATGATCTGATCTCCCACTCCACAGACGGCAAGACCATCACCGTGGACGCCTATCTGGCGAAAATGGCGGAGGCGATGACCGCGACTCTGATCGGCAAGGATTCGGGCATCGTCATCGAAGTAGACTCCGAACCGCTGGAAATCGACGCCGACCGCGCGATACCTTTCGGCCTCCTGGTCAATGAACTGGCCACCAACGCCGTGAAACACGCCTTTCCGGAAGGCAAAGGGCACCTGAAGCTCAGCGTTCACACGGTCGCCGGTCATATTGAGTTGGTGGTCGCCGATGACGGTATCGGCATCACAAACCGAAGCGTCGCCAAGATCCCGGAGAAGCGCGGCTCCGATTATGTCGCGATCTTCGTCCGCCAATTGGGCGGTACACTGGATATGGCGGAACCGGAGGCCCCCGGCACCCGGGTCAGAATCCGGCTGCCCTATCTCGTCACTCCGCCGGCGGACACGGAACGCGCCGCGGCCTAGCTAGCCCCATCCCATGGTCCGGACCGCCACGGTCACACCCACGACCGCGATCACGACCACCCACGGCGCCGTACGCTTTAGTATGAGCAGCGCCAGCGCCGCTGCGGCGATGGCGGCGTCGCTCCAGGATGTGACGGCGGTAACAGCCACCGGCGTGTAGAGCGCGGCGGCCAGGATGCCTACCACGGCGGCGTTGATTCCCTGCAGCGCAAGGCGTGCGCGGGGAGCAGCGTGGATCCGGGCCCAGAAGGGCAGGGCGCCGAACAGGATCAAGACGCCCGGCAGGAAAATCATCACCAGCGAAATGGCCGCGCCCGGGCCTCCCGCCGAGGGTTGCTGCGCCAGCATGCCGATGAAGGCAGCGAAGGTGAACAGGGGGCCGGGCAGGGCCTGGGCGGCGCCGTAACCCGCGAGGAAAGTCTCGTCGCTCAGCCAGCCTGTGCTCACCACCGCCTCGCGCAACAGCGGCAGTACGACATGGCCGCCGCCGAATACCAGGGCGCCGGAGCGGTACATGGCGTCGCTCAGCGCCAGCAGCGGCGACAGCGTCCGGGTCAGGGGCAACACCGCCAGGAAGGCTGCAAAGGCTCCGAGGCAAATGATTCCCACGGACCGCGGCACAGCAATGGGCAGCGGACCCGATGATTCGCCGGCACTGCGGAGAAGAACAAGACCCGCGACTGCGCCGAGCGCGATGGCGCCCATCTGCGCAAGTGCGCCCGGTGCAAACAGCACCACAGCGGCGCACAGCACGGCGATGCAAATGCGCGGGATGTCGGGGCATAGTGTGCGCGCCATGCTGCATACCGCCTGAGCGACGATGGGTACCGCCACCAGTTTCAATCCGTGCACAACGGAGACCGCCGCGGGGCCGTTGAAAATGTCCGCACCTGAGGTTAACGCCAGCGCGAAAAGTATCATGAGAGCGGCGGAAGGCACGGTGAACGCCACCCAGGCCGCTGCTGCCCCCGCGACGCCCGCGCGCAGGTATCCCAGGGCCACGGCGGTCTGGCTGCTGGCGGGCCCAGGCAGGACTTGGCATAGGCCGACCAGGGCGGCGAAGGCGGCATCGTCCAGCCAGGCGCGGCGGCGGACGAATTCCTCGCGGAAATAGCCTATATGCGCTACTGGGCCGCCGAAACTGGTTATCCCCAGTTTCAGGAAAGCCGTCGCTACCTCCATCGTTCCGCGCGCGCGTGAATCCATGCGTTTGTCACACTTTTTTGATCGGTCGTAACAGCCGATGTTAACCCATCTCCGGGGGCGACGGGGCCCATGTTGGTGCTATCCTTCGGTGCCCGTTTTTCCAACCCGAGCACCGAGAAGGGGACCATCCATGAATCACATCGTGAATCACGTCACGCCGCCTGTCAGCACCCGCAGGAAGGCATCCGAATTCCCGCAGGAACTCCTGAACATATTCGACGGCTATGTCCATGGCCGCATGAGCCGGCGCGATTTCATCGACGTCTGCCAGAAATACACGGTGGCCGGCGTCACAGGTGCTGCGCTGTTCCAGATGCTGAAGCCCAATTACGCCTGGGCGATCCAGGTGCCGGCCGACGACAAGCGCATCAAGGGCGAGCGCGTGGAGATCAAGTCACCTGAAGGCACCGGCAGCATCAAGGGCTACTTAGTGAAACCCGCCAATGCCGCCGGCAAGCTGCCGGTCGTTCTGGTGGTCCATGAAAACCGCGGCCTCAATCCTTACGTGGAAGACGTGGCCCGCCGTCTCGCCACCGCCAACTTCATCGCGCTGGCGCCGGACGGCCTCACTTCGGTGGGCGGATACCCCGGCGACGACGAAAAGGGCGCTGCCGCGTTCCAGCAGGTCGATCGCGCCAAGATGACCGAAGACTTCGTCGCGGCCGCCCAATGGCTGAAGGCACGGCCAGAGAGCAGCGGCAAACTCGGCGCGGTCGGTTTCTGCTTCGGCGGCGGTGTGGTCAACACGTTGGCCGTTCGATTGGGTGACGGCATGGCTGCGGGCGTGCCGTTCTACGGCGCCCAGCCCAAGGTCGAGGACGTGCCCAAAATCAAGGCGGCGATCAACGCCCAGTACGGCGCCCTGGACGAGCGCATCAACGCCGGTTGGCCCGCCTATGACAAAGCGCTGACGGACGCCAAGGTGGCGCACGAAGGGCATATTTATGCCGGCGCCAACCACGGCTTCCACAACGACACCACGCCGCGTTATGACGAAAAGGCCGCCAAGGAGGCCTGGGATCGGACGCTGGCTTGGTTCAACAAGTATTTGCGCGCCTGAGGCGCGACAAGTATCTGGGCGCCTAATCGCTCAACTTTGAGGTCGGGAAGGGGCTGCGGCAGAGTGCCGCAGCCCTTTTTCATTGGGGTTCAATGCTCTAGCCCAATGTGACTTTAATGACCCACGGTTCATTCAAGTGCTCTTGCGGCCATTTCTCCTGTTGGAAAGCCCGCGCAAATTCCCATATTAATGACCGCATAGTCATTAAAGGTTGCACCCATGGCGCGGCGGAAACGGCGGCCCGAAGCACGGCCGGAAGAGATCCTCGACGCGGCGCTAGCCGTCTTTACCGAGCTCGGCTTTGCCGGCGCGCGGGTTGAGGACATCGCGGCGCGGGCCGGGCTGTCCAAAGGCGCGGTCTACGTCTATTTCGATTCGAAGCACGCCATTCTCACCGCGCTGGTGCGCCGCCTAGCGGACCGGGTGGTGGGTGCGGCCGAGGTTCTGGTCGAATCCGGCGGAGACAAGGACGCCGAGAGTACCCTACGCACGCTGCTGACTTTCATCATCGTCCAGATGTCCGATCCCAAAGTGTCGGCAGCACCGCGGTTCGTCATCACTGAATCCCAACGCTTCCCTGAAATCGGCGCCATGTACCGCGATGTGGTGTTGGCGCGCGTGCGCCGCGTGATTGCGCGGCTATGTGCGCAGGGGGAGGCGCAAGGTGTGTTTCGCAGCGTTGAACCCGACGTGCTGCTACGCATGTGCGGCGGGCCTGTGGTGGCCCACATGTTTCTCACAACGGTTTTCGCGGATCCGGCGGCGCCAGGGCCGGCGCCTGATGTCATCGCCAAGGGAATCGCGGACATGGTGCTCAAGGGACTCAAAGTAAGACAGGAGAAGGCGTCATGAAGACGTTCATAACACTCGCGGTCATGGTGCTGGCGCTGGCGGGGTGCGGCGATAAAGCCGACCAGCTGCACGGCTATGCCGAAGGTAAATTCGTGATGCTTGCGCCCGAGACTACAGGCCGCGTCAAGGCTATTCCCGCCGCCGAGGGCGCCCATGTGGATGCGGGCGCGCTGCTGTTCCAGTTGGAGGACACGGCGGAACAGGCGGCGCTGGACGCCGCGCGCGCCAATGCCGAGGCGGCAGGCGCACGCTTCGACGACGCGGCCGCCGGCGGACGGGCCCAGGAAATCGCCGCCGCCCGGGATCAGGTGCGCCAGGCTGTGGCCGCCCAGGACCGCGCCCGCAAGGACCAGGTGCGGGCACAGGAACTGCTCAATTCCGGGACGATCCCCAAGGCGCAGTTGGACGCGGCCGTGGCCGCGGCCGAGACGGCCAATGCCCGCGTCGCCGAACTTCGGCAGCGGTTGACGCTGGTGGAATTGCCGGCGCGCGAGGATCAACTACGCAACCTCACCGCCGGCGCGCGCGAAGCCGCGGCCCATGCGGAGAGCGCCGCCGACGCTCTCCGCCGCCGCGCCGTGTCGGCGCCGGCCGCCGGGAAGGTAGAGCGTGTCGTGCGCCATCCGGGCGACCTGGCATCGCCCACCATGCCGGTGGTGCGGTTCCTGCCCGACGGCCAGATGATCGCGGTGCTGTTCATTCCGCAGCCGCGTCTGGCGCTGACGCCGGTAGGTACGCGCCTCACGATCGCCTGTGATGGCTGTCCGCCAGACGCCAAGGCCGAGATCACCGTCATCGCGCCGGAACCGGAATTTACCCCGCCGGTAATTTATTCGGACAATGAGCGCGCTCGTCTTGTCTTCCGCGCCGAAGCCAGACTTCAGGGCTTCGCGCCGCCGCCGGGAACGCCGCTCAGCGCGGAAATCGTAAAGGCGGGGATCGTGAAGTGAGTGCTGTTCAGAACGTCATCGACGTTCAAGGGCTGACCAAGAAGTTCGGCGCCAAGACGGTCGTCGACGGCTTCTCCATGAAGGTGCCCAAGGGGTCGATCTACGGCTTCCTCGGGCCCAACGGCTCGGGCAAGACCACCACCATCCGCATGATGTGCGGCCTGTTGCGCCCCGACGGCGGCGGCGGCACGGCGCTGGGCTTCGACATCGCCACCCAAAGCCACGAGATCAAGGCCCGCGTCGGTTATATGACCCAGCGCTTTTCGCTTTATGAAGACCTGACGGTCACCGAGAACCTGACCTTCGTCGCGCGGCTGCATGAGATCGAAGACGCCAAAGGCAAGGTGAATGCCGCGCTCCAGGAATACGACCTGGCGCCCCGGGCCAACCAGCTCGCCGGCCAGCTTTCCGGCGGTTGGAAGCAGCGCATGTCGCTGGCGGCCGCCTCCTTGCATGAACCGGAACTGTTGCTGCTCGATGAGCCCACGGCCGGCGTCGATCCCAAGGCGCGGCGCGATTTCTGGGAGCGTATCCGGGACCGGGCCGACAAAGGCGTTTCGGTGCTAGTCTCCACGCACTATATGGATGAAGCCGTGCAATGCGACTTCATCACCTTTATCGCCTATGGCCGTAAGCTCATTGATGCGCCGGCCGCCGACATCCCGAAAGAGGTCGGCCTGCACACGTGGCGCATCGAGGGCGCCCATCTGCATGAGATCTACAAACAGCTCACCGGCGCCCCCGGTGTAGATCAGGTGGCGCGGTTCGGTTCTGCGCTGCATGTGAGCGGCCGCGACGAGGCCGCTTTGGAGCGGGCGGTGGCGCCGTTCCGCGGCGATCACGACGTCATGCAAGCCAAGACCGGTCTGGAGGAAGCGTTCATCTATTTGATGGGCGGGGCCGAGGACAATTTCAAATGACCCCGCCCCTTAATAGTCCCCCGCCTAAAATCCACCCGCTTAAAAACCAACGCGCGTTTTCATGGCTGCGCGTGAAAGCGGTGCTGGCCAAGGAATTCATCCAGATGCGCCGCGACAGGCTGACCTTCGCCATGATGGTGGGCATCCCGGTCGCGCAACTGGTGCTGTTCGGCTATGCCATCAATACCGATCCACGGCATCTGCCGGCGCTAGTGGAAATGGGCGATAGCGGTCCCGCCACCCGCGCGCTCATCCACGGCATGCAGAACTCCGGCTATTTCGACATGCAGGGCGTGGTGAGCCATGAAGGCGCCGATGAAGCCCTCGCCTCCGGGAGCACGATGTTCGTGCTGGCTGTCCCGCCGAATTTCGAGGAGAAGCTGTTGCGTGGAGAACGTCCGCAACTGATGCTCGACACCGACGGTTCCGACCCGGTGGCGGCGGGGGCAGGGGCCGGCGCGCTGCCGGGCATCGTCCAGCAATCGCTGCGGCCCTATGTCACGCCCGGCGACACGCCTGTCGAAACCGTGGTTCACCGCCGCTACAACCCGGCGGGACGCACCGCGGTGAATATCGTACCGGGGCTGCTTGGCGTCATTCTCACCATGACGATGGTGCTGATCACCGCCATCGCCATCACGCGCGAGACCGAGCGTGGCACTCTGGAAGCGCTGCTCACATCGCCCGCGCAGCCTCTGGAAGTGATGGTGGGCAAGATCACGCCTTATATCGCCGTCGGGTTCATCCAAACGGCGGTGATGCTCATCGGTGCGCGGTTCCTGTTTAATGTGCCGTTCACAGGCAACCCCTTCGCCTTCCTGGCGGCGGTGTCGCTTTTCATCCTGGTCAACCTGTCCATCGGGTTCTTGTTCTCCACCATGGCCCGCGCCCAGATGCAGGCCATGCAGATGACCATCTTCGTCTTCCTGCCGTCGATCCTGCTGTCGGGGTTCATGTTCCCATTCCAGGGCATGCCGGTGTGGGCCCAAGCCATCGGCCAGTCCCTGCCGACCACCCATTTCATCCGCGCTGTGCGGGCGGTCATGCTCAAGGGCGCGGGCCTCGGGGACGTGTGGGGCAACCTGTGGCCGTTGATGGCCATTCTGACCGTGGTGGCGGCCTTGGCGCTCCGGCGCTACCGCCGGACTCTGGATTAAGGGCCAAAAGGCCCGATTTTGGGCGAGTCCCGGGGCCAAAAAGCGGCTAGGGAATTGGGGGCGGGGCAGGCTATTCTCCCGCCCTCTTTGCGTACAGGCACTCAGGAGCTCCCGTGACCGACCTCAAGACCGGCTATATCACCGAAGTCCCATATCCCAATGTCTATCACCGGGAACTCAATCCGTCCTTTCACACCCTGGCGCTGCACGCCAATGGCCTGAGCGCGCCGCCGCGCGGTGGCGCTTACACCTACCTTGAGCTGGGTTGCGCCTGGGGCCTCTCGACCCTGATCCATGCCGCGGCCAATCCCGACGCGCGTTTCGTCGGCGTCGACTTCAACGGCGAATGCATCGCCGCCGCCCAGGACATCGCCAAGGCCGCCGGCCTCACCAATGTGGAATTCCTCCAGGCCGATTTCGCCGACCTGCCGGGTCGCGTCATGGCGCCGTTCGACAGCATCGTCATGCACGGCGTGTGGGGCTGGATCAGCCAGACCGGCCGCGACCAGATCGTAAAGATCCTCGACCGCCACCTGAAGCCCGAGGGCCACGCCTTCATCAGCTACAACGCCATGCCGGGCAACGCGCCGGTCGATGCGCTGCGCCGCCTGCTGCAGGTGGGTTTCGAACTGGGCGCCGAACCGCTGTTCAACAAGGTCAATGCCGGCGTCGGCATCGCCGGCCAGGTCAAGGACAACGGTGCGCGCTTCTTCTCCGCCCACCCGATGATGGCCGAGCGCATGGATCACATGATCAAGCCGGCCCCGCGTGACTACCTCGCACATGAATACTTCAATTCCGACTGGCAGCCGTTCTATTACGCCGACGTGGAAAAGGAATTGCGGCCCGCCGGGTTGGCTTTCGCCGGCAGCGCCCATTTGCTCGACCTGATCGACGACGCGCAGTTGCCTGAGGCGGCGCGCCGGCATCTCGCCAGCGCACCCACCATCACCACCCGCGAAACCCTGCGCGACTTCTATATCAACACCCTTTTCCGCCGCGACCTGTGGCGCCGCGGTGCGGTCGCCCAGACCAAGGAATCGCAGGATCATCTGCTCGCCACCAAATTCGTGGTCGGCCAGGGCGTGGAACACTTCGACCGCATCGCCGGCCACGCCATGTTGGGCGAAGTGCGGCCTAAGGCCGAACCCGGCCGCGCCGTGGTGCAAGCCCTGGAAAGCGGACCGAAATCGGCCACGGAACTCGCCAAGGATCCCACGCTCGCCGGCGTGGAAGTCGCGGTGATTCTGGAAACGCTGATGGTCCTCGCCGCCGTCGGCGCCGCCGAACCGATCCTGCCCGAGGACGGATACGCCGCCCGCAAAGCGAGCTGCGACCGCCTCAACGCCGTCCTGGCTGAACGCACGCTGGAAGCCGCCAAGACCGGCGGCCGCGAGTGGCAATCTTTCGCCTCGCCGGTCACCGGCGGTGGCATGGCCGCCAACGCCGTGGTGCAAGCCTTCATCCTCGCCAAGCACAAGGGCGTGGACCCGCAAGCCTTTGCCGCCAGCTTCGCGCCCGCCGAAGCACCGGCCGCGGACGTGGAAGACCACATCCGCAAAATGTACGAAGTGTTCGAACGCGAGGCGCCCATTACGTTTGGGAACCTCGGTATTATCTAGTCTGTATCGAGGGGTCTGCCTGGGGGCATGGCGAAGACGAAGAAGAACGAACGCAAACGCTTGAACCTGGCGCTTCAGGGTGGCGGCGCACATGGCGCCTTCACCTGGGGCGTGCTCGACCGGCTCATGCGCGACGGCCGCATCTTCATCGACGGCATCAGCGGCACCAGCGCCGGCGCCATGAATGCCGTGGTGTTCACCGACGGCTTCATCAAGGGCGGCCGCCAAGGCGCCATCGACAGCCTCGATACCTTCTGGAAGGCTGTCAGCGCGCGGGCCTTCATGTCATCGGCCGCGGGCTTCATGCCCGGCTTCCTGCAAGGCGACGAAAAGTGGAACGTCGACGGCTCGCCGGGCTTCATGTTCGCCGACATGGTCACCCGCATGTTCTCGCCCTATCAGACCAACCCGCTCAATCTCAATCCCTTGCGCGACATCCTGGCTGAACAGGTGGACTTCGAAGCCCTTCGCAAGCGCAAGGACATCAAGCTGTTTGTCTCCGCCACCAACGTGCGCACCTGCAAGCTCAAGGTGTTCCGCACCGCTGAGATGAGCGTGGACGCGCTGATGGCCTCGGCCTGCCTGCCGATCGTGTTCCAGGCGGTGGAGATCGACGGGGAACCCTATTGGGACGGTGGCTACCTCGCCAACCCCGCCATCGGCCCGTTGATCCACGAATGCGTCAGCAAGGACGTCATGATCGTGCAAATCAACCCGATGAAGCGCCCCGCCGCACCCACAAGTGCGCGCGAAATCCTGAACCGCATCAACGAAATCAGCTTCAACGCCACGCTGATCCGCGAGATGAGTGGCATAGCAACCATCTCAAAACTGATCGACGAGGGCAAACTGAAGGATACGCCGTTCCATCAGGTCAACTTCCACATGATCGCCGCTGAGGAGGAGATGAGCCACCTGGGGGCATCCTCCAAGTTCAACGCCGACTGGGAGTTCCTGCGGCATCTCTATGATCTCGGCGTCGCCACCACGGACAAATGGCTCGATGAACACTTCGACCACATCCAGGTGGAATCGACCCTGGATATGATGGAAGCGTATCACTGACGCGGCGTGATACCCGCGCCGTTTTCGGACTCACGGAGGTGCGCCGCAATGACTGACTTCCACAATCAAGACCTTGCCGCGCTTTTGTCTAAACGCCGCAGCGTTCCGGCGGGCGAGGTGATCTTCCTTGAAGGCCAGCCGGCGGACTGCGCTTACGTCATCCTCAAGGGTGAGGTGCAGGTCACGGTCGATGACGCCAAGGGTAACATCGTCGTCATCAACCGCATGCACGGCGGCGAATTGTTCGGTGAACTCGCCCTGCTTCAGAATGACGGCAAACGCACCGCGACCACCATGTCCAAGGACGGTTGCGAACTACTGGTCATTGACGGGACGGTATTCGCCAAGCGGCTCGCCGACGCCGACCCCTTGCTGCGGTTCGTGCTCGAACACCTCAGCCGCCGCGTCCTGATGTGGACCGACCGCGTGCGGTCGGTGTGAGAATCGGCGTCCGGCGTGAACGATGCGGCGGGCGGACGTGTCGACTGTACGCGCAATAGCTGTGAAAATTGCCGGTCTATTTTGTGCAGGGTACTAAAGGCAGCACGTTTTACTTGGGGCAGCCCCAGATCTGTATTCGGTTATTGCCGTCACTACAGCGAATCACGTCGACCCCTGGTTCATTGCCCTCCGCTCCACTACGCTTCTCACAATCACATATGTGATGAGGCGCCCTGAGAACCACGGGTACTGAGCGCGCCGCGGACCGGTAAACACCGGCCGTAAGCCGGCGAACACGCCGGGATGGGGGATGAAATGACGGAGAAAGAAATTGTTCGCGAAATCGCTGATCTCGATGCTCGGCTGCAAAAGTTGACTGATGAGCTCAAACGCCAACGAATGCATGCTCTCGGAGAGCAGCGAAAAATTTTGGATATTCCGGTCGGATGGACCAAGGGGACGGTACAAAAAGGAAAAAAAAACTGACCTGGATTGGCACACGAAACTTGGCGACAACGAGGATGGAGGTCAGCACCGCTGCACATTGCTCATAGATATTGACGCTGCGGGAAATGTCACGATTGCGCCTGACGAACCCCACATACATCTTCGTAAAGGCGAGAAGCGGACATTGATCTGGGAAATCGATCCCGATTCGGTGGCGGATAATTGGAGATTTGCTGAGGACGTTCCGACGGGTGTTTATCCAATGGAAGTTGGGTGGAAAAATGCTGCGGAAGCGGTCGAGCTTACGACAGTCGGCTCTCGTGAAATTCTATATAGACTCAATCGCACAGATACGCGGTTGACGGCCTGGTTCAATCCGCGGGCCAATGCAGTGAAGCGATCGTTGCGCTATCAGCTTTACGTTTATAATACGAAATCTGGCCTCTCGAAGAAGCAGCCATTCGATCCAATTATTGAGAACGACGGATTTTAAGTTAGACGCCTGAAATGGACCCGTATCGCGCGGCCGGAAATCGCGGAAGTACTCCCCATTCGGCTAGCGATGCGGGTTCGTACCGCGCTTTCATCAGCTATAGCCATCAAGACGCGCGCATTGCCAGGTGGCTCCACCGCCAGCTCGAGTCCTACAAGGTTCCACCGCGCCTCGTGGGACGTGCGACGGCTTCTGGGCTGCTCGGGAAAACAGTCGGAAAAATCTTCCGCGACCGCGACGAACTTTCGGTCTCGGCGGATTTGAGTGGCCAAATCAACGAAGCTCTCCACCGCTCCCAGTTCCTTATTGTCCTATGTTCCCCCGCGTCTGCACGGTCGAAGTGGGTCAATCAGGAAATAGTCAATTTCAAAAGACTGAAAGGACCGGAAAGCATCATTGCGGTCATCCTCGAAGGTGAGCCTTTCTCGACCGGGATGCCGGGGCGGGAGGCTGAGGAATGTTTTGCCCCGGCGTTGCGATTCCAAGTGACGGAGAACGGCGAACTTTCGGCGCGGCCCGCAGAACCAGTCGCGGCGGATCTTCGGCCGGGAAAGGACGGGGAACGCCTGGCCAAAATGAAGGTCCTCGCCGGTCTGCTCGGAGTCGAACTGGATGAGTTGATCCGGCGGGAAGTTCAGCGCCGCAACAAGCAATTGTTCGCGCTTTCATGTGTGATGGCCGCCGTTGTCGTCGCAATGACCGTATTGTCCATTCTTGCCGTGACGTCGCGAAATGAGGCGATTGTGGCCCGTGACGCGGCACGCCGACAAAAGGACCAGGCGGAAGGCCTCATCGACTTCATGCTCGGTGACCTGAGGGACAAGCTCAAACCCGTAGGGCGGCTCGATTCCCTGGAAGCGGTTGGCAGTCAGGCTCAACGCTATTTCGAATCTCTTCGCCCGGACGAAATCGACTCTCAGGCCAAAGCGCGCCTAGCTCGGACAAAACTGCTATCCGGTGAAGTGCTTTATTCGCAGGGACGGGCTAAAGATGCGGCGGGTCAGTTTGACGAAGCATATGCAATGACTTCTGCGCTACATGATGCCGACCCGCAGAATTCTGAGCGGATATTCGACCACGCCCAAAGCGAATACTGGGTCGGCTACGGAAATTTCCGAAATGCCCGGTATGCCGATGCGGAGCGCAATTTCATTAAGTACCGGGCCTTTGCTGCGCGATTGGTCGATAGCCAGCCTGACAATCTGATTTGGCGGGCGGAACTCGCGAGCGCCCTGACAAATCTGGGGGCCGTGCGAATCCGGATGTCGCGCACAAGCGAGGCGCTTGAGGATTTTACCTTGGCGGCCCACTCGCAGCAGCAAGTCATCGCGCAACAGCCGCCGCTCGCTTCATTCGTCAAGGAAGCCGACAAATCTAAGCAACAGACGAAACTGGTGGGGCTGAATATCGATCTCGGGCAGATTCTCGCCTGGGGGGCTGATGCCGAGAGAGCGATTGGCAAAATCGACGATGCCATAGTCCTGCGGGAACGCGAATTGGAGGTTTACCGCGAAGTCGAAAGACTGGACCCGAAGAATACGACGTTGACACAGGCGCGCCTTGTCGCCCTCGCTTCCAGGGGCGGCATGCTTATGGAGAAAGGCCGGCCTTCCGAGGCCCTGGAGGATTTCAGATCGGCCACGTTGATTGGCGATGGCCTGGGGCGGGCGGACCGGGAGAATAAATGGTGGGCCCAGCTCATGGCGAGGTCCAATATTGGTGCGGCGGAGGCCCTGTTGGATCTTGGCCAGTTGGAGGAAAGCCGTCGAAGAATCCAAACAGCCATGTTGATTGGGCGAGAAATCGCCGGTATCCCCAATATCAATCGCGCGGTAAGCATCCGGGTCATGGGAAATCTGCTCATGGTCTCGGCCCGCCGAGATTTTGCCGACGCCTCCTACAGTCTGGCTAAGGCGGGACTCGACGAATTGCTCCGGTTAACTGATGACATATTGAGCGGCACACCGGACGAGCCGGAATCTCTGCTGCTGAAGGCCGAAGGGAATCTCCTCGCCGGCGATATCGATGTTGCCACAGGGAGAGCGCCGCATGCTGTCGATTATTGGCGCGAGGCGCTGGCGATTACCGATCGCGTCGGAACTGCCACAAACGCCCGCGCTGCGGTCTTGGGCGCCTTGGCTCGCAAGCGGCTCAAAGATCAGCAGGGGCTCACTGCCTTGCTGCTGCCAATCTGCGCCAGCGGCTATCGCCGGAGTGAGTTCAAAGAACTGTGCCGCCAATGAGTCCTAGCGTCGTGACGGAAGCGGCTCTGCGCGAAGCGGCCCGGCTTGAACTCGGCGGTGATTTGCTCGCTGCTTACGACACCATCGCAGCGGGCTTGGTGGAAGATCCTACCAGTATTCAGCTTCGCCACCGCGCCGTCCTGCTGCTGGCGCGGGGTGGGGCCGTCAGCCAGGCGCGCCGCGAGTACCTGCGCCTCGGCCTCAATGACGTGCACGATCATGTGGACGCGATCTCGCTGGGCGGGCGGTTGCTCAAGGACCTTGCCTTTGCCGCCTCCGGCGAGACCCGGCGCCAGGTCGCGCGAGAGTCGGCAGCGCGCTACGGCGAGGCCTATGCGCTTCATCGCGATTATTATCCCGGTATCAATGTGGCGACCATGGCGCTGGTCGCGGGTGATCTGGCGCGGTCATCGGACCTCGCCCGCGCCGTGCTCAAGGATTTGTCTGCGCCGGGAGATGACCACGCGGGCGACGCCTATTACCGCGCCGCTACCCGCGCCGAAGCCCATTTTCTGCTGGGACGCCTCGATGACGCCGAACGGGCCTTGGCGGCGGCCATTGCGCTCGATCCGCACAACTACACCGCCCACGCCAGCACCCTGCGCCAACTCGACATTATTTGCGCCACACTCAAACTCGATCGCGATTGGCTCGATCATCACAGCCCGCCGCCGCCGGTGAGCTACTGCGGGCATATGTTCGGCGAAGCCACCACTACACCCGAGGCGATGATAGCACTCACCGGCAAGATCGGCACGGCCCTCGACCGGTTGCGGCCGTGCGCCGCCTTCGGAGCGCTCGCCGCCGGTGCGGATATCGTCGTCGCCGAGGCCGTACTCGCCCGGGGCGCGGAATTGCATGTGGTCCTGCCCATGAATGAAAAGACATTCCTGGCCCGCTCCGTGGCGCCGTTCGGCGACGGCTGGGTCGCCCGCTATCAGGACTGTAAAGGCCGCGCCACCACGTTCCGCATCGCCAGCCATGAGAACGACTTCGATGACGATGTGGTCTTTGCCTTCGGGTCGGAATTCGCCATGGGGCTCGCCATCCGCCACGGCGACATGCTGCGCACGCGGGCGTGCCAGCTGGCGGCTTGGGACGGCGCGCCGAGCGCCGGTGTCGCCGGCACCGGCGCCGATGTGGCGCGTTGGGCCGTCACCAAACTGCCGCAGGTCGTGGTCGAATTCCCCCGCCGCGCATCGGCTCCTGCGTCCGCCGCGACGCCCGCCCGCAGTACGGAGCGCCGGCTCAAGGCCATGCTGTTTGGCGACGTGCGCGGCTTTTCCAAACTGACGGAAGCCGAGATCCGGCCCTTCGTCGAACATATCCTGGCGCCGGTCGCGGGCGCCCTACGCGGCTTGCCGTCCGCACCCGATCTGGTCGCCACCTGGGGCGATGGCATTCACGTGGTCTGCGAGTCCATCGCCGATGCGGCGACCGCGGCACTCGCCATGCAGGCAAGTTTCGCCGGTATCGATCTCGCCGCTGCCGCGCTCCCTGCGCATCTGGCATTGCGTATCGGCGGGCATTTCGGGCCGGTTGCCGAACTCACCAATCCGTTTCTTGGCACGCCCAATTTTTACGGCACCCATGTCACCATCGCCGCGCGCATCGAACCTGTCGCGGTTCCGGGCACGGTCTATGTCAGCGAGCCGTTCGCGGCCCTCTTGGCGCTCCAGGCGACCGGGCAGTTCCGCAGCGAATATGTCGGGCAGACCGAATTGCCCAAGGGCTTTGGCACGATGCGCCTGTTCGCGCTGCGCCACGCCGAAGTGCCGACCTAGCCAAACAAAAAGGGCCGCGGAATTTCTCCCGCGGCCCTTTGTGGCTATGGCGCTCTTCTGCGCCGCGGATTGATTATACCTGGTACAATTCATCCTTCACCGATGCGTGAGCTAGAGCGGTCCGTGTCCCGCCTTACCATCCGGAGCATTGCGCATATGGGTGGACTGTTCGTAGGCGTAGCCTAGGCTCAACAGCGTCTGTTCGGACCACTTGGGGCCGATGAAGGAAATGCCGACCGGCAAACCAGACACCGCGCCCATGGGCACGGTCAGGTGCGGATAGCCGGCGACGGCGGGAATGCCGGCTGCCGATGGCCCGCCGGCGCCGTTACGCAGATGCGTGGCGGTATCGATGAGGCCGGCGGGTTCACCGGTCGGCTGCACCAGGGCGACGACGTTGTTGTCGGTGAGTAGCTTGTCGATGCCTTCCGGGCCCCGCGTGCGCTGGGCGACTTCCTTGAGCTTCATATAATCCGGGTCTTCGAAGCCGGTGGTGGCCTCGGCTTTCTCCCACGTGTCGTAGCCGAACAGCACGGTTTCCCTGGGCTCGGACTTGTTGAAGGCGATCAGGTCCGCAAGGGTGCGGGTCTTCACGTTGGCGGGCATTTTCGCCAGGTATGCATTCAGATCGGCTTTGAAATCCGTCTGCATGATGTTGCCCTTATAGCCGGACAGGTCTTCGAACTTGAAATCCTCGATGTCCACCAACTCCGCGCCCTGCGCCTTGAGGGCGACGAGCGCCTTCTCGAAGATATCCTGGGTCTCCGGGGTGTAGCCCTTCTGGAACCGCATGACGCCGATGCGCGCACCCTTGAGCGCATCCTTGTTGAGCCCTTTGACGTAGTCCGCCTTGTGGGCGTCGGCTTCCGCTGTCTGCGGGTCGGAGGCGTCGCTGCCGGCCATGGCGGTGAGCAGCACCGCGGCGTCCGCGACGGTGCGGGTCATGGGACCGGCCGTATCCTGGTTATGGCTGATGGGGATGATCCCCGTGCGCGCCACCAGCGCGATGGTGGGCTTCAACCCGACGAGGCCGTTCATGCCGGCGGGGCAGGTGACGGAGCCCGAGGTTTCGGTGCCGATGGTGAGGGCGGCGAGGCTAAGTGCTCCGGCCGCACCGGACCCGGAGCTTGAACCGCAGGCGGTGCGCCGCGTGTCATAGGCATTGCGCGTCAGGCCGCCGACGCCGCTCCAGCCGCTGGTGGACCACGACGAGCGGTAGTTGGCCCATTCGGAGAGGTTGGTCTTGCCAAGGATCACGGCGCCCGCGTCCACCAGGCGTTTGACCATGGGCGCGTCCTGCGCCGGGATGTTGTCCTTCAGCGCCAGGGAGCCGGCGGTGGTGGGCATGCCGGCGAAGTCGATGTTGTCCTTGATCAGGATCGGGATGCCGTCCAGGGGGCCCAGCAGTTTGCCGGCCTTGCGGCGCTCGTCGGAGGCTTTGGCGGCCTCGGCTGCCTTGGGATTGATCGCCAGCACCGAGTTGGTGACTTTGTCTTCTTTCTTGATGCGGTCGATATAGGCCTGGGTGAGGGCGGCGGAGGTGACCTTGCCCGCAGCCAGGTCGGCGTTGAGGTCGGCCACCGATTTCTCCGCCACCGCATATGGCTTGGAACAGCCCGCGAGCGCCAGACCCACGGCCGCAACAGCCGCGAATTTCAGTTTTGTATTCATAAAGTGCCCCCTGCAGAATCACGCCGTGGAATCACGCGGTGAAACTGCATTGCAGCATAGATTCTATATGCGCTGCAATATGGGCGGCGCCCTGACGCCTTGCGGCGCCAGGGCGGGCAGGGCGCTTGTTACTTGGCGTAGGTAAATTCCGGCATCGCCTTCAGCATGGTCTTGTCGGCGCCGGCCATGAGGGTGTGGTCCATGCTGAACTGCAGGTTGGCCATGGGCACGGCGACCAGTTTCTTGCCGACGCCGAGGAAGCCGCCGACCGAGATCACCGCGTAGGGAATGCGGTCGGTACGGCTGACGATCAGGTCGTCGATGGTGCCGACTTTTTCCTCGGCTTCGTTAACGATGGTGGCGCCGATGATTTTGGTGGCGCGCCAGCCGCTGGAAACATTGGCCACGTTCATGTTGACGACGGTTTGGGGCGCGCCCTGGGCAAAGGCGGGCGCGGCGCCGGCGGCGACAGCAGTGGTGAGCAGGGCAACGGCGAGAAGAGCGGATTTCATGGTGATCCTCATGTGATGACGATAAGCGTCAGAACGCGAGGCGCCGAGGTAAGTTGCGGCCAAAGAAAAAGGCCCCCGGCGAAATGCCGGAGGCCTTTTTCGTGCGAAAGGTGGGTGGCCCTACTTCTTCTTGAGCAGGTCCTTGGCTTCTGCGTCGGTGATATCGACGATGCGATCGATCTTGCAGATCGTGCCGGGGGTCGCGAGCGACGTCAGCGTGTCCGAGGTGCACAGCTCGTTGTACCCGGTCTGGTGACCAAAGCCCTTGTACTCGATGCCGTTGCACGGGCCGGCCAGATCCATGCGCTTATAGTTGGTGGCGCCCGTCTTCATTTTGACGAGGACGGTGCGTTCATTGATCACGGGAGTCTCGCCCATGGACATCAGGTTGATGCAGGTGAGCGGCTTACCGTCGGCGGCGTCGCGGGCCATGGCCGGGGTCGCGAGCGTCGATACGGCAAGGGCGGCGATCGAGAGTTTTGCGATCAGGTTCATGCGGAATCTCCTCGGGGTGGTTCTGGGCGTTGGGACGCCCTTACTGAATGGGACGCCGGGTGGCGTTACTTTATTCCGATTGGCGGCGTTCGGCTGGTTTTCTGAGTTTTGGTCAAAGCATTGATACCCCTGCGGTATGTCAAGTTTAGGGCAGTTCGGGCCGGTACTAACGCCCGGCCTGTCGGGGGTCCTCTACTTTGAAAACGGGCGACCTTCGCCAAACTTGCGCGGCTATTTCAGGTATTTATCACAATGGGTTAGGAGAAAGTGCGGCGAGCCGGGAACCTCCGGCGCGAAATCGCGTTAAGAAAGTGCCCGTGCAACCCTTAGTTGCTGGCTTTTGGCGTGTTTCCCCGACCCAGGACGTCCAGATGTACACTCTCTACTGCGAACAGCCGAGCCGCTCCCTGCGTTGGGTGGCCGATGTGCCGACCGAAGAACGCGCCCGCGCCTTGGCCTCCACCCAGTCCAAGTACCATCCCCAGCCGGTGATCATTGTCCGGAGGTTCGAGGACGACGACGCCACCGGTGTCGTCGCCACCTTCCGCGGTGGCCTCCCGGAACCGTTGGACGCCATCAAGCTTCCCGCTGAATAGATTAGGCTCGCGTAGAATTCCTCCTGCCTTTTCGGGCCGGTGCTTTATCCTGCGCTGATGTCAAAGCGCGGGGGGCGACCTCTCGCGTATTTCGGGGGGATGCTCGGTCTATGCTTGCTCAATCGGATGTACAGGCACTCGCGCGGGATATCTTCGACCAGCACGAACGCCGCGAGATATTCAAGGCGATCCCCGAGCGCATCCCCACGGTGGACGACGCCCACGACATCCAGGACGCCTATGTGGCGTTACTGTGCGCGAAATTCAAAACCACGGTCGGTGGCTACAAGATCGCGCTGAGTTCCAAACAAACTCGCGACTGGCTGGGCATCCATGAACCCGCCGCCGGCCAGGTGCTGGCAAATCGCATCCATACCTCGCCCCACACGGTGAAGGTCGCGGACTATGTGCGCTTTTCCGCCGAGCTGGAAACCTGTGTGGTGCTGGACAAGGACATGGCTGGACCGGTCACGGTCGAGGACGTGCGACGGAACCTGCGCTCGATCCACAGTTCCTATGAACTGATCGAGGATCGTGCCGCCGATCTGACCAAGCTCGACGCCAAGTCCCTGGCCTCGGACAATTCCTGGAACGCGGGCATCGTCATTGGCCCCCCGGCGCCCTTGGACCTCGATCTCGCCAACCGCCCGGGCACGCTTAAGGTCAACGGGGTTCTGACCGAGCGCGGTACCACCGCGGAAACCATCGGCGGCGATCCGCTGGCGGTGGTGGCGTGGCTCGCCGGGCATTTCGGCAAGCGCGGCCAGACCATCAAGGCCGGCTATCCGATCATCACCGGCTCCATCGTCAAAAGCCAATTCTACGGCGCCGGCAACGTGCTGGAATTCGCCATGGACGGCATGCCGCCTGTCATTCTCAATCTGGTGTGAGGACATCATGCGCCGCCTGACCTCTGGTCTTCTGCTCGCTCTCGCGGTTTCCTTCGGCCCTGTATACGCGGCGGATGCGCCGGTAACGGACCCTAAATATGTATGGGATCTGAGCGAACTCTATCCCAACGAAGCCGCGTGGGAAGCCGACCGGAAAGCCATCGTCGACGCGCTGCCCGGGCTCGCAGCTTACAAAGGCACCTTAGGCAAGGACGCAGCGACGCTCGCCAAGGCTCTTCGGGCGATCTCGGAAGTGAATAGGCGCCTCGACCGGCTGGAGACCTATGCCGGCCTCAAGCACGATGAAGACACGCGCATCGGCGCCAATCAGCAGCTCACGCAGAAGGGCGAGCTGTTGCATACGGAATTCGACAAGGCCACGTCGTACCTGAACCCCGAGCTGGTCGGCATGGGCCGCACCAAGGTGGAGCAGTTCATCACCGCCGAACCGGCGCTCAAGAATTTCACGTATCGCCTGCGCAACACCCTGCGCCGCGCCGAGCATACTTTGGGCGACGAGGCCGAAGGCGTGCTGGCGGCGGCGGGTGCGGTGAGCAATGCGCCCGACACTGCATATTCGCTGCTGGCCAACGCGGATATTCCATGGCCGACGGTGACCCTGGCGGACGGCAGCACCAAGCGTCTGGACAGCCAGGGCTACGCCGCCACCCGCGACGTGCAGAATCGCGATGACCGTAAGAAAGTATTCGACGCCTTCTTTGGCACCTGGGGCAAGTTCAGGAACACCACCGGCGCCACCTTAAGCGGTAGCGTCCAGGCCCAGGTGTTCAAGGCCAAGGCGCGGCGCTACGACACCGGGCTTTCCTCGGCCCTCGCCGCCAACAACGTGCCCGACACGGTCTACAAAACCCTGGTGGCCGAAACCAACGCGGCGCTGCCCGTGATCTACCGCTACTACGCCATCCGCAAACGCCTGCTGAAAGTCGACCAGCTGCGCTACTACGACATGTACGTGCCGCTGGTGGAGCGCAAGGTGTCGTTCACGCCGGACGAAGGCCAGAAGCTGATCCTGAGCGCGGTAGCGCCACTGGGTCCGGACTATGTCGCGACGCTCGGCAAGAATTTCGGCGCGCGCTGGGTGCATATGTACCCGCAACCCGGCAAGCGCTCGGGCGCCTATATGAATCCCGGCGCTTACGACGTGCATCCTTACCTGCTCATCAATTACACCGACGACTATGACGGCGTGTCCACCGTGGCCCACGAGTGGGGGCACGCCATGCACAGCGTGCTGGCCACCAAGGCGCAGCCGTACGAGACCGCCGACTATCCGATCTTCCTGGCCGAGATCGCCTCGACCACCAACGAGATGCTGTTGCAGGATTATGTGATTGCTCACGCCAAGACGCCGGAAGAGAAGCTGTACTATCTCAACGAGGCGCTGGAACTCATCCGCGGCACCTTCTACCGCCAGACCATGTTCGCCGAGTTTGAACTCAAGACTCACGAGGCCGTGGAGCGGGGCGATCCCCTGACCGGGGAAGTCCTCGATAAGATCTACCTCGACCTGCTCAAGCGCTACTTCGGCGACGCCCAGGGCGTGGTGAAGATCGACGACACTTATGCCTCGGAATGGGCCTATATTCCCCACTTCTATAACGACTTCTATGTCTACCAGTATTCGACCTCCATCGCCGCGGCGGCGTTCTTCTCCAAGAACATCCAGAGCGGCGACGCCAAGGCCCGTGACACTTATTTGAATGTGCTCAAGGCCGGTGGATCGGATTATCCGACCGATATATTGAAACGGGCGGGGCTGGACCTTTCAAACCCAGCACCCTACCGCGCTCTGGTGGCGCGCACGGCCGCCATCATCGATCAGATGGAAGCGTTGACGAAAGGGAAGTAGCCCTCGCGTTAACGTGAAATCAAGCGGCCTCGCTTCTAAACTTAAAGCGTAGGAACTTAAAACGCGCGACGTTGTTCTGTTGGTCTATTTCGGAGATTCCCATCCGCTTTGCCTGCTGCATTGCTGTCATGCTGTTCACCGCGCCGGCCTTTGCCGCCGTGACTGTGGGCAGTGAGGACATCGAGCCGCCGGCCATGGCGGCGATGCCATGCCATGAACGACCGTATTCCGTGTTGCTGACGGTACAGAACGTGAAAGACGGCCGCGGCCTCATTACCGCCGACATGCACGACAACAATCCGGATCGCTGGCTCAAGGGCGGCCAGCACCTGGTGCGCGTGCGCGTGCCGGCGGTGAAGGGTGAGACCAAGATGTGCGTGCCGGTGGCCGCACCCGGCACCTACGCCATTGCCATCTATCACGACAAGAACGCGAACCGGCATTTCGACAAGAACTTCCTGGGCCTTCCCGCTGAGCCCTATGGGGTTTCGAACAACCCGCCGATCAACTTCGGCCCGCCCAGCCTGGAAGACTCCGCCTTCAAGGTCGAAGGCCCCCTGACGCCAATGATGATCCGGCTGAAGCCGTAGTTCTGGTTATATAGCCGCCTTCAATCAGGCGCCGCAGGGAAGCGGCTCGCCTGCCGTTTAAATCAGGGGCGGGTGGCTTGAGGTGCCTCAGGCCATCATTTAGATTTAAATCGGTTGTGGCGCTTGCTGAATTCCGCAAGGGATGCGTTTGGGGCATGGACGGGGCAGAAAAGACGGGGTCTGGATACAAGGCCAAGCGGGCTGAGCGATCGCTTGCTAACCCCTCCCTCTTCAGGGAACTGCGGCACCTTCTCAATCGGCCAATAACGAAGACGGCGCGAGGTGTCCTGGATGCTGGAGTGATGTGCCGGGACAGCGCGTTGCTTCTTTCAATATTCGCCACTTTGCTTGGCCTTTCGGCTGTCATCTGCGAAGGCCAAGCGGCCATCTTCGGCCCGACTGCCATTCAAACGATGGGGCAGTTGTTCTTTGAAACCCATGCTTGGCTTGACATCAAGGGCTACGGCCTGTGCGATTTTTCCCCCGACCTGTCGCAGGGCGGTGGCCCCGGCTGGTCGCAGATGCCGGCCGCGTACCTGTGCGGCTCGACGTATCGCCCGAGGGGGCAGGGAGATTTCGATTATGTCGTGGACGATGAGACCCAGTTCAAATTGCTCGTGGCCCAGCGCATGGCATTGACCTGACGGCTTTTTCTGTGCCGGTCGATTTGAGAGAATTGACCCGTATAGAAGGAGCTAACGATGGGCAAACGTGGATTAGGCGCAGAGCAGATTGTTTTCAAGTTAAGGCAGATCGAGGTTCTGATGGCGCAGGGCAAGACTGCG
>CANISR010000022.1 GCA_947470105.1 Fidelibacterota bacterium | reverse complement strand
GGGCATTAACAGCAAGATTGATAAGAGCATTGCCGAGTTGGCCCTTATCAACCCGCACCGAAATTGGCTGGGGATTGACAATGACTTCGAGTGCGACAGACGCAGGGATTGTCCGGCGGAGCAGATCTGTGACCCCCCGCACCTCCGCACCCAGATCAGTCAGAGTTGGCGACAGCGCCTGCTTTTGACCAAACGACAGCAGATGTTGCGTGAGTGCCGCGCCCCGCACTGTGGCGTTCAGTGCCACTTCGAGGCACTTGGTCAGTCTAGGCACACCCTGCACCTCCTCGCCCATCAGATCGAGGCTCCCCTGAATAACGGCAAGAAGATTGTTGAAGTCGTGCGCTACGCCGGCCGTCAACTTACCAACCGCCTCCAGCTTCTGAGCTTGGCGAAGATGTTCCTCGGTGGACTTTCTGCTGGTAACGTCGAGTGAAATGCCAAGTAAATATTCTGGATTGCCCCCCTCATTGCACAAGGCGGCTTTCCACGTGTCTAGATAGCGAATTTCACCGTCCGCAATCGTGATCGGCTCCTCCACAATTTTCTCAACTTCCTTCGATGCCAGCACCCGTCGATCCGCAGTGGTGAAATGATCAGCCTGCTCCTTCGGCCATAAGTCGTAGTTTCCCTTACCCAGAATCTCATCCTTCGAATATCCGAGGACCTTTTCCGCTGTGCGATTGACCAGAACAAATCGCAAATCGCTAGCGCGCTTTACAAAGATCGTGAGTGGAACAGTCTGGACTATACCTTCGAGGAGTTGGCGGGATTCGCGAAAGCGTTCTTCAGCGTCCTTACGCTGGGCGATATCCTCGGCAAACATCACGAGTCCGGCGATATTCTTTGCGGCGTCGCGCCAGGGCCATATTTTCCAACGCAAAGACTGCGTCTTGCCGCTTTCTCGGTTGAACTCGTCATCGTCAGAGCTCAAAGCCTCCCCTGCAAGTCCACGTTGGTGAAGCTGCTTCCAGCGTTCGGGGATGTCAGAAAATACCTCGTAGTGGGACTTACCAATTGGATCTTCTTTCAGATCGTACAATTGCCTCCACCCAGGGCTGGAGGCAACGTAACGCATGTGAAGATCTGTCATTGCGAGCGCCATAGGCGCGGAGGCTATGTCAGTGCCCGGTAGTGTCGCTCCAATTTCTATTTGAGGCGTAGGGTAACTCATGGGGTGCAGTCGTACTCCACGATCTCCGTTCTTGAGGCTGCGCGGTCATCAAATCGCGCACCCCAATTCCATTTTTTTTGTTCGGCACAAGGCATCAGCCAACTTACATGGTTTGAGGGGGGTAAGGAGGCCATTTTGGGGAATGATGCTGGCCCGAGTTCGATGCGCCCCAAAATCAGCCCTCTAGATGTGGTCAGCTTTGCTGAATTTTCTGAGCATGTCTTTTGGCAGAACACATGAATTGCCACGAGGTTATCCATTTCAGCGGCTTGTATGAATTTCCTAGGGTATCGGTGATTCCATAGGATAACGGCCCCCACCGCGAGGAGGGGGCCGTTTGTTTGTTATGGGACGGATTAATTTCCGTTGGATATCACTATACCCCCTCCCCTGCGGGAGGCCCTTTTCCATAGTCAGGCCTGCTTCTGATTAGAACGAGTAGCGGATACCGAAGTTGATGCCCCACACCGACTGACGTGCAAGCACCGTCTTGTTCGGAGTCTGGATCGGGCCGGTGTAGGTGTACTTGCCGCCCGAAATGGCGGTCGCCTGCACGACCGGCACGACATACGGGAAGCCGTACTGCGAGATGCGGCCCCAGTTGTTGTTCAGGAGATTGGTGAAGTTCGACATATCCAGGGTGAACGCCAGCTTGGACTTCTCGAGAACAGGCATCGGGATGTCCTGCTGCAGGTGCAGGTCGACCACCCCGACCGGCGAGCTGGTGAAAGCGTTACGCGGGGCGATCTGGCCACGGTACTTATCCAACCCGTTCGCCATGATGTAGGCGTTGAGCTGGTCCCAGGTCAGTCCGCCCGCAAGGTTCACTTCGCTCGCGTCCCGCGGCACATAGAACAGCTGGTGCTGGCGGGATCCCTGGCGGGGATCGCCGAACACCGGGCTGGCGCCCGAGAAGGTGTAGCTGTAGGGCTGTCCCGAGCGGAAGTTGCCGAACATCGCCACCGTCGTCTTGGCCTCTTCCCAGATCAGGCCCTTGCTCCAGCTGGCGGCAACAGTGCCGTTGTGGCGCAGTTCGTAGTTCGAGGTCCCCAGCGTCGGGTTGTTGACGTTCGACACCGCGAAACTGTCGTAGTTCGACAAGGCCGTCGAGCTGGTCGCGCCGCTGACGTCGCGGGAGCGATTGTAGGCGTAGCCGATCTGCAGGTCGAAATCGCCCCAGCCCGTCTTCCACTGCTTCGCCATTTGCAGCGATGCGGTGAAGCTGTCGCCGCGATGGGTATTGGTCATGATGATATCGTTGCCGGCGGTGAAGCCCGGGCGGGTGCCGTAGATCGGGCGGCCGTCGGGAGTCTGGCCGGTCTGGACCAGGCGGCCGTTGTACCAGAGGACGCCGTCTTTCACTTGGCCGTAGATCACGTCGGCGGTGATCAGATAGCCGTCACCGAGCACCCCGAGATCGAGCGAGCGATCGGCGCCGAGGTTGAACTTCCAGGTCGAGGGGATCTTGAAGTTCGGATCAACCGCGTTCACGTCGCCGTTGCCGGCCACCAGCTGCTGCTGGACGATGGCCGGAATGGTGCGGCCATCCGGGTTGTTCAGCACCGCAACCAACGCCGGATTGGTGCTGGTGCGGGTGATGGTCACGATCGACGTGGCGACACCGGTGTTCGAGTAGCTGTTCGACAGCCAGACGTTCGGATTGCCGCCGCCGAAGAGACCGACGCCGCCGCGAACGGCTGTGTCCTTGTCGAACTTCCAGTTAAACGCCAGGCGGGGCTGCCAGAGACTACGGCCGTCGTAGGTGGAGGTGTTCGAGAAACCGTAGCGGGTCTGGAAGTTGTTGTTTTGAATCGGCTTCGCGCTGCTGCCGTACATTTCGTAGCGGACGCCGCCGGTGACTGTCAGGTCCGGGGTAAGGTGCCACGCGTCCTGGACATAGAGGGCGTCCGTGGTGGCGTCAAAGGTCGCCGCGGCGTCATTGACGTTGCCGCTGACGGCGTTCTGGAACACCAGCGAGGCCGCCTGCTTGGCCTGGAAGTTGGCGATCGAAGTGAAGGTGTAGGTGCCGTAGGCGTGCTGCAGGAACGCGTTGAACACATCCAGCATTTCGCGTTCGTAGCCGGCGGTGATCGTGTGGTCCTCGAGCAGGTAGTCGCCCTTGGCCTTGAACGTGTTCATCTTGTTCGTCAGCTTATTGAAGTGACGCGACAAGTCCGGGCCGACCGAGATCAAACCGCCGCCGCTGGTGATGACCTGCATTTCCGAGAACGGACGGTCGCCGAGCGGGGTCGGCGCGCCGGTCTGGTACTTGTAGCCGTACTTCAGCTCCGTGCGGAACTCGTCGCTCCAGTCAGAGAACACCTGCACGGTGACCGCGTCGACGCCCTGAATGTTGCTGTACCAGTTAGAACCGGAGCCAAGGGTACCGGAAGAGCTCAGCGGGGTTTGCACGATCGGGCCGTTCTGGACGACGAACGAGCCTTTGTCGTGATTGTATGAAACCACGGCGCGGTGCTGGTCGCTGATGTTCCAGTCGACCTTGAGGAACCATTTCTCGTCGTTTTCCGGCAGGCTCTTTTGCAGGTCGAGAGCGTCATAGCTATAGACCGACTTGGCGATGGATTTGATGAGGTCGTAGTCGGTCTGGCTGATCTGGGGAATGGAGGTGGTGAAGCCGCCGCCGGTCGGGCCGCGGGTCACGGGCGCCTGGGTGGTGAACTTCTCATAGCCGCCGAAGAAGAAAAGTTTGTCCTTGATGATCGGGCCGCCCACGGTGCCGCCGAAGGTCTTGTCCTTGAAGGACAGACCCGTGACCGGACGGCTGCCGGTCTCGTCGCCGATAAGGTTGTTGTCGCTATAGAAGAAGTAGGCGGAACCGTGAAAATCGTTGGTGCCCGACTTGGTGACGACGTTGATGTTGCCGCCCTGGAAACCCGAATAGGTTACTGCGAAGGGGGCGCTATTGACCGAAATCTGATCGACCGCATCGAGGGAGAGCGGCGCGCGCGGACCGGGATAGCCGCCGTTGTTCAGACCGAAATCGTCGTTCTGGCGGATACCGTCGATGGTCAGCAGGTTGAACCGGTTGTTGGTGCCGGAGATCTGGATGGCGTCGACGTTGAACTTGTCGATCTTCACCTTCGGATCGATGCGGATGATGTCCTTGAAGTCGCGTGTGACGCCGGTGGACGGCAACAATTCAATATGCGCTCGATCGATCGTGGTGCTGGCGCCGTTCTGCTCGGACGCGACGCGCGCACCGCTGACGACGATTTCTTCCACCACCTGGCGTCCGCCGAGCGGATAGTCCAGCTCGTAGGGCGTTCCGAGTTCGAGGAACACTTGGTCGTTCACGGGCTCCGGCGAACCGCCGGGCGGCGTCAGGGTAATCTTATATGGGCCGCCCAGGCGCAAGCCGCGGCCGATGAAACGGCCCTGCTCGTTCGTTGTCACGGTGGCCGAGGTGCCAGACGGTACGTGAAGGATCTCGATCGCTACGCCGGCGGCGGGCGCGCCCTGCTGGTTCGTGATCAGGCCGTTGAGCTGGCCGGCGGTTTCCTGTGCAAGCGCGGGAACGCTGAACGCAGAGGCGAGCGCGAGCACCGAAACGCTCGTTTTCCAATTGAATTTCGAGATATGGCTATAGAAAGCGCGCGCTTGAAGCAGCTTCAGATGGCGGTGCATGAAAAATTCCCCAATTAGAGTCCGTAAACGCATCATCGTTTCTTGCTTCGTCCCGCAGATACGCACAGGCCGGCAGCGATAAAATTTCAATGATGGGTGCAGTGCGATATGCGGCTGCATTCCGTCACCCCAAGACGCCATTCATGACGTCGTCGTAATGGTTCAATATCAGAGGACCGTGACAGTTCGGGGTAGGAATTGTTTCAATTCGGGGGTGTTCAGCCTGCGCGTGCATTGCGTTTCGGAATGCGCTGTTTCGGCAACAGAGCTGGGCAGAGCGTCATTTTTCTGCAAATAAAATGTCACGAAGTCAGGCGGCACGCATAAATCTGCCCTACCGCGGCGCAGCATTATTTTTTAACTAGCTTATTTTATTGCGTTTTTTATCCACAGGCCTAGCGGGAATTGCGCCGTCTAACCGGCCTGAACACCCGATTTGCCGTTCTCAACGGCAAAGGTCTTCAAAGTCGCGAATCTGCCGTCCCGCACCCGCACATCATCGACCGTGCGCAACGTGGTCTTCCACACCGCGCGGGTCACATCGCACAGCATATAGCCGCGCTTGCGGTCGTCGAAGAATTTGATTTGCGGGTTGTTCGGCAGGAACCCGGAGTAGAGATCGAAGTTGGTGCTCTCCGACGTGATTGACGTGCCGACAAATTCGCTGATGAGGATATTCGAGCGCTCGTCCTTGTCGTTGTCGCGGATGTTCGAGACGAAAAAGCTGTGAATGTCGCCGCCCAGCGAAATGGTGTTGGCGACCTTTTTGTCGCGCACCAGGTTCAGGATCTTGCGCCGTGCCGCCGGATAGCCGCCCCAGCTATCGGTGAAGACGCCGTAGCCGCCGTCCGTGGTCTGGTCGAATTCCGACAACATCAGGGTCTGGGCTATAACGTTCCAGGCGGCCGGGTTCTTGATGAAATTGGTATTGAACCAGCGCTCCTGAGTGTCGCCCAGCACTGTTCGTTTCGCGTCCGTCACCTCGGTGCATTTGGTTGTGTCCACGACGCGGCCACCGTGATTGATCTCGGTCTGGCAGGCGATGCGGTCCCGGAACTGGCGCAGGTCCAGCAAGGTGAGCGCGGCAAGGTCACCGTAATCCATCCGCTGGAACATATAGGCCCGCCCGTTGGCGTCCGCGCGCGCCGAGATGCGCAGCGGCATGTGTTCATAGACCGCCTGATAGGCCGCGATCCTGCGTTTCACGAAAGTGGCGGGGTCCTGTGTCTTCTCCGCCTGGTCCTTGGCGTAATCATTGGCGACCTCGTGGTCGTCCCACATGTAGACCCAGGGGCAATGGGCATGGGCGGCCTGCAGGTCAGGATCGGTTTTATAGACCGCGTGCAGCAGACGGTATTCTTCAAGCGTATAAGCATCGGCAACGGGCGTGCGCCGCACCGGAACGGCGCGGGTAGTTTCGTAGACGTAGTCTCCGAGGTGCAGGATGAACGCGGGATCTTGCGCCACCATGTCGCGGTAAGCCGAAAAATAGCCTTCGTCATAAGCCTGGCAGGAGGCGACCGCGAGGCGCACCTGATCGGCCGGCGCCCGCGGCGTCGGCCAGGTGAGCGCGCGACCGATACGGCTCACTGCGTTGCCGGTGTGAAAGCGGTAAAAATACTCGCGTCCGGGCGCGAGCCCGTTCACGTCCACATGAACACTATGCGCGAATTCAGGGTGGGCCAGCGTCTGGCCGCGCAGGACGATCTTCTTCATCGCCCGGTCGGTGGCGATTTCCCAGTTCACCGCGATGGCTTCCGGGGGCAGCGCCATAGGATCGAACGGGTCCGGCGCAAGCCGCGTCCACAACACGAAGCCGTCGGACGTCGGATCGCCGCAGGCCACGCCGAGCTGGAAAGGATCGTTGAGGAACGTCGGGGCCGCGATCACCCGGCACGGCGCAAGCGCAGCCACGGCCCCCGCGGCCCACAGGGCAGCGTTCTGCAAGAACTGGCGGCGTGATCCGATCATGCGTAGGCCCCCGGCGGCAGCGCCGCAAACGTCAACGGCTATGTGGCAAACTATAGTGGAGCCAGGGGTGCGGCGTCTCCTTTGCGCTGAACTTCACAATAAGTTTTTGTGACCGTAGCCTTAGCTGGCGTTGACCCTGTCTTCTCCGTCCCCGAGGATGCGGGCCTGAACTCCTTCCTGGGGACCGTCATGATCAGACATCTGTTGGCCTTCACCGCCCTCGCCGGCGTCGCAGCACTATCGCCCGCCGACGCTGCGGACGCGCCACAGGCGCCAGCGCGCAATGTCATTTTGTTCGTGCCCGACGGCCTGCGCTACGGGATCGTCACGCCGGATATCGCCCCCACCATGGCGGAGGTTCGCGACAAAGGTGTCGACTTCACCAACTCCCACTCCATGTTTCCCACCTTCACGATGCCCAACGCGTCGGCGCTGTCCACGGGCCATTACATCGGCGACACCGGCATGTTCGGCAACGCACTCTATATGGGCAAGAAAATCCCGGTCACGCCCGGCACGCCCACGGTCGTTCCGTTCTACGAAAACGATTTCGCGCTCCGCGCTATGCAAGCGCCGGAATATCCGCAAGGCCTGCTTGAGCCAGAAACCCTGCTGGCCGCGGCCCGAGCCAAGGGACTCTCCACCGCCGCCATCGGCAAGCTCGGCCCTGTCGGGCTGATGGATATCCCGGGGCTCGACGGCAAAGGCTCTTACATCATCGACGATGCGACCGGGACCGGCATCGCACTTCCGCCGGACCTCGCCGCCAGCGTCGCGGCCAAGGTCGGCGACGTCGTAGCGCCGGGCCGCGTCGGCAACGGCGGTGGGGATTGCGGGAAAGTCGGCGCGCGCGCCGCCAATGAGGTCCAAGGGCGCTGGTTCACCGACGTGGCGACCCGGGTGGTGCTGCCGAAATTCAAAGAGAGCGGAAAGCCATTCTTCCTGGTGTTCTGGTCGCGGGACCCCGACGGCACCCAGCACAACAACGGCGATAGCTTCGGCAAGGTGGTGCCCGGCATCAACGGCGAAACCTCACTGCGCGCCATCACCAATGCCGACGACAGCCTGCGCCAGATCCGGCGCACCCTGAGGGACCTCGGCCTCGACGCCACCACCGATATCATTATCTCGGCGGACCATGGTTTCTCGACCATCGCCAAGGAGAGCCAGACCACCTCGGTGCAGCACGAATGCGCCGGCGTCAAAGGTGTCGCCCCCGGCTTCGTCGGCAATGACCTCGCCAAGCTGCTCAACCTGCCGGCCACCGATCCCGATCTCGAGTTCAAACCCATCGACCCCGCCATGCAGGTCTTCTCGTCCCATGGCCACGTGGTGCTGGGCGCCGACCCCAACAAGCCCGAAGTGGTGGTGATCGCCAGCGGCGGCTCGGACATGATCTACCTTCCCAGCAAGAGCCGCAGCGCGCTGGCGAAGCGCATCGTCGCTTTCCTCACCACCCAGGACTATGTGAGCGGCATTTTCATCGACGACGCCTTGGGTAAAATTCCGGGCGCCCTGCCCATGAGCGCCATCAACTGGAAGGGCTCGGCCATCACGCCACAGCCGGCGATCTTCGTCGGCTTCCGGTCCTTCTCCACCGACTGCGGCCGCGACCCGGTGTTGTGCGCGGCGGTAGTGTCGGACACCACCAACATCCAGGGCCAGGGCCAGCACGGCAGCTTCAGCCGCGCCGACACCCGCAACTTCCAGGCCGCCATCGGTCCCAGCTTCCAGACCGGATTCCGCAACGCGGCACCCACCAGCAACGCCGACGTGGGCCAGACGATTGCCCATCTGCTGGGGCTGACACCTAAGAGTGCCGGCAAGCTTCCGGG
Source organism: Fidelibacterota bacterium (assembly GCA_947470105.1). Classification (GTDB taxonomy): domain Bacteria; phylum Pseudomonadota; class Alphaproteobacteria; order Rhodospirillales; family Rhodospirillaceae; genus SHVO01. The sequence goes on along the minus strand of CANISR010000022.1, from coordinate 20,173 downwards.
GAGAGTTCTGACCGAGGCTTTCAAGGGCGGGCAGCCCGTGACCTTCGAGCCCCTGACCATGACGTCGGCGCCGGCGGCGAACGGGCAGATGACCGTGCTCAACTACCAAAAAGTCGGCCCGACGCTTTATTTCGACGCGGCCGGCTTCCCTGGACGCACGGTTGGACTGACGATCCCCGGTAAATAACGCCGCAACCATTAGCCCGCAGGCGACCTTAAACGCCCATATTTAGGGCCTAAACCGCTGAAATATCTGGGGTAAAAACGGCTTTGCCTTTTGCCGGTCGCAGCCTATTCTCCCGGCCTCTTTAGAGCTTGGCTGACCTTTTGGGGGGAACCTTGAGGCGGCTTCAAGCCGCACCTCCGCCCATTTCCCGCTGCAAGGATTAACTCCGTGACCCGCAAGACTCCCGCCAACGGCCAGACCGCGCCTTCCACACCCGCAGCGCCCGTAACACCGGGACCGGAAGTGCCGCCGCCGATGTTCTATAGCCGTCCGGAGCCGGTGCGCGCCGAGAACCATTCCGGCGTCAGCGTCCGTCCGGAGATGGATTTCAGCTTCGCCGCCCACGTCAACACCGTGCCGGTCACGCTGCCCGAGTTCATGATGGCCGCCCGCCACTACCCCATCATGTTTCTGGGACCGGAACTGGTGCCGACGGCCGCCCTGGGATTCAATCCGCAACTTAACCTTTTCGTGAATTCCAACGGCGAATGGGCCATGGGCCAGTACATCACGGCTTACGTTCGCCGCTATCCGTTCATCCTGCTCGGCGCCGAAGGCAGCGACGTCCTGCATCTCGGCATCGACGGCCCCGCCGTGTCGGCCAAGCCGGGCGCCCGCCCGCTATTTGAGAACGGCGAGCAGACCGCCGCCACCAAACAGGCAGTGGAGCTGTGCGAACAGTTTCACCAGGCCTATATGTTCACTCGCGACTTCTCGAAGGCGCTGGCGGACTCGGGCATCATCGAGGAACGGCAGCTCGAGGTCGAAACCAGCCCCGGCCAGAAGACCCAGCTCGGAGCGTTCAAGCGGGTGTCGGAAGATAAGTTCCGCCAGTTGCCCGACGCCACCGTGCTCGATTGGTTCAAGAAGGGCTACATGTACGGAATCTATTTCCATCTGCAATCCATGAACAACTGGGAACTGCTGATGGCCCGCAACGCCCTGGTGGCGCAGGCCGCGAGCCAGGTCGCCGCGCTCTAATAAAGAGTGCGTTAGGGACGGGCGCCAATTCCCTTTCGGCCCGCTCCCCCGTAAACTCCTCCGGGGGCTCGGGGGATTCCGGGCTGCGAGACTCCTGGGAATGAAATGAAGCCTGTCACCAATTATGAGGTGTACCAGGTCAAATTCGACCGTTGGGCACTGCGCCAGCGGTTGACCGCGCGTGACCAGGACCGCGCCATCGAAATCGGCCGCCAGATGGAGGCGGAATCCGGCCTCGCCGTTCAGGTCTTAGAGGAAAACCTCGACTACGAAACCGGCGAAACCACGCTGCGCGTGATCAAGCGCTTCGGCAAAGCCGAACCCGACATCAAGCCCCCGGCCGAGGACACCGACATCGGCTCGCGCATCTTCATGGTGGCCCTGAACGCCTTCGGCATCGGCGCCATCGTCGCGGTGATCACGGCGATCGCGCCGGCGCCGATGCAGGCGCGCAACGTCGAGCCAGGCGCCTACAATATGCTGCTGTTCTTCGTCTTCTCCGCGGCAATGCTCGGCAGCGGCCTGATGCTGTTCAAGATTTATGTGCCGGTGGATTTGATCCTGTGGCGATCCAAGACACCGGAAACACGCGCGCGCGCCGCAGAGGCGCTGCTGCTCGGCAGCTCGCGCAGCGAGTCCCCACGGCCGGTGCGCCCCGCGTTCCGCGATAGGCCCGCGGCGCCGCCGGTGGCGGCGGTGGCGGCGGCTGATACCAACACCGGTCCCGATCAGACGTCGTTCCTGATCGCGCCGCTGGCCGATGCACAGACGTCGGCCGATGCGGCGGCCTCGGATGCGGCCCCGCCGGCGCCGACGTGGCCTCCGGAAATCGCCGCCGCCCGCGAAGTAGCGCGTAACACCCTATTCATTTTCACCGATGCCGCCCTGGGCATCCTCGCGCTGTCGCGACCGCAAATGCAGGCGTTCGAGCGCTTCGGACTGAACCTTTACCTAGGCGGCGCAGCCCTCAAAGCCTGCGATATGGTCGATCAGACCGGAGTCGTGCTGCCGCAGGAGATCCGGCGCGAGCTCCTGGCGCTGACGCTGGAACGCGCCGGCACCAACGCCGGAACCATCCAGTCCTTCGTCGAACGCTTGGAGCCCTCCCTCGGCCGGCCGCGTTACAAGGCCCTGGCGGAAGCCGGTGCAGAGGCTTTCATCGCGCCTCCCGATGAAAATGGCCAGCCAAGGCACGAGAAGCTCAGTGACCTCCTGCGTGAATGGGCCGACCCGGCGGCGCGCGGTGCGCGTTCTGAGTCGATCGTGTTCCTGCTGACCGATATCGTCGGCTCGACCGCGCTGACCGCCAAGCTCGGCAATTCCGCCGCTCAGCGCATCGTGCGCGCGCACAACGCCGTGGCGCGCGCCGCGGTGAAGGATTTCAAGGGACGCGAGATCAAGCACACCGGCGACGGTATGCTGCTTACTTTTGCCGACGCGGGCAGCGCGACCAAGGCCGCCATGTATATCCAACAGGAAGCTTACGCCTACGCCACCGAAAACCCGGACGCGCCGCTGGCCTTGCGCGTCGGCCTCCATGCCGGGCAAGCAGAGAAAGACGACGGCGATTACCACGGCGAAGCCGTATTGCTGCTCGACGGCATCTGCGCCGCCGGCGAAACCGGCCAAATCGTGTGCAGCGAGGAGATTGCCGCCCGTGCGGGGACCAATTTGCGGTTCTTTGATCTGGGCCCGAAACTGCTCAAGGGCACGGAGATCGAACGTAAGGTCTTCAAGCTCGACTGGACCCCCAAGATGAAAGGTCCAGGGCCGCTGGAGTACCGGCAGATCGGCGCCCAGCCCGCATCCTGACCCCGGCGCCGCCACTCATCTATTAATTGAATTCCGGCCTCGGGTTCTCTCATTGAGCGCTCCGCCCGCCCTCCCTGGAAGGCCCCTACATATAAGTACGCTAGGCTTTTTTCCTCAACAGCCTGCGCCGGCCGCCTTGAAAGCGGATTTTCTCAATGACGCCAAGCATTAAGGCCTCCGGCGAAAGTCCTGTGGGCTCTGGCGTCCAACCTTTACGCAAGCAATAATCACAACTTCGGGACGACGGGGATGTGAAGTGGCTAGAAGCCTTTGGCGGGACGGGTTTTTTGGGGTGACCGCGGGACTGCTGGCCTGGGCAGCCGTGGGGTCCGTGGCGGCGCTGGGCTTCGGCGCCCCGGCGAGGGCTGCAACAGTCGTCGCCAAGATCACCTCCCAGAACGGCGCGACTGAAGGTGCAGTGGTCACCGTGACCCGCGCCGGCCAAGCGCCCGCGCCGGTCAAGGCGGGCACGCGTGCGGTGATGATCCAGCAGGATCGCCAGTTCACGCCCTTCGTGCTGCCGGTGCAACTTGGCACCACGGTGGAGTTCCCGAACCGCGACCCCTTCCGCCACCAGGTCTATTCTTTCTCCGCCGCCAAAGCGTTCGAGCTGAAGCTCTATGGCGGCAACGAGGTCAACAGCATCACTTTCGACAAAGAAGGCGTCGTGGCGCTGGGCTGCAATATCCATGACAACATGCTGGCCTATATCTACGTGGTGGGTACGCCCTTCTTCGCGCTGTCGGCGAAGGACGGCGGCGCCAGGGTCGAGCAACTGCCCGCCGGCGCTTACACCGTGACGGTGTGGCATCCCTCGCAAAAAACCGGCCAGAGCATTTCCAAGGACGTGACCCTGGCAGCCGGCGATACCGCAAATGTCGATCTCCAGATCGAGATGAAGCGCGAACGCCGCCAGCGCAAGCCGGGCGCGGTCGACGAAAAGGAATATTGACCGTCGTACTTCGAGCAGAAAAGGCGAGACCTCCTTTGTTCCGCAGCTTCCAGACCAAGCTGATCCTGTTCTCATGGCTGCTGTTCGTGGGCGTCGAAGTCGTGACCTTCACGCTGGTGCAGAACGTTATTCGCACCAACATCCTCGAACAGGCGCGCAACGAACTGGTTGTGACCAAGCGGGTGGTGGATGCCCGCATCACCTCCACCGTTGATACGCTGGCGGAAGGGTCGGCGATCCTCGCCCGCGACTTCGGTTTCCGCCAGGCAGTCGCCAGCGACGACCGCCCCACCATCCGCTCTGCGCTGCATAACCTGGGCGCCCGTTACCGGGCCGACCGCATGCTGCTGGTGTCGCTCGAGAACAAGGTGCTGGTGGACACCGGAACCATGGCCGACGCGGTGGAATCCGGGAACTTTGTCACGGTCGGGCGACCCGGCGCGCCCTTCGCTTACCCCGAGATGATCGCGGACGCCGACGCCGACGGCCGCGCGGCCGCAACCACCACCCTCGACAACCGCATCTACCAGTTGGTGGTCGTCCCAATCCTGGCGCCGGATCCCATCGCCTGGATCGTGGTCGCCATGGAACGCAGCAACCTGTTCGCTGCCGACCTGCAGCACAGTTCGACGGTGCCGGTCGAGATCACGCTGGCGTTCAAGGAGAACGGCGTCTGGAGGTCCACGGCAACCACCCTGGCGGAGAACGTGGCGGCCACCCTTCTCGCGGGACTGCCCGAAGCCATGGAGCCGAAATCCGCGCCGTACATCGTGAAGCTGCACGATGCCCAATACGTGACCCTGACCGCGGCGCTGGCCGGCCCCTCGGACACGTCCCAGGTTCAGGCCATCCTCCAGTACTCGCTGGACGACGCCTACGCGCCCTACCGCCGTCTCAACGTGTTCCTGCTGCTGGTGGCGGGTGCGGCCCTGGCGCTGTCCCTCGTCGGCTCGGTGCTGATCGCGCGGCGCGTCGCCGGCCCCATCCGCACCCTCGACCTTGCCGCGCAGCGCATCTACGCCGGGCGCTACGACGAGAAGGTCGAGGTCCACCAGAACGACGAAGTCGGCCGCCTGTCGGAAACCTTCAATCAGATGATGGAGGGTATCGCCGAACGCGAGGAGCGCATCGCCTTCCAGGCGCGCCATGATGCCTCCTCGGGGCTGCCCAACCGTATCTCGTTCGAAGGCCACGTTGCCGACATGATCGCGAGCCGTCAAAAACTCGATGGTCCGGCCCGCAATCAGGTCTTTAGTGTTTTGCTGGTCCAGATCGGCCGGTTCTCGGAGCTCAACAATACCCTGGGTCACGATACCGGCGAGCAGCTCATCCGCAAGGTGGGCAAGAACCTGCAGCGCCTCGTGCCCCAAACCAACGCGGTGGCCCGCCACGCCAACAATATGTTCGCTCTGGTGCTGGATATTGCCGAAGGCGCCGAGGTGCAGGCGGCCGTGCGGCGTGTTCTGGACCTGTTTGAGAAGCCTTTCACCCTTTCGGGGCTAGCCATCGATATCACCGCCGTCGTGGGCGAAGCCCATTACCCGGAGCACGGCGCTACGGCGCGCATGCTGATGCAGCACGCCGACACCGCGATCTTCGAAGCCAAGCGCGCCGGCGTCAGCTACGCCCTCTACAATCCCGAACTCGCCCCCCACAAGCCCGAGCGCTTGTCGATGATGGGCGAACTTCGCCAGGGCCTCGACGAGGGGCAGTTTCGCCTCTACTACCAGCCCAAGATCGACATCAGCCGCGGAACCATTACTGCGGTGGAAGCGCTGATCCGCTGGGTTCATCCCAAGCGCGGTTTTCTCCCCCCCGACAGCTTCATCCCGCTGGCCGAACAGACCGGCAATATACGAAAGCTCACGGCCTGGATGCTGGGCGCCGCCATTCGTCAGTCCCGGGCCTGGACCGACAAAGGTATCGCCGTGAAGATTGCCGCCAACCTGTCGGCCCGCGACCTCTCCAACCGCGACCTGCCCGGCGACATCGCCGCCCTGCTGCAAGTTCACGACGTCCCGCCGTCCGCCCTGATCCTGGAGATCACCGAAAGCGCGGTGATGCAGGACCCGACCCACGCCCTCGAGGTGCTTGCTCAACTGCAACGCATGGGACTGACGCTGTCGATCGACGACTACGGCACCGGGTACTCGTCGATGTCCTACCTGAAGCGCCTGCCGGTCCATGAGATCAAAATCGACAAGTCTTTCGTCCTCAAGCTGGCCACCAACCGCGGCGACGCTATCCTGGTGAAATCCACCATCGAGCTTGGCCATAACCTGGGCCTCAAGGTCACCGCCGAGGGTATAGAGGACGAAGAGTCGCTCAAAATTCTGCAGGCTTACGGCTGCGAGACCGGTCAGGGATATTTCATCAGCAAGCCGATCCCGGCCGAGGACTTTGAGACTTTCTACGCGGTGTCGCGCTGGTCGCCACGCCGTGCGAGTCAGGGATCAAGTCCGGGGGCCATCGCCGCCGCGGGGGAATAGGGTTTGAGCGTGATATCGCGCCGCACCAAAGTCCTTGCGTTCCTGCTGATTCTGGCGGGCGCTGATGCGCGCGCGGCTGGCAGCCCGGCCCTTGGAGAATTCCAGCTCGACCTCAAGGGGTACGTCGAGGGCCGCGCCGTGGCCGCCGACGACACCCAAAGCTGGGAGCGCAACGGCCTGGGCAAGACCCGGTACGGCGGGCTGGCGCAGGGGGCCAGCGGCATGGTCTTCCGGGGCGAGGGCGCGCTCCTGATAGATCCCCACTTCGGATACGACGTCTCCGGCCACGTGGTTTTGACGGTGGCATCCGAGCAAGACAAGGCGGTCAGCCTGGTGGAAGCCTTCCTCCAGTACAAGCCGGCCCCCACCGGCGACTTCGGCTTCCGCGCCAAGGGCGGGTTCTTTTTCCCGCCCATCTCCCTGGAAAACACCAGCATGGCCTGGACCAGCCCTTATACGGTGACGTCATCGGCCATCAATAGCTGGGTCGGCGAGGAATTGCGGACCGTCGGCGGCGAGGCTACGGCGTTCTATCAGAACAACGACCTCGAGGCCGGAGTGACCGGCGCGCTCTACACCGCCAACGATCCCGCCGGCACCCAACTCACCTGGCGCGGCTGGTCCTTCAACGACCGCGAGATCGGTCTGTTCGACCACATGCAGTTGACCCAGATCCCGATCATCCAGCCCACCGGCGGCCTGTCGCGCCAGGCGCCCACCGAAGCGCCGTTTGTCGAGATCGACAACCGCGTCGGCTATTACGCCGCCGGCTACCTGAATCACGCGGATTGGGGCAAGGCGACGGTCATGTGGTACGACAACAATGCCAACGACCGCGCGCTCGAACAGGGGCAGTGGGCATGGGACACCAAGTTCTGGGCCCTGGGATACACCGTGATGCTGCCGGGCGATGTGGAATTTCTCACCCAGTACATGACCGGAAAAACCACTGTGGTGACCATTCCCTCGCGGCGCTATCCCATCGATTACGCCGACTTCTGGTCGGCCTACGGCCTGGTCAGCAAGGAATGGGGACGCCACCGGCTGAGCTTTCGTTTCGATCGCTTTATTACCTCCACCGAAAATCCCGTCCTCGACGACACCAATGAGCATGGCTCCGCCTTGACGCTGGCCTATAACTTTCGCCCGACGGCCAACACGCGCGTTACCTTGGAAGCCCTGCACGTCGTCAGCACCCGCCCGGAACGCGCTAAAATCGGTCTGCCGGTCCACGCGGTTGAAAACCAGTTCATGGCAAGCTTTCGTTTCTTTTTCACCACCTCGGTTCCGTGAGCCTGTCCATGACCACCGCAGCACATCCTGCCGGCCCCGGATCCAACCTGTTCTCCGTCGCCACGTCCCTGATCATCCTCACCATCACGGTCTACTTCTTGGTGTTGGGCAAGGACGTGCTCATCCCCCTGGTCCTCGGGATCTTCATCGCCTACCTGCTGGTGGCGCTCTCCCATGTCCTGGAGCGGGTGAAGCTAGGGGGTAAGCCGCCGCCCGGATGGTTGGCCCTGACGCTGGCCATTGTGCTTTTCCTCCTGTTCCTGACCGCCATGGTCCAGGTGATTGCCGGCAACGTTACCGACGCGGTCGATGCGGCGCCGCTCTACCAGTCACGCCTCGAGGCCCTCCTGGCCCAGGTCAACAGCCTGCTGGCCTCGGTGTTCAACCGGCATGAGGCCCTGACTCTGACCACCATCGTGCAGCAGTTCGACCTGTCCACTGCCGTGGGTAAGTTCGCCAGCGCCTTGCAGATCGTGGTCGGCAACACCTTCGAGATCCTGCTTTACGTGATTTTCGTGCTGCTGGAGCAGCGGGCCTTTGATCACAAGCTCTCCGCCATGGTCCCAGAGCCCGCCCGGGAAAAGCGGCTCCGTGCCATTCTTGGCGAAATCGGCCGGCGCACCGAGAAATACGTGCTGATCAAGACCGTGATCAGCCTGATCATCGGCCTCATCACTTACGTGACCCTGGTCGCAGTGGGGATCGACTTCGCCGCGTTCCTGGGCCTCCTGGCATTCCTCGCCAATTACATTCCCTACCTCGGGTCGGCGGTCGGTATCGCGTTTCCGGCTACCATCGCCGTGCTTCAGACGGGCGAATGGAGCCTCGGCGCCGTGGTCATGGGCGTATTGCTCGCGACCCATGCCCTGATCGGCAATGTCCTCGAACCCCGACTGATGGGGCGGTCGCTCAATCTCTCTCCCCTGCTCATGATCGTGGCGTTGGCGGGGTGGGGATCGATCTGGGGCGTGGCGGGGATGCTGTTGTCGGTTCCCTTGATGGTCATGACCATGATCACCCTCGCCCAATTTCCCAAGACGCGGCCCATCGCCGTCTTCATGTCGGAGAACGGCGAGGTCAACTGACCAGCCGGCGCCGTGCGATACCCGAATCGAGTCGCGAATTCTCGCGCGGGCGGCCTTTGCCGCCGCCCTTGGCGGCCGTCTCCATAAAAAATATTCGGGCCATATCGTCGCCTGACAGTTTTTACGGCGGATCTGGCGGACGACGGGCCGCACCCCTTTTGCGACGCCCATGGCGCCTTGCCGCACGGAAAAAAACGGCTCGGACGCATTCTCACGCGGAAAAAAGCGCGGCAAAAACTTTGTCGTGCACGGGTGTGTGCGGCTCGGCCCACGGCAGTGGCGGCGGCGCACAGCGGTAGGCGACCGACGCTTCGCGGTTGTCGCGCGATACGCGCCGCAGAAATTCAAAAAGCCGCGTGACAATTGAATTTCCTGCGCACCGGTGAAGGTGACGCACGCCGGCGGCGGCCGGGTCGATGCGGGTGCGCGCGGGATTACAAATGAATGAAGAACAGGCGCTGCAGACCGTCACGTAGGCGTGCGAGTTCATCACGCGCAGGCGCGGAGCGACGACAGCCGACCAATGCGCGCGCGGCATAATTCGCTGCGCGTGGCGGCGTGTTTTCGATGCGGCGCCGCGTCTTGAAACTCATCTGTCGAAGTAAGCTCGCGAAAGAAATCAAGAGGAAAGTGAAAAGCGTCCGCAAAAGCTCTTGTGCATTGTTGTCAAGTGCGTTTATCTCATCAGCGTTTGGATGAGTTGCGAACGCGAGTTCGATTTTTTTGTTGTGGCATCCAAACGTTCAACACCTGAAACAGGGGATATCATCATGGCTGCCAAAAAGAAGGCGAAGAAGAAAGTTGCGAAAAAGAAGGCCAAAAAGAAGGCCAAAAAGAAGTAGTCTAGACGTCAGTCATTTCGACTGATGGACTAGTAGGGACTGCACACAAGAACGGTTACATCATCGGCGCGAACGGAAAGTCGGCAGACTTTTTGTCGCAGGACTTTTAAGGGCTCCGCCCTGAACAGTTTGTACCGGTGCGATATCCGATTGTGATGGAAACCCCGTCAGGCGCTAACGCGCTTGGCGGGGTTTTCATTTGTTGGCCCGGCATCCCCGCGCGACCGCCAGGCGGCGCTCCGCAGTACGCCCGGGATCCCAGGGCTAACCCTTGCTTTGCTTCTTAAGGCCGGCGGCGAACTTCATTCCCGCCAGCCAGCGCCGGAACCGGGTGAACAACCCCCATTTTGGCGGCAGCCGGTCCAGGAACCGGTCGATGGCCGGAAGGCTTTCCGGTTCGTTGAGAAGGGGCACATGCCCCCGGTTCGGAACCGTTGCCTGCTCCAGGTCGGGTTTGACCTCTTTCATCCGGGCGAACACCGCCGGACTCAGCAGGTCGGAGATCCCGCCGCGAACGGCGAGCACCGGAATGGCGCCGAAGGCGGCGAAGAATGGCCACAGGTTGACCGGCGCAAAATTGACGGCGAAGGGTTTGGCGATATCGAGGTCGTAGTCTGCCCGCAGGCGGCCGTCGTCCATCTGGATGAACCGGCGTTTCGCCTGGCGCATCCAGTCCTCTGGGCCGAAGTCCGGATAGAACGCCCCCTCACCCCGCTTGATCGCCGCCGCCGCCTCATCCCATGTGGCTACCGGGACCGACTTACCGACGAACTGGCCGATGCGGGCCATCCCCTCGGGATCGAGTTCGGGGCCGATGTCGTTCAGGACCGCCCCCACCAGCCGGTGCGGCATGACCGCAGCCATGATCATGGCAATGATGCCGCCCAGCGAGGTGCCGATAAGGGCGACGGCCTGCACCCCCGCCGCATCCAGGAGTGCCGCCACATCCTGCACATAGATCGGCGGGACGTAGGTCATGGGTTCCTTGGCGTATTGTGACAGGCCGCGGCCGCGGAGATCGGCGCAAAGCACCCGGTACCCACGGCCGGCGAGATGCGCCGCCAGATCCTCGAAATCCCGTGCGTTGCGGGTCAGGCCCGGAAGGCAGAGGACAACGGGCCGGCCGGCGTGGTCGCCGGCATAGTCCCGGTAGTGGAGGTCGAGGCCGTCGAAGGACTTATAGGTACGGGACGTAAAAGCGGACATTTTCGAGGGCGTTTCCGGCAAGGTGGCGGGAGATAAGACTACTATGGGGCGGCGGGCGTCAGAGAAGCATTTTCTCCCCCGGGGTATTCGCCCGGCCGGCGCGGCGAGGTGTTTTGTCTTTGCGGCCCCCGCCGGGATATGGCCCACTCTCGCCTGGCTGCCTTTTGCAGCCGGAACACCGGTTTTCCAGGAATACCCCCCATGCCTTCACCGTCCCTCGGCCGCCCCCCCGTCAACGACGTGGTCGCCGCCATCGGCAACACGCCGTTGATCAAGCTGCGTAAGGCTTCGGAAATCACCGGCTGCACCATCCTCGCCAAGGCCGAGTACGCCAATCCGGGCGGTTCCATCAAGGACCGCACCGCCAAATTCATTATCGAGGACGCCGAGGCCCGGGGTCTCCTGAAGCCGGGCGGCGTAATCGTGGAAGGCACCGCGGGAAATACCGGCATCGGCCTGACCGTGGTCGGCAACGCCAAGGGCTACCGCTGCGTCATCGTCGTGCCGGAGACCCAGAGCAACGAGAAAAAGGACCTGCTGCGCCTCATGGGCGCCGATGTCCGCGAGGTCAAAGCGGTGCCGGCTTCCGACCCCAACCACTACGTCAAATTCTCCCAGCGCCTGGCGGAGGAGTTGGGCCGCACGGACTCACACGGCGCGGTCTGGGCCAACCAGTTCGACAACCTCGCCAACCGCAACGGCCATGCCCGCGAAACTGCGGCTGAAATCTGGGCCGATGTGGATGGGCGTATCGACGGCTTTGTCTCGGCCGTCGGAACCGGCGGCACCCTGGCGGGAGTCGGCATGGGACTGAAGGAGCGCAACCGCGACGTGATCATCGCCCTGGCCGACCCCATGGGGGCGGCGCTCTATAACTTCTACGCCCACGGCCAACTGAAAGCCGAAGGCAACTCCATCACCGAGGGCATCGGCCAGGGACGCATTACCGCCAATATGGACGGCGCGCCGGTGGACGATCAATTTCAGATCACCGACGCCGAGGCCCTTCCGATCGTATTCGACCTGGTGAAGAACGAGGGGATCTGCGTGGGCGGGTCGACCGGGGTGAATATCGCCGGCGCCATCCGCCTCGCCAAGAAGCTGGGGCCGGGCAAGACCATCGTCACCCTGCTCACCGATTCCGGCGCCCGCTATCAAAGCAAGCTGTTCAACGTCGCCTTCCTCAAGTCCAAGGGCCTTCCGGTCCCGTCCTGGCTGGAAGGCTGACCCCGGCCATGTTCCGCGTTGTCCGGTTTGCGGTGGACGACGCCTTCATGACCGATGCGCGTAGAATTCGTGAGATCGTCTTCTGCCAGGAACAGCACGTGTCGGCCGAAGAGGAATGGGACGGCCTCGATCCGTCCTGCGAGCATTTCCTGATCCTCGACGGTGATGAGGCCCTCGGCACCGCGCGCCTCAGGGACTATGGCGGCCTCGCCAAGATCGAGCGCGTTGCCGTGCTGGCCGAACACCGGGGCCGCAAGGCGGGCTGGGATCTGATGGAAGCGGTGATCGCGCGCGCCCGGGATCGGAAATTTGCCGCTGCGATGCTCAACGCCCAGGTGGCGGTTGAAAGTTTCTACGCCGCCCTGGGCTTCGTCCCCGAGGGCGCGCATTTCACGGAGGCGGACATCGAACATGTCCGCATGACTCGGCCGTTATAACGGCGCCGGCTCCATTCCCAATTCGCGCAGAATGGTGAAATGACTTTTCACGGTACCCAGGTAGGTATCATGGGAATTGTAGGGTAGCCCGAACTCCTGGGCCGAAGCGCGGACGATGCCGGCGATATCCGGATAGTGGGTGTGGCTGATGTTCGGGAACAGGTGGTGCTCGATCTGGAAATTCAGACCACCGGCGAACCAGTTCAGGGCGCGGTTGCCGACGGCGAAGTTCGCCGTGGTCCGCATCTGATGCGCGGCCCAATCGCCGTCGATGGTCGCAGGGCTGCCGGTCGGCGCGGGAAAGTCGGCCTTGCTGGTGCCATGCGCCAGATTGAAGACAAACGTCAGGGTGAGGCTGAGAACGACGTGGAAGATCAGCATCCCGATGAGGACCCGCGATGCCGGCAGCACCGCAAACGGCAGAGCGAAGAACACCGCGAAGTAGATCGCCTTGCAGCCCCAGAACTCGCGCTTTTCCGCGCCCGACATTTTCGGGATCGGCTGGTAGGGATTGATGCGCAGCGTGAAGTACTGGACGAAGTCCTTCACGAACAACCACTCGATCGTAGCCGCGCAGTAGAGAAAGTAGAACCAGCGGTGCTGGTTGCGGAACTTGGGCTCCCATGGTTGCTGTGGGCTGAGCCTCAAGCTGCCGCGGGTTTCGAGATCATCATCCCATTCGAAGATGTTGGTATAGCGGTGGTGCAGTACGTTGTGCTTGAAGCGCCAGAAGTACCGTCCGGTGCCGAGAACGGCGCAGGTCGCGCGGCTGAGCAGTGCGTTGAGGCGCTGGTCGGCGGAAAAAGAGCCGTGCGTGGCATCGTGGAAGATGTTGAAGCCCATGGCGCCGGCGGCGAAGGCATAGGACACGCAGAGCAGGGCCTGAACCACACCCGACTCTGCCGTCAGCATCGCCGCATAAGAGGCGATGAACCATAGACCGATGATGATCGCTTTGCGCTGAAGCCGGGGGTCGTCGCGCCGGTCGCGTCCGGCGAAATGACCATCCACCCGCGCGCGCACTGTTTTGATGAAGGCGTCGTTGCCGGCGAAGGTTAGTGCCTTGACTGAACCGTCTGCGCCCGCGTCCGTGATCACGGCCGCGGTCAATTGCGCCAACGCAGCGGCTGCACAAATCCCATCTACACACCCCCCGGCGCTAAAATATGTAGATGTTGGTAGCATCCTCGCGCCCGGCGCGCGAATCATGCTTCCGTTAAAGTCTCGCAATACGGGTTAAAGACTGAGCTCTACAATCTCAGGTAGACCTGACCCAGGCCTCGACGTTCTCGGCCAACACAGTGAGCGGTACCGTACCGTGACCGAGGACCACATCATGGAAGTCCCGCAGGTCGAATTTCTCGCCGAGTCTGGCCTTGGCCGACGCCCGCAGATCAATGATCCGGGTCATGCCGACCGTATAGGCGACGGCCTGACCGGGGTTGACGATATAGCGCTCGACCGAATTGACGATGTCGCGGCCGGAGTTGGGCGTGGTCTCCTGCAGATAAGCGATCGCCTTCTCACGGCTCCATTTGGTTTCGGCGGCATGGATGCCGGTGTCCACCACCAGGCGGCAAGCGCGCCACAACTCGCTCGAGAGCCGGCCGAAGTCAGCGTAAGGGTCCTGGTAGAATCCCATCTCCTTGGCCAGGCGTTCGCAGTACAGGCCCCAGCCCTCACTGTATGCGGTGAAGCTGCCTGAGAAACGCCGGAAGCGCGGCAGGGCCGAAAGCGCACGCGCCGTTGACACCTGCAGGTGATGCCCGGGGATCGCCTCATGATAGGCGATGGCCTCCATCTCGAAGATCGGCTGCGCCGCCATGTCGTAGGTGTTGACGAAATACACCCCCGGCCGGCCGTCGTAGGTTGCCTGGTAGAACGCGGCGGTGGCCGACTGTTCACGGAAGGCCGGTACGGCCTGGACCGCCAACGCGCCCGTCGGCTTGCGCGAGAAGGCGTCCGGCAGCTTCGCATCCATGGCGGCAATGATGTCGCGGGTACGGGTCAAATAGGCGGCCTTGCCTTCAACCGTCTGCGGATATCGGAATCGGGGATCGGTCTTGAGGAAGCTGAAGAAGGCGGGAAGATCGCCTGTGAAATCCACCTTCCCCAAAAGTGCCCGCATCTCATCATGGATCCGCGACACTTCGGCGAGTCCGAAGGCGTGGATCTCCCCGGCGGTCATGGTGGTGGTGGTGGCGTATTTTAGCTGGTGGGCGTAATAGCCCTCGCCGTCGGGCAGGCGCCATACGCCATCGTCGGCAGCGGCCCGCGCCATTTGGCCTTCGACAAAACCAATGAGCTTGCGGTAGGCCGGGCCGACAACATCGCCCAAGGCCTGGGCGGCGTCAGCGCGTAACGCCTGTTTCAAAACCCGGTCGGCCCTGAGGCCGTCGAGCTTGCCGGTGAAATCTGCATAAAGCGGACTGTCGCCGCCGGCGCCGAAGGGCGCGCCGGTGAGCAGGTTGCGGCAGTCGCGGACCACATGGCCGTGGACAAAGCGCGGCGCCAGGACGCCCCGGGCCTCCGCCTCGCGCATGTTCGCCATGATCTGGTCCAACAGTACACCCACACCGTTCAGGCGCGCGACGTAGGCCTGCGCATCCTCGATGGTGTCGATGCGATGGGTATTGATGAGGAAGGTGGCGATCTGCTGTTGCCAGCCGGACTGCTGGTTGACGGGGTAGTCGTGGAATCGCCAGCCGTCATCGGCGATACGCTTCTCCGACTCGTACTCGTACAATTGATAGCTCAGGCGTCCTTCCGCCGAGAGGGTGTCGGCGCCGAAGGCGTCGCGGAGATCGAACAAATCCTTTTCGGCGCGGGCGCGGTCGGCGGCGAACCGGGCGGCGCCCAGGTCGTCCCACTTGTCGGCACTGGTCTTAAGGCCGAGGGCGCTCTGCTGCATGGGGCTGGCGGCCAGCCACGCCTGGAACCGGGTTTCAAGCCAGCCGTTGAGACGCGTGGTGGCCGGAGTCAGGTCATTATCCACGGCGCGCGCGGCTCCAGCCGGCACTCCGAGGGAGGCAAGAGTGGCCCCGGAAGCAAGCAGGAAACGGCGGCGGGAAGACGAGAGGGACATGCCCAGAATGATATGAATTGGAAACGGCGCCTATGTAACGCCGCTGCTGCATCCTGTGCCAGCAACACCCCGTTCGCGCAAGAGACTCCCGCTTGGTTTTTGCGCTACCGTCCATTGCATGAAATCGGTGCGGCACGGCAGGGTTCGGTGGCGGGTGCTGGCCTGGGCTTTAGCCCTGGGTCTGAGCGCCGCCGTACCCGCGCCGGCCAACGCCGAGGTCGTCTTCCGCCGCGGCAACGATGCAGAGCCGGAGAGCCTTGACCCCCATAAGGTGGGCAGCCACTGGGAAAACAGCGTCCTCGGCGACCTGTTCCTGGCCCTCACCACCGAAGACGCCAAAGCCAACCCCATCCCCGGCGCCGCCGAAAGCTGGACCATCAGTCCCGACGGCCTGGTCTGGACGTTCACCTTGCGCCCAGGACTGCTGTGGTCCGACGGCGTGCCTCTCAAGGCCTCGGATTTCGTCTTTGGATTTCGCCGCCTGCTCGATCCCAAGACCGCCGCGCGCTACGCCTTTGTCCAGTATGTGATCAAGAATGCCGAGAAGGCGAACGCGGGCAAGCTGCCCCTGGAGCAGGTGGGGGTGCGCGCCATCAGCGACCGGACCCTCGAAATTACCCTGGAGACCCCCACCCCCTTCCTGCCCGGCCTGCTGACCCACTACACCGCCTACCCCATCCCGGAACATGCGGTGCGCAAGTACGGCGATGACTGGATCAAGCCGGGCGTGATGGTTTCCAATGGCGCCTACACCTTGGCCGCGTGGGTTCCCCACGATCACATCGCGGTGACCAAGAACCCCACGTTCTATGATGCCGCCAACGTGGCGATCGATACCGTCCACTTCATCCCGCTGGAGCTGGAACCCCAGGCCTTCGCCCGCTACCGCTCGGGCCAGATCGACGCCTTTCTCGGCAAAAACGGCTTTCCCCTGGAAGATATGCCGATCGTGAACCGGGATTTCCCGGGCCAGGCGCACATGGTGCCGCAGCTCGCGGTAGAGTACATCGTCGGCAATATGCGCAAGGCGCCGTTCAACGACCCTCGAGTCCGGCGGGCGGTATCCTTGTGCCTGGACCGCGATCTGCTGGTGGAGAAGGTCTACAAAGTGGGCTTCGTGCCGGCCTATTCCTTCGTCCCGCCGGGAACCGCCGGCTACAACAACGCGGCCCAGCTCGACTTCAAAAACTGGTCCATGGACCGGCGCCGGATGGAAGCGCGCCGGCTCCTGGCGGATGCGGGCTATTCCGCCCAGCGGCCACTGGAGTTCGAATTCCGCACCATGGCCATCACCCGATCGCGCCGGGTGATCGTCACGTCCTCGGCGCTGCTCAAGGAATGCGGCATCATCGCCCATATCTTCCTGAACGAGTCGAAGGTCTATTACACCGCCCTGCAGATGTTCGATTTCACCCTCGGCATGGCCGCCTGGAACGCCGACTACAACGACCCCTACACCTTCCTCTCGCTGCTGGACTCCCGCGCCGGGCCCTACAATTACCAGGGCTATAAGAACCCCGACTATGACCGCCTGATGGACGAAGCCCAGCGCACCCAGGATTTAGACGCGCGGGCCGCCATCCTGGCCAAGGCCGAGCAGTTAGCGCTCGACGAGAGCGCCGTCATTCCGGTGGCGATTTCCTCTTACCGGGAATTGGTGGCCCCCTATGTGAAGGGCTACCAGGAGAACGCCACCAGCATGCATCGCAGCCGCTGGATGAGACTCGAACGGCCGTGAGTGGGCTGGTTCTGACACCGGCGAAGCTGAGCCCGCTCAGGATCGGCCTCGGCCCGTTGGAGATGGATGCGTGGCTGCGCCCCCACCCCGGTGATGCGCCGCTCCTTGCTGCGCGGCGGCGGCTGGCGGCGGAACAGTCCACCGAGGTGCTGGCGGCACTTCCTGCGGGCGAGGCGCCGGTGGCCGAGCTCGCAGCTATCCTGCGCGCCCGCGGCCTTCCATTACCGACAGGCGAAGCACAGGACGTGCTGGCGGCCCTGGCCGGCGCGGTGGCCGAGGACCTCCTGCTTCTGACCTTTGACGGCGCCGCTTACGTGCTCACCGCCGGCGTACTGTGTTTCCCCAATCGCTGGCGTCTGGTGGACAAGATGGGCCGCACCCTCACCGCCATTCACGGCCCGGTGCCTGACTATGAGACAGCATTGGCGAGCCCGGTCGACCGGTTCCTGGAACGCTTGCGCCCCGGCCGGGCGTTCGTGCGCGGTAACTGGGGCCTGGCCTCGTCGCCGGACCTGCACCTTCCCCAGTCGGTGCCGCCCGTTGACCCCAATGCCGAGGGCGACATTTACCTGCGCAAGGAGGAGCAAAGTTTCGTGAAGCTGCCCGACACCGAAGCCGTTGTGTTTTCCATCCGTACCGCGGTCATTCCCTGGGCAGAGGCACCCGAAGATGAACGCCACGCGATCCGTGAGGCTGCGGGGCTTCTCAGTCCGGAATGGCGCGCCTACAAGTCGCTAAAATGAAAAGGGCCTCCACCGGAGGCCCTTTTGCATTGGAGTATGGGCAACCCGCCCGTTCGGCGGCCCCGCTAGGCGGCGAGGTCCATATTCGGTTCCGGGTAAACCGGGGTGAGGTCCGGAGCCGGACCGGTGCGGCGGCCGAAGTTGACCGTAGAACCCAGCGCCACCAGCACGGCGGAGGCGTAAGGCACCGCCAGCACGGTCAGCGCCGCGATCCAGGTGAGGTCCGCCGGATCGTCGACCTTGTGCATGGCGAAGCTGCTGCCGATGGCGAGGATCGTGCCCGCCAGCATGCAAACTTCGAACTTGGCGATGCGCAGGGCATGGGTCCAAGGCGCCGTGTCCTCGCATTTCGGCGTGCGCATGAACGGCTTGTTGGAAGTGAAGATGCCGGCGATCACGCCCTTGCCCACGGTGTAGGAGAGCGACAGGCCGGTGACGGCCGCGCCCAAAGCGCCCAGGATGCCGTCGCTGACCTTGGCCCGGTGCAGGGTGATGGTCTTGACGGTCTTGACCGCGAACAACGCCAGGGCAACCGACGACAGCGCCGTAAGCGGTACGTCGAAGTGCCTGGGTGCGATGGCGACCAGGGCGGTCCAGACCAACGCCAACACCCCGAACACCAGGGCGAAGGCATCGGCAAACCACGGCATCCAGCCCGCGACGAAGTGATAGCGCTGGGCCAGCGTCAGCTTGGAACGGCCGGCGAAGATCGAGCCCAGGTGACGCTTCATGATCTGCATGGCGCCGTAGACCCAGCGGTAGCGCTGCGCCTTGTAGGCGTCATAGGTGTCGGGCATCAGGCCGCGCCCCATGCTCTGCGGCGTGTAGTGCGCGGTGTAGCCAGCCTCGAACAGGCGCAGCCCCAGTTCGGTGTCTTCGGTAATGCACCATTCCGCCCAACCGCCGACTTCTTCCATCGCCGAGCGACGCACGACGCACATGGTGCCGTGCTGGATGATGGCGTTGTGCTCGTTACGCTCCACCATGCCGACCTGGAAGAAACTGGCGTATTCTTCAAAGCAGAGCGTCTTGAACAGGCTCTCGCGGGCGTCGCGGTAATCCTGCGGCGCCTGGACCACGGCGACCTTGGACGACGTGAAGGCGGGGATGACCGTCTTCAGCCAGTGCGGCGCGGCCTGATAGTCGCTGTCGACCACGCCGATGAACTGGGCGTCGGGCGCGGTGAGTTCGAGCGCCTTGTTAAGGGCGCCGGCCTTGAAGCCGCGCATATTCTCGAAGTGATAGAAGCGAAAGCGGGGTCCCAGCGCGGCGGCATGGGCCTGCACGGGACGCCACAGGGCTTCGTCGCTGGTGTTGTTGTCCAGCAGGATGACCTCAAAGTTCGGGTAATCCAGGCGCGACAGCGCGTTGAGAGTCTGGATCACCATGTCCGGCGGCTCGTTGTAGGTGCACACGTGCACCGACACTTTCGGCGCCTGGGTCATTTCGACCTGCGGCAGCGGGCTGCGACGCACGCGCCACAGGCTCAGCACCCACTCGGCAGTTTCGGTGATCAGGAGCAAAGCGGTGAACCCGGTGATCGGGATGATGAAGATCGCCGCACCCAAGCTGCCCCACGAAACATAGGTCAGGCTCTGGGCGTCGATCACGAACAAGGCCCCCGACACGATCAGGGCGACGATCCCGCCCATGAGCAGGTAGCCGGCGAAGCTGACGCTGGGCATCAGCAGCAGCACGATCACGCCCATGACGACGGTGGCGGCGGCGGCGGCAGCAGCGTACTGCCCCCACTGCGCGAACGACGACAGCGGACCGGTGAAGTTGAACTTGGGTGCGCCTTCGGCGCTGAACATGCCCCAGAACGAACCGACAGCGCCTTCCTGTTCGGCTTTCCACGGCTGATCGAACGCTTCCATGATGTAGTAGTCATAGTTCTTGGCGACGGCGAGCGTCAGGAAGTGGCGCAGGTAATAGGCTTCCATCGCCGCCGAAGGCACGGCGCCCTTTTTGACGCGGCCTTCCGACGGCCAGCCGGTTTCACCCAGCACGACCTTTTTGCCCGGATACTTGTTCTGAACCAGGGCAAAGCTGGTGTT
>CANISR010000021.1 GCA_947470105.1 Fidelibacterota bacterium | reverse complement strand
TTCGGGGAAGGCTTTTTCCGTAAAGAGCGCACGGGGCAGGTTGAATTCACCCGGCGTCCAGCGCTTGTCGGTGCAGAAGCTGCGGATGTGGCGCAGCGCGGAGCTGATCTCTTCGGCCGTGAGGGCCTGACCGAAGGCGGGCATCATCTGGCTGAAGACACGTAGCGTGCCGCCTTCGTGAATCACCCCGAACCAGTCCGCGTCCGCTTCACGGGAGGCATATGAGCAATCTGTAAAATCCGGCAAAGGCGTCTCAAACCCGACCTGCGACTGCGGGCGGCCTTTGCCGTCGAAGCCATGACAGGCAGCGCAGTTGCCTTCGAACACGCGCCTGTCCACGGCGCGGGCCTCCGCCGAGGTCAGCGGCGCGGCGCCATATGTGACGGCAGGCCAAGCCCAAAGCACACCGATCACCGCCGCGCCTATTGCCGCCTTGATTTTCATCTGTGGCGATTCCCCTCAGTGAACCTGAATGCGTCCCACCCGGCGCACACAGTATTGGATCATTTCAAAGTTGGCGCAGCGGATAGATAGAATGTTGATGTAGTCCCCACGTACCACACCTATAGTAAGACATCGCAACAGTTCTATGTGCTGTCAGTACATGCGCGAGGCATAGGGTGCACAAGCCGGTCGGAAAAGGCACACAACCTTTCACCAGCCGAAGTATCGCCAAAGAATTGCGACTAAGTCTTGGTTTCAAAATCGCGCGCCTCTGCGAACGAAAATCAAGATCATCCATTGCGGCTCTTGTCGTTGCGCTTATCGCCATGGCCTCGGTTTCCGCCGCACTGGCAGCCTCCGCTGCCGGCTTTCAGGACCTGTTCACGCCATCCGGCCAATGCATCGCCTGCCACAACAATATCGTTGGGCCACAGGGACAGGATCTTTCCATCGGCTATGCCTGGCGGACATCCATGATGGCCAATTCCTCTCGTGACCCCTACTGGCAGGCGGGCGTCCGCCGCGAGGTTCTGGATCATCCCCAGGCCAAGGCCGAGATTGAGGATATTTGCGCCACATGCCACATGCCGATGGCCCGCTTTCAAGCCCACACCGAAGGAGCCAAAGGCCAGGTATTCCAACACCTCGCCGGCACCTTCGCCGACGCCGGCGTCACCGCGCATGCGCTGGATGGCGTGTCCTGCACCGTCTGTCATCAGGTCAGCCCCGGCAATTTCGGCCAAACCTCCAGTTTCGACGGCGGCTTCATCATCGATACCGCCAAGCGCAAGGGCCAACGCCAGGTCTTTGGGCCGTTCAGCATGGATGCCGGGCGGCAGAGCGTTATGCGCTCCGCCACGAACTTTACGCCTACCGAATCGGTCCACATCCAGAAATCGGAACTCTGCGCCACCTGCCACACGCTCTACACCCGGTCTCTCGACGCCAAGGGTGAACCGGCGGGCGTACTGCCCGAGCAAATGCCATACCTTGAGTGGCTGCAGAGCGATTTCAAAAGCACCAAGAGCTGCCAGAGCTGCCACATGCCTCAGGTGGCCGGCGCCGCGCCCATTACGTCCATGCTGGCGCAGCAGCGCCCTGGCGTTTCGGAGCATGTGTTCGTCGGCGGCAATGCTTTCATGCAGCGAATTCTCGGCAAATATGCTGAAGCCCTAGGCATCACCACGCCGCCCGCGGAATTCACCGCTGCCGCCAAACGCACCGAGGAGCATCTTGCCGCCGAGAGCGCCACGGTCAGTATTGCGCCGTTCACCGTCGCTGGGGCGCGCGTGACCTTGGACGTCGCCATCGCCAGCCTCACGGGCCACAAACTGCCCACCGCCTATCCGTCGCGGCGCGCGTGGCTTCACGTGGTGGTCCGGGATGCAGCCCAGAATGTTGTGTTCGAATCCGGCGCGCTGCGGGGCAATGGATCCATTGTCGGAAATGACAATGACGACGACCCGGCAAAGGCCGAGCCCCACTATGCCCTGATCGACAATCCGGATCAGGTGCAGATCTATGAATCCGTGATGGCCGACTCTGCCGGCCGCGTCACCACCAGCCTGCTGTCCGGAGCGCGCTACCTCAAAGACAACCGGCTATTGCCGCGCGGCTTCGACAAATCCGCTGCATCCCAGGACGTTGCCGTTCAAGGCGGCGCGGCGCAGGATCCGGACTTCACCGGCGGCGGGGATCATGTGCGCTATGCCATCGATGTGGGCCGGTCGGCCGGGCCATGGACCGCGACCGTCGAGCTTAACTATCAGCCCATCGGCTTCCGCTGGGCGGAGAACCTGAAAACCTATGACGCCGCTGAGCCGAAGCGGTTCGTAAAGTACTACGAGGACAATGCAGCGGCCTCTGCTTCACTTTTGGCACGGGCCGTGGCCACGTCCCACTGAGGCTGATCCGGATCAATAGCGCCCTTCCGGACGCCGCCTAGAATGCCCAGACACGCCCGCGCGAGATCCAGCGCCTGTAGTGCTGTTTGGGAACATGAGGATGCCTGCCTTCACACTTCGCACGTGCCGCGGCCTCGCCGCTCTCGCCGCTCTGTGCCTCCTGGCCGGCGATGTATCCGCCGAGACCCTGCGCCATCGCATCGATGTCGTTGACGCCTGGATTCGAAGGCCAAATAAACTCAGCCCCGAAGGCAGAGCTTTCTTCACTATCGTCAATCACACGGACCTTGAAGATCGGCTCATGAGCGTCGTCTCCCCGGGCGGGGAGGCCAGATTGCGGCTTCTGCACGCCACACTGAGCCCTTACGTCGAAGAGGTCCCATCGATTGCGATTCCCGCTCACGGGGCGATCACCCTGCGGCCAGGGGAGTACTACGTGGTATTGGGCGATGCTGCCGAATCCCTGCGTCCCGGCCGTTCCGTTACGTTGTCGTTGCGATTTGAAACCGCGGGGACTCTTGATGTCGAAGCGATGATATCAAATCAACTGCTTGGCAACCTTCGTAAGAAAGCGCCGTGAACTCCGTCCGGCAAAGCCGCTGAGGTCACTTTCTTTTCCGACCATCCAAGGCCTGGCACAAGGTACGAAGCACCTTGATGCGGGCATATTTCTTGTCGTTGCCTTCGATCAGCGTCCAACGCGCCGAAGAGGTGCCCGTCCGTTCGACCATTTCGTGTACGGCGCTGCCGTATTCATCCCAGTTGGCCCGATTGCGCCAGTCTTCCGCCGTCAGATTCCATGACTTGTACGATATGGCTTCGCGTTCCTTGAAGCGCCGGTACTGCTCATCCTTGGTGATATGAATCCAGAATTTGACGAGGACTATGCCGTGGGACGCGATCTGTTCCTCGAACTCGTTAATTTCCGAATAGGCCCGGGACCATTCTTCAGGCTGGGCAAACCCCTC
Organism: Fidelibacterota bacterium; assembly: GCA_947470105.1. Lineage (GTDB taxonomy): Bacteria > Pseudomonadota > Alphaproteobacteria > Rhodospirillales > Rhodospirillaceae > SHVO01. Next base: position 26,702 of record CANISR010000021.1, on the reverse strand, counting down.
GACCCGTTCGACCAGCACTCTGCCGTACCAACTGCGATCAAATATTGCGACGCGCCCGGCCCGGGGAAGATGCCTCCAAAACCGCCAGAGATAGTGCTGTGCGCGCTCCTCGTCGGTTGGGGCTGCTATGGGGATGACACGATAATCCCGGGCGTCCATGGAGCCGGTGAGCCTGCGAATTGCGCTGCCTTTGCCGGCCGCGTCGGGCCCCTCGAAAACAATCAGACACGACTTGCCTTCGAAATGAGCGCGGCGGCATAGCTGGCCAAGTTCCGCGCGCCACTCCACCAGGGCCTGCTTGTACTGATCTTCCGTTAGACTTAACGACATATCGAGGCGATCGAGCACCGTTATGGGCTTCACCGCGCCTCTGGCCGTCACGGTCACTGTGGACTTCTTTACCGGATTCTTTCGCTTGCGGGCCGCCGCTTGCGATTCCCGTTCCAGCACCTCAGCGGTGGCCTCAATGGTTCGGATCTCGGCCAAGCGGCGCCGGCCGGCCGCCTCCCGAATATCCGCCAACGCCTTGCGTCGCGCGCGGCGCATTTCACGGTGAGCGATGATGCTATCGCGCAGACTCGTCAGAATTGCGAGAGCGCGGTAGCGGGGATCGGCGCCCTCCACCAGCACCCATCTCGCCTTTCCTGTGTCGGTCTGCCGGACGGCGATTTCCGCGGCTTTCTCAAAGCGATCGTTGTGCTTCCAGTGCTTCCAATCCTGCTTGGTAACGCGCCACGACTGCAGCTTGTCCTTCTCCAAGGCCTTCATACGCTTCTTCTGCGTGGCCTTGTCCATATGCATCCAGTATTTGATGATCAAGGCGCCGTCGTCGGCGAGCGTGCGTTCGAAATCAGTGATGTGCTCAAGGGCGGTGTGAAATTCAGCCTCGTTGGCCCTGCCGTAGACGAAGTCTTGCATGGGGGCGTGATACCAGCTGCCGACGAACAGCCCGATCTGCCCCTTGGGCGGCAGGTCGCGCCAATACCGCCAGTACTCCGGCCGCTCCCTTTCCTCATCAGAAGACGGACCGTAGGCGCGCGTGGTCAGCCAGCGCGGATCAAGCCATTCGTTGATCAGATCCAGGGCTTCGGCCTTTCCGGCGCCGGCGACGCCCGCGAACATAAGGACCACCGGGAAGTCTTCGGATTTCAGTTCGTCTTGAAGGCGAAGCAATTCAGTTCGCAGCTTGCCGGCCACATGGCTGAAATCCTCGCGTGAAACCTTCTGTCCAAGTTCCGCAGTCTGAAACATTTACGTTATTGCGCCCCCGCGCCGCAGCTGAGTTTATCCCCTGATCCCGGTCATCCTCGGCGGCCTCCACATATTCGCGTTGATCCGGATCAAGCGTTTGCAACGAGCTGCTTCAGAAAACGACGGGTCCTCCTGAGTCTTGACCCGATATTGCGCTGCGAAAGGCCAGGCGGCGGCCTTCGCAGGGTTGGCTAGGGATAAAGCAAATAGGGGAGCCGCTTGGCCTTGAATGCATTCAGGTCCGCCTGCCACCCGGCTACGATCGCTCGTGGGTCGATTCCGGCTTTGATCTGGTCGGCCACGGCCGTGTTCAGCAGCAGCCGGTCGACACCATCGATCTCGGCTTTGTCCGGATACAACTTTCGCAGCGCCGCGACCGCCTCCACGCCGAGCGCCGGCATGTCCACCGCAGTGCGCTCGGTAATGATGACCTCGACGCCTTCGACGCGCTCGCCACTGTATTTGTATTGGGCGTCGCCAGCCGGGACGTAGGTGACAGGCATGAATTTCACGCCCGGGATGGCGCGGGCGTTCAAATAGCCCGCGAGCTGGGTAGCTTTGATCCAGGGGGCGCCGAAGCGCACGAAGGGCGGTTCGCTCGGCCCCTTGAGATGCACATTGACGCCTTCGAGCAGCGCGAGGCCGGGATAGACCGTGGCCTGCGCCAGGCTGCGGAGATTGGGCGACGGGTTGATCCACAGCAGTCCGGTGTCATCGTACCATTGCTCCCGCGTCCAGCCGGTCATTTTGACCACAGTGAGTTTCGCGCCGATGCGCCCCTCGCCGTTGAAGAACGACGCCAGCTCTCCCATGGTCATGCCCGGCCGCATGGGTTCGGGGAACGGGTTGACGTAGCTCTCACGCCCGGGCGTGGACAGCGGGCCCTGCACGGCAATGCCGCCCACGGGGTTGGGGCGGTCGAGCACGATGACGTCCAATTTTGCGGCAACTGAATCCTGCAGGAAATACTTCATCAAGGTCTGGAAGGTCCAATAGCGCACCCCTACATCTTGCAGGTCGATGACGACGGCATCCAGTCCGGCGAGGTCGCGCGGCGCCGGGTGGCGCTGGGCATCCGCGGCGCCGTAGAGATTGATGATCGGCAAGCCGCTCGCCGGGTCCTTGTCCTCGTCGATGATTGTGCCGTCGATGGCCGCGTTGATTCCGTGTTCGCCGCTGAAGAGTTTCAGGACCTTCAGGCCGGGAACCGCCGCCTCGCCGTCCTGGCGTAATACGTCGATGGTGCGGCGCTGACCGCTATCGAGCCCGATGGGGTTAGTCACCACCGCCAGCCTAAGCCTGCCGTCATGCTTGGCCGCAAGTTGCTTGAGGGTGGCGAAGTCCTCGTCCTGTAGCCGATCAATGCCGGTTCTGACCTGGGCGAGGGCCGGAGTGACGGTGAGCATCGTCGCCATAAGGGCGCATACCAGCTTCATCTGAATCTCCCCGCACAAAAAAGAGCCTGCGTGGAAGCGCAGGCTCTTTTTCTCAAACCACTTCTATTGATGTTACTTACAGGCGCCCGCAGCGGTCAGGCCGGCGCGCAGTTCTGCGGCGGCGGCTTTCACGCGGATCTCGCCGAAGTGCTTGCCCAGCGCCGCAGTGGAGGTACGGGGATCGCCGGAGAAACCCTCGTCATTCAGGGGCCCGTTGCCTTCCTTCTCCAGGTTGCCGGGGCGGAACTTGTCCGGCCTCACGGCATCGGCCTTTACGGCCATGGTTTCGGATACGTCCCAGATTCCGCCGTGGCCGCCCGCCACGTTGCCGGCGGCGCGGATTTCCGCTTCGATCGTCAGGCGGGCCTTGGCGTAGCCGTCGGAGATAAAGAACACCCGGGCGCCCTTCGGCTTGAATTCCGCGTCCAGCTTCGTGGCCAGGTCCTGGAGCGCCGTCTGGGCCGCGCCGCCGTGGTCGTTGAGCAGCGCCACCCGCTTGATGCCGCCGGTCAGCAGGCTGCGGGCAACGTCTTCGTTCGCCCGCGAGAAGTTCTCGGGCGACAGCGAGATGGAGCCCGGCAGGGCGGTAGAGAGCCCGTTGACCGGCGCGAACGGGATGATGGGCGCCACCACTGCATCGCCGATCTCACGGGCCAGAGCCTCGCCATAGGCCCGCGCACGGAAGATGTGCTTCCCCAGCGCCACATGAGGACCGGTCTGTTCGGTGCTGGCGCTGAAGATCAACGCCACCGGGCAACCGCGGGTGATCTTGTCCTTCAGTTCATTTGTCGTGAGGTCTTCCAGGAACACGCTGTTGGATGATGTGGCGGGCGCCGCCGCCTGCGCCGTGCCGTGAGCCAGCGCGCACGCCAATGACGCCAGGACGAGATATCTGTTCATGGAAGTACCCCTATACTATTTGGCCGATTGAAATCCCTGGATCTGTTTGACGGCGGTGGCGACTTTGAGATCGAAGAACCGCTTGCCGATTTCCGGGCTGGAGCGGCGCGCATCGCCGCCGACGCCGTTCTTCACAGGCTTGTAGTTCGGATCCGGTTTGGCGCCGCGCTCGAGCACGGGGTCACCCAAGGAATTGGGGAGTTGGTCGCGCCGGACATATTTGTTGTCGGTGTCGAGGTAATACATGAGCGATGTGTCGAGGATGCCGCCGTGGGTGCCGCGCGGATAACCTTCGGCCACCAGTATTGCACTGAATTCGGCGTTGGCTTTGGTGTAGACCTCGTTGGCGTAGAACACGCGCACACCGCTGGCCCTGTGCTTATCGTCGAGTTTTTTGGCCACTTCGCCGTAGAGTTTGGGCTGGCCGCCGCCGCTGTCACCCATGAGAATCACGGTCTTGAAGCCGTCGGTGATGATGTCTTCCGCCATACGCTCCATCACAGGTCCCAGCAATTCCTCGGGCATGCTGATGCTGCCCGGCAGGTCCGCGGAGACGCCGGTGGGCGAGAACGGCAGCACCGGCATGGCAATGGCATTGCCGAGCTTCTCGGCAATGGCCTTCACGATGGCGCGGGCCATCATGTTATGGCCGCCATTGGCGTTCTGGGGGCCGCGCTGCTCGGTGCCGCCGGTATAAATCAGGGCTGTGGTCTTGCCTGCCGCCAGCGCCGCCTTCACTTCCGGCCAGGTCATCAGTTCAAATTCTACCAGGCTGGCGTTCGCCGCCGCCGCATACGCCGGCGCAGTTCCACCAAGGCCGCACATCAGGGCTACCGCAAAGGCCGCACCACAATATTTACGCATCGCGCTCCCTCCCGTTTAACGTCGATGCCACGACTATAGCCCAGCCTCCGCGTCCCGTAATACCGCGGACGTGACAATTCGGCGTGACACGCCGGGTTCCAGATCCCGGCTCTCCGCTGTAGTCTTGACGCACCATCACCATCCATCAGGGGTTTAACATGCGCTCCGTCATTCATCTCGCCGCGCTCGCGACTTTGCTGCTGTCTCCCGCCGTTTACGCCCAGGAGGTCGAGCGCCTCGCCGGCAATCCCGCGTCGCCGCTGGTCCCCGCCGTGACGGTGCCGCCCGGCTACAACACCTATTACATCAGCGGCGCGACCGCGGCGGTCGCCAATGCCGCGGCGCCCAAGGGCAGCTACGAGAGCTTCGGCGACATCACCGCCCAAACGCGTTCGGTTCTCGATAACCTTAAGGGCACGCTCACCAAACTTGGCCTCACCTTCGGCGACGTGGTGCAGGCCCACGTCTACATGACCCCGGACCCGAGCAAGAACGGCGACATCGACTTCGCCGCCATGAACAGGGTCTGGTCCACCGAATTCGGCACCGCTGCTCAGCCCAACAAACCCGCCCGCGCCACGGTGAAGGTCGCCGGACTCGCCGGACCGGGGCTGTTGGTGGAAATCGAGTTCACTGCGGTGAAGAAAGCGAAGTAAGCCTACCGGCTGTTTTCCCACGACGTGCGTTCCGGCGGGATTCCCGCCGGAACGCTGTGCTGTATTGAACTGTCTGCCTGGGGCATCAGGCGTAGACTCCGCCCCATAGGTGGAGACTCGGCGGATACGCCATGCGCGCTTTCCGCCAAGCCGCCCCCGCCCCCAAATCCTCTATGCCCAATGCTCTGACGCCGGCGCCGCCGACGTCCGCGCCGGCCAAGCTGCGCCTATAAGCCCCCTTAAAGGATGCCACATCATGACCCCCTTCCAGCGCCTGTCGCCCCTCATCTCGGGCCTATTGCTGTCGCTCGCCGCCGTACCTGCCTTCGCCGCCTCGGCGGAACTCAACGCTCAACTTGGGATCGCCCGCGCCCAGGCGAGCATCGACCTGGTCTCCAAGGAAAACCCCGCCCAGACCCGCGATCGATCGTTCACCGATGCGCAGCAGCGGCTGGCGGACGCGCGCATCGCCGCCGAGAAGAACCATGACCGCGAAGCCCTGTGGCTGGCGTCCGAGGCCGAATTGCTGGCCGACGTCACCGCCGGCTCGGCCAAGCTCGCCGGTCTGCAGCACACCCGGGCGGAAGTCGCCCATGGCATCGAAATTCTGAACGCCGAAATACGCAAATAGCAGGAACCACATTATGAATTCCCTTCGCAAACTGACCGCGCCGGCGTTTATCGCCGCCCTCGCCATCGCCTTTTCCGGATGCGCCTCGATGCCGGCCGAGAACCCGCGGCTCGCGCAGCTCGACGACAAGCTCAAGACCGCCTACGGCGACAAATACGTGGCGGAATACGGCCAGGGGGATTTGACCAAGGCCGGCGCAAGTCTGGCGGCGGCGCGAGTCGCGTGGCGGGCAGGGCGCGAGGACGAGACCCAGCACGAAATCGCCATGACCGAGAATCACCTGGTGCTCGGCGGCATCCACGGCGAGCAGGAGCGCGTCAAAGCCGAAACGATCGCCCTCAAAGACCGCCTGGACCAGATCCGGCTTGCCTCCCGCGACGCCGCGCTGCGCGACGCCAATGAGAAGGTGGAGATCTACAAATCCGACGCGGTCATCGCCAGCGCCGCGATTCAAAATGCCCAGGCTGCCGCTCAAACCGCCGAAGACAAGAACCGGGTCGATGCCGTGGTCGCCACGGCGGCAATCCAGAACGCTCAGGCCGCAACCCAATCCGCCGAGGACAAGATCGCGGCCATGAAGCTGCAGTTGAGCGTCTATGACCTTAAAGTCACCGCTCTCGGCGCGACCTTGGTGCTGCACGACGTCATGTTCGACACCGACAGCGCGCAGCTGCGCAGCGGCTCGGTTGATCGCCTTGAACCCTTGATTTCCTACCTGCGCGCCGCGCCCGGGACCACCGTGCGCATCGAAGGACATACGGATGACACCGGGTCGGTGCAGCACAATAACGAACTGTCGCTGGACCGCGCCAATGCGGTGAAGCGCGCCCTAATGGTCAGTTCCACCGTCACCAATACGATCGATACCTTCGGTTCCGGCCAGAGCAAACCGATCGCCACCAACGCCACTGCGTCGGGGCGCGAGCAGAACCGTCGGGTTGAGATCACGCTGCAGTAATGGGGATCCCGGGCCGGAGAATCGAGGGCCGGCCCGGACGCCCTTGTCTGTCAGGCGCGTGAAAAAAGAACACGCGGGCCGTTGTCAGTGCGGCCCGCCTCCCAAAAAACGGGCTATTCGTCGGGCGTGAGCTTGGATTGGTCCAGGCGGCGGGCCGCGAAGTCCTTCGCCGCCTGCCCATGATCCTTGTCGGCCTTGGTGCGGCCGAACTTGATCCGGTTCGCCTCGGCGTCTTTTTCCTTGGCCGCGCGGGCCTTCTGTTTGCGCGCCTGGCGCAGGTTGACGATCTCGCCCATGGCTCAAACGCCGAGATGCGCGCGCATGCGGCGCAGGAGAAATACGGCGTCACGTGTGAGGTCGGAAGGTGTCATCGGAGGCATCTCATGGTGTGGCGGGCAGACTGGAAGGGGTCTCGCCCGGCGTCAAGCGGAAGCACCCGCTATACCGCATGCGGGTTACCGGGTAGCTTTCCGGGCGGGGGTGTGAGCCATGATTCTCTTGCGGCAACTCTATGTGCAGGTCCTGATCGGGATTTTTCTGGCCGTTGTCCTCGGCCTCACCGCGCCCCAGGTCGCCATTGCCATGAAACCCCTGGGCGACGCCTTCATCGCCCTCCTGCGCATGATGCTCGCCCCGATCATCTTCTGCGCCGTGGTGCTGGGCATGACCCATGTGGCGAATATGCGCCAGCTTGGACGGCTGGCCCTCAAGGCCATCATCTATTTCGAAGTGGCGACGACCCTCGCCATGATTCTGGGCTTCATTTCGGTGAATATCTTCACGCCGGGCGACGGGCTGCATGCCACCGGCCTGGAGGTCACCGATGGCGTCGCGCGCGCCACGAGCAGCGCCAGCCAGTTCACCGCCGTGCGCTTCTTCCTCAGCATCATCCCCACCACCTTAGTGGATGCCTTTGCCAAAGGCGAAATCCTGCAAGTGCTGGTCATCTCGGTGCTCACGGGCACAGCCTTGAGCATCGGCGGCGTGCGTAAGGAGTCGACGATCCTGCGTGTCATCGCCGAAGGTCAGGAGATTCTGTTCAGGATCCTGGGTTTCCTCATGCGCCTGGCCCCCATCGGGGCTTTCGGCGCCATGGCGGCGGCCATCGGCGCTTTCGGCGCCATCACGCTGATCTACCTGGCCAAACTGGTCGCCGTAGCCTGGGCTACGTCGATCTTTTTCGTGGTGGTGGTGATGGGCGTCATGGCCATGGCCGTTGGTCTGTCCATCTTCAAGATCATCCTTCTGATCCGCGACGAGCTACTTTTGGTGCTCGGCACCGCGTCCGGTGAGGTCGTGCTGCCGCGGATGATGCGCAAGCTGGAACAGGCCGGTTGCGACGCGGCGGTGGTAGGTTTCGTGCTGCCGGCGGGCTACAGCTTCAACCTCGACGGCACGTCAATCTACATGGCCGTTTGCGCGGGCTTTATTGCCCAGGCCACCGATACGCCGTTTTCCGTGGGCGAGCAGATCGCCATGATGGGCGTGATGCTGTTGACGTCCAAAGGCGGGTCCACGGTCGCCGGCGGCGCTTTTGTTAAGCTCGCCGCCACCATGCAAACCGTGCGCACCCTGCCCATGGGCGGATTGAGCCTGATTTTCGGCATCGACCGCCTGCTGGCCACGGCCCTCGCCATGACCAATCTGATCGGTAATGCCCTGGCGGTATTTGTGATCGCCAAATGGGAGGACGCGTTCTCACGCCAGAAATTCGACGCCTATCTGATGCATCAGGCCGCCGGCCGGATCGACGCCTCCGGCGGTGATATGGCGGGAACACATTAATGAGCGCAGCAAAACGAATCACGCCAGCGCCGCCAGCTACTGCGCCCGAGGCCCAGGTCCTTGAGGACCGCATCCGCGCCGCCAGGGGCGAAATCAATGCGCTCTATGCGGTTTTGCTCAACAGTCCGGCCGTGGCCCACGGTTGGGAGCAGATGCTCACCGCCATCCGCCAGCAGACCGGTATCGCACCGCATTTGCGCGAACTGGTGATCCTGCGCATCGCGGTCATAAACCGCGTCGAATACGAGTTCACCAGCCATGTGCCGTATGCGAAGGCGGCGGGTGTCTCGGACGAGAAGCTGGCCGCCGTCCGGAGCGGCGATCTGTCGGTTTTCGATGAGATGGAGAGGCTGGTGCTGGACTACGCCGAGACCATGACCCGGCAGGTCCAGGTGCCCGATGCCCTGTTCGCCCGGGTGGCCGCCGTCTTCGACCAAAAGGGCCGGGTGGAACTCACGGCAACAGCGGCAGCTTACAATATGGTGTCCCGCTTCCTGGCCGCGCTGGAGATTGCCTGAGACTGCAGATACCAGGCGTCGGCCCGGTCGTGGGCTGCGCTGATCCAGCCGCTCTTTTCTCGGGCGTAGGCGTGCGAGTCGCGTGGATAAAGCGTCTGCGCGCGACGCTTCTCCGCTTCATAAGCCCGGCATGCGTCCGGGTGCGACCTCAGATAGTCCCTGAACGCGAGATGGCGCGAAATCTGCGGTGAGCCGGCGGCGAAGAAATGCGCGTTGACCCGCCGCTCGCTTCCCGTCTCAGTGTTTTCCGTGAGGGTGCAGTAGCGCCGGCCGGTGATTCCATATTCACCCCGCCATGCGTAGCCCAGGTCTTCAATGGCCGCGCGTTCCGGGTCCAAAGCCTCCAGGGTGGCGACCACTGGCATGAGGTCGATCGTCGGCTTGGCGCGCAAGCCGGGCACGGACGTTGAGCCGATATGGTGAATCGTCAGGAGTGAGCCAAGGCTGGAAAATGCTTTCCCATACGCCTCGGCGAGAGCCGGCCACACAGGGTCATAAGCGGTGAGGCTGACGGGTGACATCAGGTGGCGGGTAAAGAGAAAGATATCCAGGGGGTTTGCCCGTGTCGAACAAACCCCCGGCTACCCCCGGAAACGGGAAATCTAGAAGCCCGGAACTTCGGCCTTCTTGATGGCGTCGATGGCGCCCTGAGCGGCTTGCTCGACGGCGGCGACGGCCTTCTTCACGGTCTTCTTGGCCTTGCGGACGGCGCGCTTCGCGGTCTGCTTCATCGAGGTCTTCTTGGCAGCGGCCTTTTTCTTGACGGCCTTCTTCACGACCTTCGCAACGACCTTGGCCTTCGCCTTGCCTTTACGCACGGCCTTCTTCACGGTCTTCTTGGCAGCCGCTTTCTTTGCGGCAACCTTCTTCTTCGTCTTTTTCTTGGCAGCCATTGGAACTCCTCCTGTTGGGTGGCAGGCGCGAGCGTATCCCATCAGCAACCTGCGTGCCTATCCCCGACCTGATGCGGAGTACGTTTTTGCGGCGGGCGCCGCGACGCGTGCTGCTACGGCACCGCGATCGCCCAATACAGCGCCGGCAGTCCGTCCATGGGCGTGCCGGTGTCGAACGCCTTTTGCAGCGGCGTGGCGCTCACGACATTGGGCTGGTTGGCAAAGCCGTAGTCCATGGCGTCATTGCCGTTGATGTCGCCGGCCCGAGTGTCGCCGTCATAGGTCCATAGGGCGTACCCCTGATAAACCCACTGTTTACTGCCGTCGGCGCGGGCGGCGACAGTCCAGAACCCCTGAGCCACCGCGTCCTTGGGCGCGGCCAGAGGGTGCCACTTGTCGCAGTCGGTGGCGCAGCGCGCGTTGGTGCCGATGTCGCGGCCGACGGCGGGGCGGGCCTGCTGGCCGCGGCGCAGGGAGTGTCCGCCGCCCGACTGGAAGATATAGCCGTCGCGCCGGTAAAGGGTCTGGCCACCGGCGGCGGCGAGCACCACGCCCTGACTCAGGGTGCGTTCCAGGTGCACGCCCTTGGGCATGAAGAAGCTCGCGACCGCCGCCACGCGCCAATGCTTGTCCACACCCATGCCATTGGCGTCGTCGGGCGCGAGGTCGTGAGCATAGGAGTAAAGACCGCGGCCCTTATAGGCCCATTGCTTGATGCCGTCGCCGCGCGCCACCAGACTGAAATCGCCCGTGGGCTCGGCGAGCTGGGCCGCAGCCACCGGGATCCAGGGGCAGGGCTTGGCACACACCTTGGCGTCCTTGGCCGGATCGCCGTCAAAAGCATAGAGGGTGTAGCCCCGGTAATCGACCACAGCCAGAGCCGCGGCGTCGGCCACTTCCTTCACCGACAGCGCCGCCGGAACCGCCATGTCATTTAAGGGGTAGGCAAACGCCACCTTCCAATCCGCCGCCAACGGCACGTCGGGCGCTGCACCCCGGGCGGCCGCGCCGCGCACGCCGCCGCCCACATATTCGCCGGCGCCGTTCTTGCGTCGTGCGCCGAACCGGGCGGGGCTGTTGCCGCCGATAGACCCGGGGTCTACGTCCTTGATGAAGGTGTAGAGGGCCTTACCGCCGTAAGCCCACTGGCGAACGCCGTCGGGCCGCGCGATCACGGACCAGGCGCCGAAGGTCTTAGCTCCGCGGGGCGCCACTGCCGGCAGCCATTCTTTGGCGCAGGCTTCGACGCAGGTGGCCTTGCCCGAAGGATCGTTGGCGTAAGTGTAGAGGGTCATGCCCCTGGGGTCGGTGAAGGCGATCTGCTCACGGGGGTTCATGGCTGCGGTCTGTTTGGAGAGATCGTAGCCCTGGGCCTTGCCCATGACCTGGAGGGTGATCCCGGGCGGCGTTGCGATGGCGCCAAGGTCGTCCTTTGCCAAAGCGCCTGACGCCGCCAGGACCATCGCTGCCGAAAAGCCGTGAGCGAACCTCATTGCGTCCTCCGATTGTCACCTGGAACGATAAAGGCCGGCGTGGTCTCGATGTAATAGGTCGCCGAGATGGCGGTGTTTTCCCCGGTCTTGGGATCGGGCTCTCCGTCGGCGTGGCGCTTCAACAGGTAGTAGAGCCCGGGGATGTCACCGACGATGCAGATCTCCATGGTCGGGCCACCGGCGGCAAAAGCGAAGTAGAGGTCGCTCCACGGCTGGTACCCACCGATGAAACCCGTGACGGTTTTCTCCGGCGTCACCTTCAGGCGAAAGCGCGCGTTGGTGAGCGTCACTTCCGGCGCCACCAGCGGATTTTGCATCAAGCGCAGTGTCGCAGGCGCGGCCAAGGAAATTTCGCCGGCCTTGAGGAGGCCGCGAAACTCATTGTGCGAGCGCGGGTCGGGATCGCGGCGGTAAGTGGCATCGTGCCGCGGGCTGCCGTCCACATTGGAGCGCATATGTTCGAGCGCCCGGTCGAATACGATGGTGACCTCGCCGTCTTTGGCAAAATCCTCGGCAGTCACCGTCATGAGCCACGCGGGTTGCGAGTCTTTCAACTGTCCCCAGCCCCAGGCCCAATAGGTCGGCCGCCCCGTGAGCGTGCCGCGAAAGCCATGCGTACAGCCCAACGCCCGCATCAGGGCATGATTCACGCCTTTCTCATGGGTTTCAGGGTCCTCGAAGCCGCCCGGCGAGGCCGCGCCCTTGCCGTCGAGATTGAAGCCGTAAGCGTACTTGCCTTCGAGCGAGTTTAGCTTGGGATCGGCCACTGCCGCCGGGTTCATGAAAGGATTGGCCGGCTGGCCATCGATGCGAGCCCGGCCGTTCATCAGATCCCGCAGTTCCGTTGTCTCGCCGTCTTCCTGTTTCCTGGCGAGTTCCTCGATTTTCGCCGGACTCAGGCCAAGGGCCGCCAGATTTTTCAGATATTGCTGATTGATCTCAGGGTTCTGGCCGCCGGGACAGTCGCCGTCCTGTGAATAGGTGGCCTGGGAGAACCAACTGATCACATAAGTGCGGGTTTCCTTGGCTGAAGCATCGCCAGGATAGCCCACCAGGGCCCCAAACAGGACCAAACCGGTTACAAACGGCAAACGGACGGCAGCTGGCATCGGAGTTTCTCCGGACGCGACCTTCCCGAGGAGCGAAATCTTACTTCATTCCGGCGACCAGGTGGAATCCCCAGTGTTTTGGGCAGGCATGTTGCCCCCGGTCACCGCCCCTTAACTGACGCAGAAAATGTCGGGCGTGAAAAGCCCAATTGTAACTTTTACGAGAACTTTTCGCTGTTACCGCGTCGGCCTCTCAAAGTCCTAAAAATCAGGTATAAACTGTGGTTTCGCCGGCCGACGACTGGGGCATACTCTGTCGGGGGAGAGCGGAAGCGCGGCGAAATAACGCAGTGCAATATCTGCGAGCGAAAGACTGACTTATTAGACAAATTACTGTCGGCGCGCGGGCCCTCAAGAACGCACAGGCGCAGCCGATGTCAGGAGCATGGTACCCGTGAGCGCAGTTGGTGATTTTTTCCGTCCCTCCACCATATCCGGCAAGGCCGTCATTGCCGTCGTTGTTATCGCCGCCGTCGCGATCGGGGTGAACTCCTTCCAACCCGCACCAAAAAGAGCGGGTGAAGTCACGGTCCCGGTCAGCGTCGAGAAGGTCACCCGCCAGGATGTGCCGGTGACCCGCGTCGGCTACGGCACCGTGCGCGCCTTCAACTCGGTCGTGCTCAAGGTGCGCGTCGACGGCGCCCTGCAGAAAATTCTCTTCAAGGAAGGCCAGGATGTGAACGAGGGCGACGTGCTCGCCCAGATCGATCCGCGGCCCTATCAAGCCGCCCTCAACCAGGCGCTCGCGAAAAAATCCCAGGACGAGGCCCAGCTCGCCAAAGCGCGCAACGATCTGCGCCGCTTCACCACCCTGAACGCCAGCCAGTTCGCGAGCCAGCAAAGCCTTGAGAACCAGCAGACCACCGTCGCCGGCCTCGAGGCGGCCCTGAAGTCGGATGAAGCCGCGGTCGAGAACGCCCGCGTGCAGCTCGGCTACACCACCATCAGCGCTCCGGTCTCCGGCCGCATCGGCCTGCGCGCCGCCGACGTCGGCAATATCATGCGTGCGGCGGACCAGGTGGGTCTAGCGGTGATTTCCACCGTGCATCCGATCTCTGCGATCTTCTCGCTGCCCGCCAGCGAATTGCCGACGTTGACCCGGGTCGGCTTCGCCAAGCCCATGGAAGTCCACGCCTACACGTCCGATGACAAAGAGAAGCTCGCGTCGGGCGAACTTCTCACGGTCGACAGCGCGGTCGATGAGACCAGCGGCAGCGTTAAGCTGAAAGCGACCTTCCAGAACGCCGACAACCGCCTGTGGCCGGGCCAATCCATCAGCGCCCACCTGCTGGTGACCACCGAGAAGAACGCCCTGACGGTGCCGGCCAACGCCGTGCAGCGCGGACCCACCGGTTTGTTCGTTTATGTGGTGGGCGCCGACAATAAAGTGGCCGCGCGTCCGGTGGAAACCACCGAGACCTTCGGCAACCAGGTCATCGTCGTTTCAGCCAGTATCGCCGAGGGCGATATGGTGGTGACCAACGGCCAGTCACGGCTGCAGCCGGGCAGCAAGGTCTCGGTTCACACCGAACCCGCCGCGAAAGGCGACGCCAAGGCCGAGGCTGTAAAAGGTGGAGAGCGGTGAGCGTCTCCGCTCATTTCATACACCGCCCTGTCGCCACCTCACTGCTGATGGCGGCGATCCTCGCCGTCGGCGCCGCCGCTTATCCATTCCTGCCCATCGCCGCACTGCCCACGGTCGATTTTCCGACCATCTCCATCAATGCCAATCTGCCGGGGGCCAGTCCCGAGACCATGGCCGTATCGGTCGCGCAGCCGCTTGAGCGGCAATTCGCGCAGATCCCCGGCGTCACCCAGATGACGTCCACCAGCATTCTGGGCCGCACCGAAATCACCGTGCAGTTCGATCTGGACCGCAACATCGACGGTGCGGCGCAGGATGTGCAGTCGGCCATCAACGCGGCCGGCGGGCAACTGCCGCGCTCCATGCCGTCGCCGCCCAGCTACAACAAGGTCAATCCGGCCGACGGCCCGCTCTTGGGCATGGTCTACCAGTCCGACGTGATGCCGCTGACGGAACTCGACGACCTGATCGAAAACCTGGTGCTGCAGCAGGTCTCGCAGTTACCCGGGGTCGGCAAAGTCAGTGTGCTGGGCCAACAGAAACCCGCCATCCGGGTGCAGATCGACCCGCTCAAGCTCGCCGCCGCCGGCCTGTCCATGGAAGAGGTGCGCGCCACCATCAACACCGCCTCCACCAATGCGCCCAAGGGCAATATCGAAGTGGGCGCCAAGGGCTACACCATCTACAGCAACGACCAGTTGACCCGGGCCGAGGCCTTCAACGACGTGGTGCTGGCCTTCCGCAATGGCGCGCCCGTGCGCGTCAGCGATATCGGCCGCGCGGTCGAAGGGGCCGAGAACACCAAAGCCATCACACGCAGCGCCGACGGCACGCCGGCCATCGGCACCTTCATCAGCAAGCAGCCGGGCGCCAATACCGTCTCGACCGGGGACATGGTCGAGGCGACGATCCTGAAAGCGCAGGACCTGCTGCCCCCGTCGGTGCGCTCCGCCAAGTTCCACGACCGCATGCAAACGATTCGTGCATCCGTGGCAGAAGTGAAGGAAACCCTGCTTATCACCGCGGTGCTGGTGGTGATTGTTATCTTCATCTTCCTGCGCAATATCTGGGCGACCATCATCCCGGCCCTGGCCATTCCCCTTGCCATCGTCGGCACCTTCGCCGGCATGTATGTGCTGAACTACAGCATCGACAATTTATCCCTGATGGCCATGACCATTGCCGTCGGCTTCGTGGTCGACGACGCCATCGTCATGCTGGAAAACATCTACCGCCACATTGAGGCGGGCATGAGCCCCATGGAAGCGGCCCTCAAAGGCTCATCCGAAATCGGCTTCACCATCATCTCCATGAGCCTGTCCCTGGTGGCGGTATTCATCCCGCTGCTGCTCATGGGCGGCCTGATCGGGCGCCTGTTCCGTGAGTTCGCCATGACCGTGAGCATGACCATCCTGCTCTCAGGGATCGTGTCGCTGACTATGACGCCGATGCTGTGCTCGAAATTCCTACGCCACGACCACGGCCCTCACGGCAAGTTGTATCTGGCCATCGAGCGCGGCTTCAAAGCCATGTTCGACTTTTATGTACGCACCCTCGACATGGCCTTCCGGCACCAACGGGCGGTGCTGGGGGTGTTCTTCGCCACCATCGCCTTGTCGGGCGTGCTCTATATGCTCGTGCCCAAGGGGTTCTTCCCGCAGCAGGACATCGGCCTGGTCTCGACGGTGGTCGAAGGCGCCCAGGACATTTCCTTCGCCGAGATGGACCGCCTCCAGGATCAAGTGCGCGCCATCGTCGCCGCCGACCCCGACATCATGGGCATCGCCTCGACCGCGCCATTCGGTGGCCAGAGCGTCAATATCGGCCGCATCATTTCGGTGTTGAAGCCGCACCGCGAACGTACCGCCACCGCCGACCAGATCATCGCCCGCCTGCGTCCGAAACTCGCCACCGTCACCGGCGTGCGCGCCTACATGCAGGCCTCGCAGGACATCGTTATCGGCGCCCGCGCCGCACGCACCCAATACCAATACACCCTTCAGGACGTGGATGTTCATGAGCTGTACGAGTGGACCCCCAAGCTGAGCGCGGAGATCGGCAAGCTGCCCATGGTGCGCGACGTGGCGAGCGACCTGCAGACCGGCGCCACCACCGCCACCCTGACCATCGACCGCGACCAGGCGGCGCGCTACGGCATTCAGCCGCAGCTCATCGACGACACCCTCTACGACGCCTTCGGCCAGCGCCAGGTGGGCCAGTATTTCACCCAGGTAAATACGTACCGCATCATTATGGAAGTCCTGCCGGAGCTGCAGGGCGACATGCGCACCCTCGACAAGATCTTCGTCAAGTCGCCGTCGTCGGGCCAGCAGGTGCCGCTCTCGACCTTCGTCAAGGTCGACACCAAGCCGGTGAGTTCCCTGTCCATCAGCCATCAGGGCCAATTCCCCGCCGCCACCATCTCCTTCAACCTGGCGCCCGGCGCCGCCCTGGGCGATGCGGTGAAGGCCATCGAGGATCTGAGCCTGACCATGGGCGCGCCCACCAGCCTGAAGGGCACGTTCCAGGGCACGGCCCAGGCGTTCAAAGAATCCCTGGCCAGCCAGCCCTACCTGATCGCCGCCGCCATCCTGTCGGTCTATGTGATCCTGGGCATGCTCTATGAGAGCTACATCTATCCCTGGGCCATCCTCGCCACCGTGCCGTCGGCGGGTGTCGGCGCGCTCTTGATCCTCCTCGTTGCCGGCTACGACCTGACTGTGATCGCACTGGTCGGCGTGCTTCTCCTGATAGGCCTCGTCAAGAAGAACGGGATCATGATGGTGGATTTCGCCATCAACGCCCAACGCAGCCGTGGCGCCGAGCCGTTGGCCGCGATCCGCGAAGCCTGCCATATGCGCTTCCGTCCGATCATGATGACCAGCTTCGCCGCCCTGCTCGGCGGCCTGCCGCTCATGTTCTCCATGGGCGCCGGTTCCGAAATGCGCCGCCCCTTGGGTTTTGCCATGGTCGGAGGACTGCTCGTGAGCCAGATCCTGACGCTCTACACCACGCCGGTCGTCTACCTTTACCTGGAGCGTTTCCGCACGCGGAAGGAACGCCGCGCAGCGCCCGCGGGTCAGCCCATGGGTCTGCCGCAACAACACCCCGCGGAATAGTCCGGCGCGATACCTAAGCCGGCACGAACGCCGGCATAACGTCTGTTCGAAGAGGTTTCTGGTGAGCATCTCCGCCCATTTCATTCATCGCCACATCGCTGCTGATGGCGGCGATCCTTGCGGTCGGTGCCGCCGCCTACCCCTTCCTGCCCATCGCCGCCCTGCCGACGGTGGATTTCCCGACCATCTCGGTTTACGCCAACCTGCCGGGCGCCAGCCCTGAGACCATGGCGGTCTCCGTCGCGCAGCCGCTTGAGCGGCAATTCGCGCAGATCCCGGGCGTCAGCCAGATGACGTCCACCAGCATCCTGGGCAATACCCAGATCACCGTGCAATTCGACCTGGACCGCAACATTGATGGCGCGGCCCAGGACATTCAGTCGGCGATCAACGCTGCCGGCGGGCAGTTGCCGCGCACCATGCCGTCACCGCCCAACTACAATAAGGTCAATCCGGCCGACGCACCGATCCTCGGCATGGCCTACCAGTCCGACACCATGCCCCTGATCGAGCTCGACGATCTGGTCGAGAATCTCGTTCTGCAGCAGGTCTCGCAATTGCCCGGCATCGGCCAGGTGCGCATTCTCGGCCAGCAGAAGCCCGCCATCCGGGTCCAGATCGACCCCATCAAACTGGCCGCCGCCGGCCTGTCCATGGAAGAGGTCCGCGCCACCATCAACGCCGCCTCCACCAATGCGCCCAAGGGCAATATCGAAGTGGGCGCCAAGGGCTACACCATCTACGGCAACGACCAACTCACTGAAGCTACGGCCTTCAACGACGTGGTGCTGGCGTTTCGCAACGGCGCGCCGGTGCGCGTGAGCGACATCGGCCGGGCGGTCAACGGCGCCGAGAACGTCAAAATCGGCGCTCGCGGCGGCGATGGCAAACCCATGATCGGCTCTTTCATCAGCAAGCAACCGGGCGCCAATACAGTGGAAACCGGTGAGGCTGTCGAGGCGACCATCAAGAAGGCCCAGGAACTGCTGCCGCCGTCGGTCCGGACTTACAAATTCCAGGACCGCATGCAGACCATCCGGGCCTCGGTCGCCGAAGTGAAAGAGACTCTGCTCATTACCGCGGTGCTGGTGGTGCTGGTGATCTTCGTCTTCCTGCGCAACGTCTGGGCGACGATCATCCCGGCGCTGGCGATTCCGCTGGCCATCGTCGGCACCTTCGCCGGCATGTATGTGCTGAACTACAGCATCGACAACCTCTCCCTCATGGCCATGACCATTGCCGTGGGCTTCGTGGTTGACGACGCCATCGTCATGCTGGAAAACATCTACCGCCACATCGAAAACGGCATGGAGCCCATGGAGGCGGCGCTGAAGGGCTCCTCCGAAATCGGCTTCACCATCGTCTCCATGAGCCTGTCCCTGGTGGCTGTGTTCATCCCACTGCTGCTCATGGGGGCATCATCGGGCGCCTGTTCCGTGAGTTCGCCATGACCGTGAGCATGACCATCCTGCTCTCTGGGGTCGTTTCGTTGACCATGACGCCGATGCTGTGCTCGAAATTCCTCCGCCACGACCACGGCCCTCACGGCAAGTTGTATCTGGCCATCGAGCGCGGCTTCAAAGCCATGTACGACTTCTATGTGCGCACGCTTGATGTCGCCTTCCAGCGCCAGAAACTGGTGTTCGGTGTGTTCCTCGGCACCATCGCCCTGTCAGGCGTACTCTATATCCTGATCCCCAAGGGGTTCTTCCCGCAGCAGGACATCGGCATCATCGCCTCGGTCACCGAAGGCGCCCAGGACATCTCCTTCGCTGAAATGGACCGCCTTCAGGATCAGGCCCGCGCCGTGATTGCCGCCGATCCGGATATCGCGGGCGTCGGATCGACCATGGGCTTCGGCGGCCAGAGCATGAACAACGGCCGCATCATGATGCTGCTGAAGCCGCACCGCGAACGCAAAGCCAACGTCGATCAGATCATCGACCGCCTGCGCCCGCAACTCGCGCGGATCGCCGGCTTGCGCGTCTTCATGCAGGCTTCGCAGGATATCGTCATCGGCGCCCGCGGCGCCCGTACCCAGTACCAGTACACCCTCCAGGACGTGGATTTCCGCGAGCTCAATGAGTGGACGCAGAAGATCACCGACGCCATGGCCAAGCTGCCGATGCTGCGCGACGTCGCCAGCGACCTGCAGACCGGCGCCACCACCGCGACCCTGACCATCGACCGCGACCAGGCGGCCCGCTACGGCATCCAGCCGCAGCTCATCGACGACACCCTCTACGACGCCTTCGGCCAGCGCCAGGTGGGCCAGTATTTCACCCAGGTAAATACGTATCGCATCATCCTCGAGGTGCTGCCGGAACTGCAGGGCGACATGCGGACTTTGGACAAGATCTTCGTCAAGTCGCCGTCCTCGGGCCAGCAGGTGCCGCTGTCGACCTTCGTGAAGGTCGACACCAAGCCTGTGAGTTCCCTATCCATCAACCACCAGGGCCAATTTCCGGCCTCGACCATCTCGTTCAACCTGGCGCCCGGAACAGCGCTGGGCGACGCGGTGAAGGCGATTGAGGACCTGAGCCTGGAGATGGGCGCGCCGTCCCAGCTCAAAGGCACGTTCCAAGGCTCCGCCCAGGCGTTCAAGGAATCCCTCGCCAGCCAGCCCTATCTCGTGGCCGCCGCCATCCTCGCGGTCTACGTGATCCTGGGCATGCTGTATGAGAGCTACATCTACCCTTGGGCCATCCTCGCCACCGTCCCTTCCGCCGGCGTCGGCGCATTGCTGATCCTGCTTGTGGCCGGATACGACCTGTCGGTCATCGCCCTGGTGGGCGTGCTTCTCCTCATCGGGATCGTCAAGAAGAACGGGATCATGATGGTGGACTTCGCCATCAACGCGCAGCGAAACCATGGCGCCGAGCCGCTGGCGGCCATTCGCGAGGCCTGCCACCTGCGCTTCCGCCCCATCATGATGACCAGCTTCGCCGCCCTGCTCGGCGGCTTGCCGCTCATGTTCTCGGTGGGCGCCGGCTCGGAAATGCGCCGGCCGCTGGGCTACGCCATGGTCGGCGGCCTGATCGTGAGCCAGATCCTCACGCTTTACACGACGCCCATCGTCTACCTCTACCTGGAGCGCTTCCGCACCCGCAAGGAACGCCGCGCCGCGGCCGATCCGCTGGGCTTGCCGCAACAACATCCGGCGGAGTAGCTGGTTTCAGATAAAAAAGGCCGCTTCGGAAAAACCGAAGCGGCCTTTTTCTGTGCGGCCGAAATTAGATGCTGCGCAGGCCTCTTTTGGTAATGAGGACCAGAAGCAGGCCGATAATGAGGTGCATAGCGAAGCCCAAATTCAAGATCGCGCCGAGTTCGGCGGGCGGCGCCTTTGCACCCGCATTCGAGAGCGGCACCACCAGGAAATTCATCACCAGCCAGATCCCGATGCCGTAAATGAATCCCGACACAATCGGCTGTTTTCTGATGAGTGGCATCTTTCGGTACAGAAAATAAATCACCGCGCTGAACACCGCCATGATCAGGAAGTGAAAGACGACGCCGCACAGAGCACCGGCCACACCCATAGAGAATGCCTGTGGCCCCAACAGACCACTGGCAACAAACTGCCACAGCTTCGCAAAAGAGCCCCCGCGCAGAACCGTACTCAGGGACGCATAGACGAAGTCCAACACGCCAACGATAAGCGTCGCAGTCAGTACAACTCTTGCTGCGCCGCGCCCGCCCATCTGGCCGCCGTCAGGTGCCGACCTTGAGTGTGCTCACCAGGCCCTTGAGGCAGGCAATCACGCTGAGGGCGGTGATCTTACCGGTGGCGGGCTTTTCCGGCGACGGCACGTTCTCGATAGTCATCTCGAACCTGGCGGAGTCGGCGTCCACTTTTATCGTGTGGGTGTTTCGCGTCACGGTGGGGTCCGCCCAGATCTGCAGCTTGGTGCGATCTACGCCGATACCGGCGAGCCCCAGGGCCGCGGCCACGTTGACATTGGCCGGGAAGCCCTTGGCGCCCTCGCGCGCGGTGCCGTCGAATACCAGGAGCGGTTCCTTGACGTTGGTGACGTCGATGTTGTTCTCGACCAGGTGCGGTGAGCCCATCAGTGTATGCGGCGGCTTGCGGGTGACCATGGTCACCGAGTGAATTTCTGTCTCCGCCGCCGCGCGCACGGCGTCCAGGCCCAGAAGCGCCCCGGTGGCGAGGATGATGCGTCCGCCGCTGGCCTTGGCCAGGTCGATGACATGAGTGTTGCGCAAGAGTGCCGCACCGCTGACCGTCACCAGGATCTTGCCGGCCTTGACCACCGGCTCGGCGATGGAGGCGAATGCCGCGGCAGGCGCCGCGTCGACAATGACATCGCAGCGCTTTGCCAAGTCTTCAGCCGACACCACATCCACCGGACGCTTCAATTTGGCGCTGGCGGCCTCGGCTTTGGCTTCATCCCGACCCGAAACCGCTTCCAGGACCAGCCCCTCGATCCCCGCGTCGAGCGCGCGGCCGACGCCCCCGCCAATGGTGCCGAATCCGGCGATGCCGACTTTTAGAACTTTCACGGGAAACTCTCCTTTTAATGCTTCCAGGTTGATTGCCACAGCACTTCGGGAGCGTCAATTCCTGCCGCCGCCGGGCCTAGAACGTGCGGCGGATGCTGAAGGAAAGGTAGTCGCGGTCGGCGAAGGACTGCCGAGCGGGCGCGCCGAAGTAGTGCGTGAGTGTGAGACTCGCCTCCCAGACGGACCGGTAGAGCATGCGCAGGCCGAACTCCATATCACCGGCCTTGGCGTTCTGGGCTCCGTCCACGGCGGAGCTGCCGGTAAGGCCATAGCCAAAGCCGATGGGGATGCTGATATAGGCGCCGGGGAACACATTGAAATATTGCGGCTCGAACACACCGCGCACCGCCGCGGCGAAGGTGTTGCGCGTCAGATCCCGGGCATTGGCGTTGCGGGTCACATCGAGCACCCGGTTGGCGGCGATCTCGGCCGAGAGGTTGGCGCCGTCCCAGGCCTTCGACGGTGCGAAGTTGGTGATGGTGGAAATCTGCGCATGCAGCGTATTGCCGATCGCGAACAATGCATTGGCTCCGCCGTCGGCGGTGGTGCCGATGGGAATGATCCGCGGCCGCGACACCAGCGGCATATTGCGCCGGGTGGAGATTTCGCCCGCGACCGAGCTGTCGCCCACATAGCCGCTGGCGCTGACGCCGTAGACCTGAATGGCGTCGGGATAGACCAGGTAGTAGCCGCCGACGACGCCTGTGCCGGAATAGGCGCCCGCGGGTACATTGATTTTGTACGCGCCGCCGGTGCCGGTGCCCGACGGCACGCCGTAAGCGGCGGGCTTCTCGACGATGGCGGCAGGCTGCGCCGTGACAATGCCCCCAGTATAGGCGCCGGGGCGGATATAGAGCTGGGGGTATTTGGCATTGAAGCGGGTGGCATAGAAGCCGAGGTCGACCGCATCCGTATTCTGACGCACCGCCGCGCCGAACTGCGCGCTGGTAGGATTATAGTCGCGACCGCGCTGCAGGTATTGCGTCGGACTGATGATGATGCGCTCGCCGCCGGTGTCGGCGAAATCGGCGACGCTGAAAAAGCTGCCCACGCCCGGGAAGCGACTCTTGCGCCATTCGAATTGGTAGTAGAAATCCACAGCGAGGTTGGAGGCTGGCTGTACGTTGGCCGACACTTGCCACACGGGAAGATAAACATCGCCCGCGCGCGCATACGGCAAACTCGCCGCGCGCGTCGCATCCACCGGCGCCTGGCCGGCGGCGACGCCGTTCTCGGCGAAGAACAGGCTTTCGCCCCACACCAGCGTCTGACGGCCGGCGCGTAAGGACATAGGAAGCCCTGCGATCTCGCCACCGCCGTAAACGTAAGCATTCAGGAGTTCGGCATCGCGGCCATGCAGATTGCGCACAGCCGGAACAAACGCCGTGTTGCCGATCGACCTGGGGTTGAAGGTCGTGGGTGAGTCATTGTCCGTGCCCTGGTTGTAGACCGTGTCGTACCAGGCGGTGCCGCTGACCTCGGCGCCGAAGTCGCCTATGGAAACCCCGACCTCGGACGTCAGGTCGAAACGGTTCGAGGTGAAGCCGGTGCGGAAGTTTCGGTTGCCGTCGTCGGCGTTGGGGTCGCTCAGCAGCAGGGTATTGGGCTTTTCCAGGCGCAGGGCGCCGCTATAGCGAACCGTATTGTCCCACCGCAGCCGCGTAGCGCCGTCGTTATAAAGCTCGGTCGCCAAGACGGGCCCCGGCACACTGAAGGCCATAAGGCTCATGAAGGTCAGGACCGCCCACGGTATGGGCCGATTCACTGGCAGGATAGCACTGGCCGGCACCGTATCCATGTCCCCCTGGGTACGCTCCCTCCATGTATAGCCTGACTCATCAGCGCCCGCCCATGATATCGTTCACACTTATGGAGGGGGAATGAAGTCAGGGTACCGCATTGCAGCCGTCATCGTCGCCTGCGCCGGGCTCATTGCCGCGCAGGGAATGGCCGGCGTGCCCGCCTTGGAGGCGGAGCTGCTAAAGACCACCCTGACGCCCACGGGCGCCGAACGCGGCGCCAATGCGGACGGCACGATTCCCGCGTGGACCGGGGGCTACTCCACCGTCCCCGCCGGCTATCAGCAGGGCGCGCCCCGCCCAGATCCTTTCAGCGCCGACAGGCCGCTGTTTTCCATCACGTCGGTCAACCTCGCAACCCATGCCGCCAAGCTGCCCGAGGGCGTACACGCCTTATTCCAGCGTTTCCCCGACTACCGCATGGATGTCTACCCCACCCGCCGCAGCGCCGCGGCGCCGGCCGAGGTCTATGACGCCATCCTTCGCAACGCGACCCGGGCGAAGGCCGCTAGTGAAGGCATCGCCTACGGCATCGAGGGCGCCGCGGGCGGAATTCCGTTTCCGATTCCGAAAACCGGCGCCGAGGTTATGTGGAATCACATCCTGGCCTTCTGGGGCGCGGCGCGGGAAACCCACATCAGCACCTATGTCGTCTCCAGCGCCGGCGACATCGACCGCACCGCGTCCTACCGC
The DNA here is from genome assembly GCA_947470105.1 of Fidelibacterota bacterium. Lineage (GTDB taxonomy): Bacteria > Pseudomonadota > Alphaproteobacteria > Rhodospirillales > Rhodospirillaceae > SHVO01. Next base: position 2,491 of record CANISR010000021.1, on the reverse strand, counting down.
GAGATCGCGGACTTTCCTTACTACTATCCGGGCGCCACGCCGGACTCTTACGGCAATTACTATTTCAAGACCCGGCGCACCACCGACGCGCCTGCGGCGAAATTCGGCGAAGGCTACCTGGCCTGGCAGCCCATCAATTCCGAGCGAAATAAATTCGCCGCCTGGCGCTACCTTCCCGGCGAGCGGCGGGCGCGGCGCGGACCATCCCTGTCATACGACACGCCCGATCCGGACGCGTCCGGCTTCCAGATGCTCGATGAGTACTACCTCTTCTTCGGCGGGCTCGACCGGTACGACTTCAAGCTGGTGGGCAAGACCGAGATGTACGTGCCCTACAACAACAACCGGCTTTATGGATTGCCCGCCACGGGCGTGCTGGGGACCAAGCATGCCAATCCCGACGCCCTGCGTTATGAGCTCCACCGTGTGTGGGTCGTAGAGGGCACGCTGGCGAACGGCAAAAGCCACGTTGCGCCCAAGCGCCGTTTCTATATCGACGAGGACACCTGGTTCGCGGTCTACGCCGAGAGCTGGGATGACGCCGGCAAGCTATGGAAGTTCGGACACGCCACCATGTATCTGGTGCCCGATCTACCCGCCGTGATCCTCGGCAGCCAGTTCATTTATGACCTGACCTTGGGTGGTTATGTCTACGGCTTCGCCTTCAACGGCGATCCGATCCAATACAAAGTCACACCACCCCATCCCGCGGCGGCATTAGGACCCGATGCCATGGTTAATCGCGCGGCGCGCTGATCAGAAGTAGAGGCCGTTATAAGCCAGGCTAGCGACCCGCAGCATTTCGGCCGCCGCCATCTTGCCCACCATCACCGTCGACAGCACGTCGTCCTGCCACAGGCAGACCAGCACATCGCCGCGTTTGGTGATCTCGAATTTCTCGCGTCCCGGTGATCCTTCCAGGTACAGCGTGAACGGCTCGCCGGCCGCGTTGCGATAGGCAATCTTCACCGCCTTGCCGTGAGCGCCCGGATATACCGCGACATCGGCAATCGTGTATCCCACCTTGGACAGGTCGGGCAGCTTGAGCGTCAGGCCCAGGGCTTCGGAGATTTTCGCCGCATCGGACGCGATCACCTGGCCGGCACGCTGCCCGCCGTGGGCCGCGACCGCGGCGTCGATGGCGTTACCGTCGTTCGGCAACAACAACCGGTACCCGAACGTCGCCGCCACCGCCAGCAACACGCTCGCGGCCATCGCCAACCGCACAAGATTGACGCGCGGACGGGGGCGCGCCGCGCGCGCGAGGAGCGTGGTCATCGCGGGCGGCAATGGCCGGTGCAGCAACGGCGCGTAATGCGCCGCCATTAAAGCCTTATCGGCACGGTAAGCCGCGACCTGTTCGGCCAGCGCGGGGTCGGACGCGATAATATCCGCGACTTGCCGGGCCCGCGCGTCGTCGAGTTCGCCGTCGATGAAGGCGTGGAGATCCTCTTCGGGCAGGAGCGGGGTCATGATCCGCCTCCGGCTGGGCCCAATTCCTGGCGCAGGCGTTCGCGGGCCCGCGCCAGCCTGGACATGACGGTGCCGATGGGAACCTCGAGTTCTGCGGCAGCTTCGCGGTAGTTCAAACCTTCAAGTCCGATCAACAGCAGGATCTGGCGATGTTCGGCACTGAGCGCCGCCATGGCCCGGTCCATATCCATCACACCGGCGTGGTCTCGCGGCGGAACGACCGCGGCCAGGGTGTTGTCGACTTCAGCGAGATCGACCTTCATGCCCTGCCTGCGATTGCGCCGCAGGGCGTCGATATGTAGGTTATGGAGGATTGAGCGCAGCCAGGCGCCCATGCGCAAGGGATCGAGCAGGCTGTCAGCCTGGCGGAGCGCCCGTTCAATACTATCCTGCACAAGATCATCGGCGGATGCGGCATGTCCCAACAACGCTGTTGCATACCGGCGTAGCGCCGGCATTTGGGCGGTCAAAGCCGCCGTGAAAGTGTCGTCGCGCCCGGCCGTCACGATAATTCCCTCTGCGGTCCGCGAGACCAGAGGTGCGCGCGCAACGTGGTCGCCCGAAGTAAAAGGAGAACGACCCGGGCGGGGTAGGTGAGCCCGGCGGAGCGACGGCGGCGCGAGATGCTTCGATCCCGGGTCATCACTCCGTTCAAACCAGGCGTCAGTCCAGGCCGTTCTCCCATTCCAAGACGAGAGACCATGACCGATTATTCCTGATAAAGCGCAGGTATGCGCATGTTTGCGGTTTTCCTCGCGGAACGCTGCAACGGGGGCGCACTCTCAATCGTTCGTGTTACACGCGTAATTTCTAAATAATACAACGCGGTACCGAAGAATTCGAGGATCTTCCCTAAGCCGGGAGGAGATAAGATCAGGTTTCGTCGCGGGGGCGGGGAATATCCAATCGGGACGAAACGTCTTTCTGTAGAGAAGCGCGAATATCCTGGGGGCGCGTGTGCTCCTTCCATGAGCCGTTTTCACGGCCGCCTGGGGTCCCTTCGCTAGATCGGCCGGCT
>CANISR010000020.1 GCA_947470105.1 Fidelibacterota bacterium | reverse complement strand
CCAGCTCACCTCGGGTTTTGCCGGCAACGTCAGCGCCGAACCTTGGCACGGCGTCGATGTGCGCCGGCGCATGTTCGGTTTTCTCCGCGCGGCCTTCGACGGCGACGTTGATCCGTTGGCCAAGGTGCGGGAGGCATCGCCTGCGCCATAAGCCCGTATTCGGACCCAATATTCACAATGCCGATATCTTCTGTAACCGTGGTGTAACCGGCTCGCTTTCCCTTACAGGGTGTTGCCAAATTTGCCCCAGGCTTTCTTGGCGTTAGCCCAGGCGCCCCGTAAAATTTGGGCCTCGTCTCAACGTACCCCCATAGCCTGTAAGGTGAGTTCCGTTGTCCAGCGCCAGTGAAGCCCCCAAGCCACACATCCTCATCGTCGACGACGACGCCGAGATCCGCGACCTGTTGAGCCGGTTCCTGTCGAAGCACGATTTTCGCGTCACCACCGCGCGCGATGGCCGCGAGATGCGTCAGGCGCTCCAAGACTGGGCCTTCGACCTCGTTGTCCTCGACCTGATGATGCCGGGCGAAGATGGTCTGACTCTGTGCCGGCAGATCCGCACGGACTCGTCCATGCCGATCATCATGCTCACCGCTATGGGCGAAGAAGTGGACCGCATCATCGGCCTCGAGGTCGGCGCCGACGACTACATGGCCAAGCCTTTCAACCCGCGCGAGCTGGCGGCCCGCATCAAGGCAGTGCTGCGCCGCGTCGGTGGTCTCACCGCCGCCGAGACCCCCGAGAGCCGCACCCAGCGGTTGGCTTTCGCCGCCTTCCAACTGGACCCCACCACCCGCACCCTGGCCCGGGGCGACAAGGAGCCGGGCGATATCCCCCTGACCGCCGGTGAATACGACCTGCTGATCGCCTTTGTGGACCACCCGCGCCGGGTCCTGAACCGGGACCAGCTCCTTGATATGGCCCGAGGCCGAGCCGCCATCCCCTTCGACCGCTCAATCGACGTGCAGGTAGGCCGGCTTCGGCGTAAGATCGAGGACGATCCCAAGAACCCGGCGCTCATCAAGACGGTGCGCGGAGGCGGTTATATGTTCACGGCGGAAGTCCGGCCTGCATGAGGAGTTTGATCCCGCAAAGCGTCAACGGGCGGGTTCTTCTTGCGCTGTTTTCTGTCGTTGCCCTCATCAACCTCGCGTCCATGGGGTTCTACATCGTCTTCCGCGAGGAAGCGGCTGTCGCCGCGGCGGCGTCCCAGGCCGCCGACCAGATCATCGTCATCAAACGCATGGTCGAGCGCGTGCCCCGCGAGGAGCAGGTGGATCTCATCACCCGGTTCTCGTCGCCGGTCATGAGCCTCGCCATCACCCGCGGCCGTCCGGTAGTGCGGGAGTCCGAAAATCGCCTCGCATCGCGCGTGGTGTTGAAAAAGCTCGCCACTGAGTTTCCGCGCGGTACCGACATCCGTGTCGACGCCCATATCAACGGCGGCTTCCAGGCGGAAGCCGCCGCCATTGATGAGGAGGCGCGCCAGCCGTTCGAGGGCGCCGCCTCCGTCACCCGCGCCCAGCCGACGGAAGCCGAAGTGTCCTCCGCCGGGTCCGTGGCGCGAGCCTTCCGCCGCTTCTTCTCCCGCCAGGCCCAGGACGGCGTGCGGCCGCGGGATGACACCCCTTCGGTCGACGAAGCCCTGTTTCGTGTCTCGATCAAAGCCGTCAGCGTCGGCGACCGCTTTGGTGACGGCAGCTTCGCCAAAACCGACGTGTGGCTCAACGCCCGCGTGCTCCTGAACGTCGGCGAACCGCAAGGGCAGTACCTGCCGTTCCTGTGGCTCACGGCGATTTCGGTGATCATCGGCCTGATCGCCTTCTGGGGTGTGCAGCGCGCGACCGTTCCGCTGTCGGTCTTTGCCTCCGCCGCCGAGCGCCTGGGCGTCGACGTCAATGCTGCCCCCCTGAACGAGTCCGGCCCATCGGAGGTCAACCGTGCGGCGCGGGCCTTCAACACCATGCAGACGCGCCTGCAGCGTTTCATCCAGGACCGCACCCAGATGCTGGCGGCCATCTCCCACGATTTGCGCACGCCGATCACGCGGCTGAGATTGCGCGCCGAATTCGTCGACGACGACAGCCAGCGCCGCAAAATGCTAAACGATCTCGACGAGATGGAGGCCATGATCTCGGCGACCCTGGTGTTCGCCCGCGATGACGCCGCCAACGAGGCTGCCACTGAGGTCGACGTAGCGGCGATCGTGGCGTCCTTGTGCTTCGACCAGAACGCTGCGGGGCGCGATGTCACTTACAACGGCCCCGACAGCCTCGGCCTGGTGGCCCGGCCGCTGGCCCTGAAGCGCGCCATCAACAATTTCGTGGATAATGCCGTCAAGTACGGCAGCCGCGCGCGAGTCACCATGGAAGCGCATGCCGCTGATGTCAGCCTCTATGTGGATGACGACGGCCCGGGCATTCCTGCGAGCGATATGGAACGGGTGTTCGCGCCGTTCATTCGTTTGGAAAGATCACGCTCCCGGCAGACCGGCGGCACCGGCCTGGGCATGACCATCGGCCGCAACGCCATCCGCAGCATGGGCGGCGACGTGTATCTCACCAACCGCCCCGAAGGCGGATTGCGGGTGACGATTACCCTGCCGCTGGCGGAAGCCCAGCTCCTCGCAGCCGAGTAAGCTACTCGGCCCCTTTACCGCCGTGGGCAACGGACCAGGTGAACGGGTCCTGAAGGAAAGCGCGCACGCCGGCGATGGCGGGGGCGGAGAAATACTTCAGCTGCTCGGCGGTTTCCAGCACGTCCCACCAGGTGCACAGGTAGTGCATGGTGATGTTCTCCTTGGCCAGGCTTTCCAGGGCGCCCGGGAAGGCGCCGTAGAAGAACACCACGAAGCAGTGGTCGCATACGGCGCCCGCGTCACGCAGGGCCTGGACGAACAACAGCTTGGACCCGCCGTCGCTGGCCAGGTCTTCCACCAGCACCACCCGCTGGCCTTCTTCCAGGTCGCCTTCGATCTGCGCCATGCGGCCGAAGCCCTTGGGCTTCTTGCGCACGTACTGCATGGGCAGCATCAGGGCGTCGGAGATCCAGGCTGCGTACGGGATGCCTGCGGTTTCGCCGCCGGCGATGGCGTCGACATTCTCGTGGCCGATGTTTTCCTCGATCTCGATGCGGGCAAGTTCGGTGATCTTGCGCCGGGCGCGCGGGAAGGAGATCAGCTTGCGGCAGTCGATATAGACCGGGCTGGCGATGCCGGAGGTGAACTTATACGGCTCCTCGGGGCGGAAATTGACCGCGCGGGTCTCCAGCAGGATTTTGGCGACGGTGGTTGCCGCCGCTTGCTGGCGGGCGTTGCGGCCGGTCGAGGTGATCATGAGCGGAGCTTTCCCTTGAGCGTCGGAAGTGGGGCGTTGGACTGAGGGGCCTTTCGGGTTTTTTAGCGGGATAGATCGGGCTGCACAATGGCCCCAGGGCCGTTAGGATGCGCCTATGAACTACGCCCCTGTGGATAAGATTATATGGGTGCTGGCGGACGACCGGGCGGGCAATGTGGCCCAGGCCCTGGGCGTGGCCGAGGCCCTGGGGCGGCCTTTCATCGTGAAGGACATTCGCTATACGCCCCTGGCCAAGCTGCCATCGGCGCTCCAGGGGGCAAGCCTGCTGGGGCTCACGGGCGAAAGTCGCATGGGGCTGACGGCGCCCTGGCCTGACCTGGTGATCGCCGCCGGCCGGCGTACGGGTCCTGCGGCGCGCTGGATAAAACGCCAATCGGGCGGGCGTACCCGCATCGTCCAGATCATGTACCCGGGACGCCGGGCGGCGGCGGACTTCGATCTCCTCGCCGTGCCCCACCACGACTGCGCCCTGCCGGGCGGCGATGCGCCCAACATCCTGCGCATCACTGGTGCGCCGCACCGCATGACCGAACAGCGGCTCGCCGCGGCCGCGGAAACCTGGTCGCCCCGGTTCAACATGCTGCGGCGGCCGTTCGTCGCGGTGATGGTGGGCGGCGCCACACACAGCCGTCCGTTCCCCGCGGCGTCCGCCGCAGCCCTCGGGCGGCAGGCGGCGGCCATGGCGGCGTTCCTCAACGGCTCCGTGCTGCTCACCACCTCGCGCCGCACCGGCGCAGAGGCCGAGGCCGCGCTGTTGAACGCGATTCCGGAACCGCGGCACGTGTTCCTGTGGAGTCACGGCGGCGACAATCCTTATCTCGGCTATATGGCGCTTGCGGACAGGATCATCGTCACCGGTGATTCGGTGTCCATGTGCTCCGAGGCGTGTGCCACGGGAAAGCCGGTCCATATCTACGCGCCGCCGGATCTGGTGGGTGCGAAACATGCGCGGCTGCATCGGGAACTCTATGATCTGGGACTCGCGACGCCGCTCGAAGCCGCGTCCATTACGAATGCCGCGCCGTTGAACGCGGCCACGGCCATCGCCACAGCCATCGAACGCCTTCTGGGAGAAACGCATGCCGCACGGAATTGATCTCGGTCTCACCGGCAAGACCGCCATCGTCTGCGGCTCCAGCGCCGGCCTCGGCAAAGCCTGCGCCACGGCGCTTGCACGTGCGGGCGTTCTGGTTACCGTCAATGGGCGCGATGAAGCCAAGCTCAAGATTGCCGCTACTGAGATCGAACAGGTCGCCGGCGCGAAAGTGACAGTGGTGGCCGCCGACGTGACGACGCCCGCAGGGCGCGCGGCCGTGCTCGAGGCAACGCCGTCGCCCGACATTCTCGTGAACAATGCCGCCGGCCCGCCGCCGGGGAATTTCCGCACCTGGTCCGAGGACGCCTGGACCAAGGTGATCAACGACAACATGCTGTCGGCGATTCATCTCACCACCGCGGTGATCGACGGCATGATCGCCCGCAAGTGGGGGCGGGTCATCAATATCACCTCGGGCGCGGTGAAAATGGTCATCCCGCTGTTGGGATTGTCGACCGCCGCGCGCGCCGGTCTCACGGGCTTTACCGCGGCGTTGGCCCGCGAAGTGGCGCCTCACGGCGTGACCGTGAACAACATGCTGCCGGGCTTGTTCGAAACACAGCGCATGCAGCAGTACTTCGGCCGCCTGGCGGCCAGCCGCAATATCAGCGGGGATGTCGTTAAAGCCGAGCAGGCGGCGGCGATCCCGGTGGGTCACGCCGGCAACCCCGACGACTTCGGCGTCTGGTGCGCGTTCCTGGCCAGCGCCCATTCGGGTTATGTCACCGGGCAGAACATCACGCTGGATGGCGGCGCGTTCCCGGGCGTTTTTTAAGCGGCAGCGGAAGCCTGGCGCGGCGCGGCGGGAATAACAGTCACGGGGATGCCGATCTTTCCGGCGAACTTTCCTGTCACGGCGGCGATGAGCGGGCCCGGCTTGTTGCCCGGCGCGGAGCTGAGCACCAGCATGGAAATCTCCGGGTGTTCCTTGATCAGCGCGAACAACTCCGTGCGCCGGTCGCCCTCGCGCACGTAAGTATCCGGCGTGCGCCCTGTTTCCTGCACCACCCGCAAGGCATGAAGCTTGAGGATGTTTTCAGCTTCCTCCCGGGCCTCGGCGTCGGCCATGCGGCTGACGAACTTCCAGTGATGGAAGTCCTTTTCCACATTGTAGACGTAGAGCAGCGCCACGCGGCCGCCGGTGCGCCGCGCGCGGTCGCAGGCGTACTTGATGGCCAGCGGCAATTCCTCCGACTGATCCACCACCACGAGGAAAATGCGCCCTGATTCCTGGCCCGGCAGCAGAGACGGTGTTTCGGCCGCAGCGGTCATGGTTGGATCAGCCCAGCTCCTGGTCGAAACCGTTGGCTGCCCAGGCCAGGAACCCGCCCTCCATGCGTTTGATGACGCCGGTATACCCACTCGCAACACCCTTGTCGGCGGCCATGCCGCAGCGCCGCCCGCTGCGGCAGTGGAACACCAGGTGTTTGCCCTGGGGGTCGGGGATCTGCGCTGGGTCGAAGGTCGATAGCGGCATCAGTATCGCCCCCGGGATATGGGCCTCATCCCATTCGTTGGCTTCGCGCACATCGACGATGACGGCCTGGTCGGCGTCGCGCCACGCGTTGATCTCAGCCGGTGAAACGTAGAAAACCTGGGCCATCTCATACTCCAAGAACCTGATGATCCAGTTTAAGTCACCGCCCGCCGGGAGAATAGCTCGGCCGCGCGGGGCCGGTGTATAATGGGGGACGGGAGAATAAATTTTCATGGCCAAGAGCAAAAAGCCCCTCATCGGCGCACGGCTGCGGGTCTATCTCGGGACAAACGTTCCCTTGGGGCCGGGCAAAGCCGACCTGCTGGACCATATCAATGAGACCGGCTCCATAGCAGCCGCAGGCCGCGCCATGGCCATGAGCTATCGCCGCGCCTGGCTGCTGGTGGAGGAGTTGAACGTCATGTTCAAGCGCCCGGTCGTGACGACCTCCAAGGGCGGCACCGGCGGCGGCGGCGGGGCGCGGCTCACCACACTGGGGAGCGACGTGCTCGCGCGCTACCGCAATATGGAAAAGGTCACGGCCCGGGCCATCGCCTGTGACCTTGCGGCCCTGCAACGCGCTGTAGCCACCAAGAAGGATTAGCGCCGGGCCAGTTGGGTGAGGGTCAGCTTCAGGCCGCTCCAGACGCCGCCGGCCTCGAACGCGCGGATACCCCAGAGGCAGCCCGCGAACATCCCCACGATTGCCACGGGCGCCGTGGCCGACAGTATGGAAAGGCCCGAGAGGCCTTGCCCGAATGTGTCGCCCAGGGCGAGCGCACCGCCGGCGCCCATCAGGACTGCGCCGACGACGTTGCGCAGGAATTCGGCGCGGTCGGTGAAGGTCTCGAAGGCCAGATTGCGGGTCGGCGCCGCTGCCAGAAAACTGCCCACGGGCACACCCGCCAGGATCGCGACGCCGAAGACCTGGGCTGTGCCGTGAGGAGCGGAAAACAGATCGCCGGCGGCGGCCGCGAAATTCACGGATGTCGGATCGCCGAGAGTGGTGCTCGCAGCCCAGGCCGCGGGAATCGCCAAACCGATGACGATGCTCCCGGCCACTGCCGCTTTTCCAGTTCGAAACCAGGACTCCGCCAGGGCGAATGCCACCAACGCGCTGCCGCAGATGGCCGCCAAGGTGCACCGGACGGTATCGCCGCCGAACCCCGGCAAGGTGGGCGCGGACGCAGAGGAGGGGACCCTTCCCACCAGAGCCTGAGCAGCAGCAGCGGCCAAGCCCACGACGCCTACGATCACCAGCGATTTGAGCGAGCCCGCGCCCACGCGCACCAGGGCGCGATTGATGCATCCCCCGGACAGGGCCATGCCGTAGCCTAACATCACGCCGCCCACCAACACCCCGATCCATGACACCGGCGCAGCGGTAGCCTCAGCCCGCGCAATGATCCCGAGTGCCGCCAGGCCTTGAGTCATCAGCATGGCGACCCCCGCGGCCAGCAGCCAGGCGCGCATACGCCGCCAGTCCTTGGCGAACAGGATGTCGGCCACCCCGCCGAGGGCGCAAAAATTGATCGGAAAAGCCGCCGCCCCAATGACGGCGCCGATGATCAGGCCGAAGGTGAGGGATTCAATAGGCAGGCGCCAGGCTCCGTATTGGCTTAGGGGGATGCGCGCACAGTATAGTGCGGCCATCATGGCGCAAGACGGCACCAGAGAAGGCCAGGTTATCGACGCGCGGGGCCTCAACTGCCCCTTGCCGGTCCTGCGCCTGCGCAAATACCTGCTGACGGCGCCACCGGGCGCCGTGGTCGAACTCCTCGCCACCGACCGTGCGGCGCTCAAGGACGTGCCGTCATTCTGTGCCGCCCACGGCCACGTCGTGGAAACCCTGGCGTCCCAAGGGAATGACCTCCGCTTCAGAGTCACGGCGGCTGCATAAATTTTAGCCGCGTGAAAGCAAGGCTGGCGCGCATTTGAGCGCGGGCGTGCGGTGGACCATGACACTCCGGTCTAAGTGTTTATAATTAAAGCAGAAAATATCCGGCACGGTTCTTGAATAGATGACGGCGGACCGGCGACTCGCGGGAGCTTGCGAGCCGCCTTTTTGCGCATGTCGGAAGGAGAACGCCGGGCACAGGACCAAGACCATAAGACCGGGGCGCCGCAGGTCGGGAGGACCGAGGCGCCCGTCATCAAGACATCAACTAGAAGGGGGAGGGGTCCGTGATCGGATTCGATGTTTTTTTCCTCATGATGGGCGCCGTGATGGTGCTCGCCATGCATGCCGGCTTCGCGTTCCTGGAAGTCGGCACCGTCCGCAAAACCGCACAAGTCAACGCACTCGTCAAAATCCTGGCGGACTTCTCGGCGTCCACCGTGGCCTATTTCTTCGTGGGCTATCACCTGGCTTACGGGATCGGGTTCTTCGAGAGCGCCCAGGCCATCGTCGGCCGTGACGGCGGCGATCAGGGATACTCGCTGGTGAAGTTCTTTTTCCTGCTGACCTTCGCCGCCGCCGTTCCCGCCATCATTTCCGGCGGTATCGCAGAGCGGGCCAAGTTCTATCCCCAGTTCGTCGCCACATTGCTGCTGGTGGCCCTGGTCTACCCGCTGTTCGAAGGCATGGCCTGGAACGGCAATTTCGGCTTCCAGCAGTTCCTGCAGGGCACCTTCGGGGTCCAGTTCCACGACTTCGCGGGCTCGGTAGTGGTCCACGCCATGGGCGGTTGGATTGCGCTGGGCGCCGTTGTGATGCTCGGCAACCGCAAGGGGCGGTTCCGGGCCGACGGCAGGGCGGCGCCCATGGCGCCCTCCAATATCGTCTGGCTGGCCTTGGGCGCCTGGATCCTGTGCGTGGGCTGGTTCGGGTTCAACGTCATGAGCGCCCAGAAGCTGGGAACCGCCTCGGGGCTGGTGGCGGTGAATTCCCTCATGGCCATGGTCGGGGGCACGCTCACGGCGCTATTCGTCAGCCGCAACGACCCAGGCTTCGTCCACAACGGCGCGCTGGCGGGGCTGGTAGCGGTCTGCGCCGGCTCCGACGTGATGCACCCCTTGGGGGCGCTGGTCACCGGCGGCCTCGCCGGCATCCTGTTCGTCTTCGCTTTTAACCTGTGCCAGAACCGCTTCAAGCTCGATGACGTGCTCGGCGTCTGGGCGCTCCACGGCCTGTGCGGCACACTGGGCGGCATCCTGTGCGGCGTCTTTGGACTGGAAGCTCTGGGCGGTATCGGGGGCGTCAGCTTCGGCGCGCAGATCACAGGCACCCTGACGGGGGTGGTCATCGGCGCGGCCGCGGGCTTTGCGATCTACGGGGCGCTCAAAGCCACGGTGGGGATCAGGCTGTCGGAGGAAGACGAATTCGCCGGCCCCGACATCGCCATCCACAAGATCAGCTCGACCCCAGATCAGGACCTTAGGTAGCTACTGCTGGTTACTGTGGTCGCGTTCCACGTCGCGGTAGCGGTATTGGAGCGCGACCATGATGGCCTTCACGGGGCGCAGGAGGCCGCCGACCGCGAGGACGGTGAAGGTCGGCCACAGGATCCAGTGCACCCAAAGGGGTGGCTCGAAGTTTACCTCTACCAGTAACGCCAGCACGGCCATGACGATGGACAGCGGCAGGATGATGAAGAACGCCGGCCCGTCGCCGGTATCGTGGCCGGCAAACGAAAGTCCACAGACAGCGCAGGCCGGCGCGATCGTGATGTAACGGTCGAACAGGCTGCCCCGCCCGCAACGGGGGCAGCGGCAGAGCACGCCGGCGAGCAGCACGGGGATGGTCGGTTTTCCGTCCATGATATCTCCAGAAAAAAAGGGCCGGTTCAAAACCGGCCCTTTTTCGTTTTTGATCGGATCCCGATTAGAAGGTGCGGATCGGCAGGCCGAGCAGCCAGTACACCCAGACGAACAGGAACAACCACACCACGTCGACGAAATGCCAGTACCAGGCGGCGGCCTGGAAGCCGATGTGCTTCTCCGGCGTGAACTGGTTGGCCTGGGCGCGGAAGCCGCAGACGAACAGGAACACGGTGCCCACGAAAACGTGGAAGCCGTGGAACCCGGTCGCCAGGTAGAAGGCCGAGGGGTAGATGCCGTCGGTCATCTTGAACGAGGCATGCACGTATTCATAAACCTGGAGGGACAAGAAGAGCACGCCGAGGGCCGCGGTGATGAAGATCCATTTGGCGGCGGTCTTGTTGTCGCCGCGTTCCACCATCAGGTGGGCGCGGGTCACGGTGATGCCCGAGGTGAGCAGGATGACCGTGTTGTAGAACGGGATTTGCCATGCATCGAGCACGCTGATGCCAGCGGGCGGCCACTGATGGGTGACGGTCGAGAAGCCCAGCGCGTTATGGAAGAAGGCCCAGAAGAAGGCGACGAAGAACATCACTTCCGAGGTGATGAACAGCACCATGCCCAGGCGCAGGCCGTGGGCGGCTTCGGGGGTATGAGCGCGTTGGACCACCGACTCCTTGATCACGTCGCGCCACCACAGGCCCATGGTCATCAGCACCAGGAACAGGCCGGGGACGATCTTGAAGATGCCCAGGTTTTCCATGCCGAGGATCGGGGTCTTATGGAAATAGAAGATCGCACCGAAGGCGAGCACCAGCGCCGAGAAGGCGCCCATGGCCGGCCACGGGCTGGGATTGACCATATGGAAGGGATGCTTGGTGGGATGGGCGCTCATCGGCGTTCCTTTATGCTCGTCAGTTCAGTTTGGTCTGCGGGGCGTTCGCCCCATTCACTTTGGCTTGGGCGTCCAGCGGCAGGTCGCCCTTCGCGCGGAAGAACGTGTAGGACAGCGTAATGGTCCGGACTTCTTCGGTGGTGGCGTCGGTGGCCAGCGCCGGGTCGATGAAGAACGTCACCGCCAGGTCGGCTTCCTGTCCCGGGGCCAGAGTCTGGCTCTGGAAGCAAAAACATTCGAGCTTGTTGAAGTACTGCCCGATCTTTTCCGGGGTGACGTTGAATGTCGCGGTGCCGGTGGTGGTCATGTTCGAGGTGTTGCGCACGCGGTAGCTGACCGTTTTGGTTTCACCCAGGCGCAAGTCCACGGTTTTCTGGTTGGGTTTGAAGACCCAGGGCAGTTCTTTGTCGGTGTTGGCGTCGAAGCGCACCGTCATGGGCACGGCCGCGGTCTGTGCAGGAGCAACGGTCGCCACCTGGGTGGCGCCGCCGAGGCCAAGTTTCTGGCACACCAGGCGATAGAGCGGAGCCGAAGCGAAGGCAAAACCCACCATACCGGCAACGACAGCCATAGCCGTCGCCGCCGTGAGAGCATTTCTGCGCTTGAGGTGGGCTTCCGCCATTTCCTGTTCCCGAGGTCTCTATCTACTCGGCCGGGTGCGGTTCGGCGTGGCCGATGACCGGCGGTACTTCGAAGGTGTGGAAGGGGGCCGGTGAAGCCACGGTCCATTCCAGGGTGGTGGCACCTTCGCCCCACGGGTTGGCGGCGGCCTTCTTGCCGGCGACCATGCTGTAGATCGCCATGACGAAGAAGAACACGGTCGACGCGGCCGATAGGTAGGAGCCGTAGGACGACACAAGGTTCCAGCCCGCGAACACATCCGGATAGTCGATGTAGCGGCGCGGCATGCCGGCGAGGCCCAGGAAGTGCTGCGGGAAGAAGGTGACGTTGACGCCGATGAAGGTGGTCCAGAAGTGCACCTGGCCGGCCCATTCGGGGAATTCACGACCGGTCATCTTGCCGAACCAGTAGTAGATGCCCGCGAAGATGCCGAACACGGCGCCCAGCGACAGCACGTAATGGAAGTGGGCGACAACGTAGTAGGTGTCCTGCAACACCACGTCGAGGCCGGCGTTGGCGAGCACCACACCCGTGACGCCGCCGACGGTGAACAGGAAGATGAAGCCCACGGCCCACAGCATCGGGGTTTTGAACGAGATGGAGCCGCCCCACATGGTGGCGATCCAGGAGAAGATCTTGATGCCCGTGGGCACCGCGATCGCCATGGTCACGGCGATGAAGTAGGCGCGGTAATTGACGCCCAGGCCCACCGTGTACATGTGGTGCGCCCACACCACGAAGCCGACCACGCCGATGGAGGCCATGGCGTAGGCCATCCCGAGGTAGCCGAACACGGGCTTGCGCGAGAAGGTCGAGACGATGTGGCTGATGATGCCGAAGGCCGGCAGGATCATGATGTACACTTCGGGGTGGCCGAAGAACCAGAACAGGTGTTGCCACAGCAGCGGGTCGCCGCCGCCGCGCGGGTCGAAGAAGGCGGTGCCGAAGTTGCGGTCCACCAGCAGCATGGTGAGGGCGCCGGCGAGCACCGGCACCGCGAGCAGCAGCAGCACGGCGGTGATCAAGGTGGCCCACACGAATAGCGGCATCTTGTGGAAGGTCATGCCGGGCGCGCGCATGTTGAAGATGGTGGTGATGAAGTTGGTGGCGCCCAGGATCGAGGACGCGCCGGCGAGATGGAGTGAGAGGATCGCGAAGTCCACCGACATATCCGGATGCCCGCTTATGCCTGAGAGCGGCGGATAGAGCGTCCAGCCCGTACCGGCGCCGTTGCCCGCGAACATCGAGCCCACCAGCAGGATCAGGGCCGGAGGCATCAGCCAGAACGAAATGTTGTTCATGCGCGGGAAGGCCATGTCCGGCGCGCCGATCATGAGCGGCATGATCCAGTTGCCGAACCCGCCGATCAGCGCGGGCATCACCACGAAGAACACCATCAGAAGGGCGTGGGCGGTGACGAGGACGTTGTAGAACTGCTTATCGTGGAAGAACTGCATGCCCGGATGGGCGAGCTCGGCACGGATCGCGATCGAGAACCCGGCCCCCACCAGGGAGGAGATCGCGGCGAAGATCAGGTACATGCTGCCGATGTCTTTGTGGTTGGTGGAGTTCAGCCACCGCAGGATGCCGCTCGGGTGGTGCCCATGATCGTCATGAGCGTGATCGTCATGACTATGAGAAGCGGGGCCGTGGGCTGCTGTCGGGGCTGCACTCATGAACTCTCTCCAGATCTCTGAACGGCTTTTACGTGGCTAAACTTGTCTTCTTGCGCGGAGGCGCAGGTTTTAGTGCGGGTTTTAGTCGGCAGGAGGCGCCGCAGGCGTTTCGGCCGGGGCCGCGGGCGACTTCTTGCTGGCGACCCACGCGGTGTAGGCTTCCTTGCTCACCACATCGACGACGATGGGCATGAAGGAGTGGTCGACGCCGCACAGTTCCGAGCACTGGCCATAGAAACGGCCGAGCTTGGTGGGGCGCACCCAGGTTTCGTTGGTGCGGCCGGGAACGTTGTCGAGCTTCACGCCGAAGGCCGGGATGGCCCAGGCATGAATGACGTCGTTGGCGGTCATGAGCAGGCGAACGTTGCTGTCGACCGGCAGGATGACGTGATTGTCGGTTTCCAACATGCGGTGCTGGCCCGGCTTGATCTGATCGTCGGGAGTGGCGATGGCATCGAAGGTGATCTCGGTGTCGGGGTATTCGTACGACCAGTACCATTGGTTGCCGATGATCTTGAGAGTCATGTCGGCGGTCTCGACGCGGTCCTGGAAGTAGAGGAGGCGGTAAGACGGCACCGCAAGTCCCAGCAGGATGAGGACCGGCAGGCCGGTCCAGATGACTTCGAGCCAGGTATGATGCGACCATTTGGCAGGGATGGGGTTGCTGCGCTCGTTGAAGCGCACGGCGCAGATCACCAGGAGCGCCAGCACGAACAGCGAGATCGCGGTAATGACGACCAGGAGCAGGTTATGGAAGGAGGTCATCCGCTCCATGACCGGCGATGCCGCCGCCTGTAAGCCCAACTGCCATTCAGAGGGAAAGGAAGGGGTGGGCATCTCGTCCGCGGCGAAGGCCGGGACGGAGAAAAGCACGCTCGAAATGGCGGCGATCGCCTGTGTTACACGACTCACACTCTGTCTCCATTGCAGGCCTATGGGCCGGCCCCGTTTAAGCGGGGCGGTCCAGGGGTTCAACTGGTTTATTTCAGGTTTTTCAAAATTTTGCGCTACAGCCCCAGACCACTTCCCGGACCATTTTGGTCTGTCTCCATACCATTTCGGCCCGTTCCGTGGAGGCCTTCCGGCCCCCCGGAAGTCCAAGACGGGCAGACTAGCCCAACGCCTGCAGCGCGTCAAAGGAAGTGCCTCGCGGATTCAAGGGGTTCCGCGCCCTGGGGTGTGCTTTTCGGGACGCACATTTGAAGGTTTCAAGGCGGCGCACGCTCGGCTACACAATCGCCCAGCCAGACCAAGCGTCAAAATCGACCGAGGATTTCCCCGTGGACCCTAAAACACCCCCGCCGCCCGACCGGAAGAAGCTCGTCCTGTTCGCCCTTATGCTCGGGGGCCTGTCATTGTTCATGTATGTGAGTTTCATCCTCAAGACCGCGATCAAGGGCCCATGAACCCGGATGCAATAACTCTTGCAGGGGTGCTGCCGCATCTGAATGCGGTCCTGAATACCCTGTCCACGATCCTGCTGATTGCCGGATTCATCCTGATCCGCAAGGGTGATCGTGCGCGCCATCGCAAGGTGATGATCGCAGCGCTGGTGGTCTCCAGCGTGTTTCTGATCTGCTACCTGATCTACCACTTCACCGCGCCGGTGTTCGTCTACCGCGGCCCGGAATGGTCGCGGCCGATCTACTTCGCCATGCTCATCAGCCATGTCATACTGGCCACAGTCGTGACGCCCATGGTCGCAGTCACGGCCTGGCGATCGCTGCACGGGGATTTTGTCCGCCACCGGGCCATTGCCCGCTGGACTCTGCCTATCTGGCTTTACGTCACGGTGACCGGAGTGGCGATTTATGCCATCCTTTATCATCTGACTCCGACGGCGGCATAAGAGGGGGAGCGCCGCTCATGCTGGTTAAGCCGCATTTCGCGGGCTTTTCCATGCGCCCTCTCTCCCCCCGCCATCATGTGTGCCGGCCCGCTTTGTCTGACGTATTTGGCTCTGGTATCTGAGTGAATGGACGATAAAGAGGTCATTGCCCGGTCGTTGCCGCCGCCCATGGACGTGGCGGTGGACGGCAATTTCGCCGGCAAGCTCACGCCGCACTTGATGGCGGAGTTGCGCGGCTGGATCGCGCTGCCGCTGATCGCGCTGGGCCTTGCCGGACTGTTGGCTTTGCTGCTCGCGGCCGCGCGGGTGCCCGGCGCGGAACTGATCCTGCCCTGGACCGGCCCCGAGGCCTTCCGCCGCATCCTGGTGGTGCATGTTACGTTCGCCTTCGTCGTCTGGTACCTGGGCGTGCAGGGCGTACTCACGGTGGTGGCGACGGCCCAGGTGGTGGCCGAGCGCGGCGCCACTGATCAAGAAAGCGATCTGGGCGGCTTCGAAGCCTTTTTCGGCCGGGTGGCGGTGTACGGCGCGGGCCTCAGTTTTGTCCTGCTGCTGATCCCCGCTCTCGGCAACGTGGGAACGCCGTCCATCAACAACTACATCCCGGTTTTGCTGCACCCGTTGTATTACGCGGGTCTCGGTTTGCTCGCCGCCTGTGTCGCTTTGCCCATCATAAGGCTGTTGTTGCTGTTGGCCCGGCGGCGCAGGCCCGATGCCGGCGTCTTCGGCGTCGCCTGTGCGGGTGTGATTTATCTGCTGGCGCTGGTGTGTATTGGTGCGGCGTGGCTCACCATTCCCAAGTATGTGGGCGTCGAGGGCGCTGCCGAATACGTCATGTGGGGCGGCGGCCATGTGCTGCAGTTCGCCAATACCGCGCTGATGCTGTGCGGCCTGTATTTCATCGTGCGGGTGGCTTTGGGCGAAACGCCCATGACGCCCAAGTGGTTTGCGGCGGCGATGCTGATGCTGGTGGCCGGCGCGGGAGCTGGCCCGCTGCTGTATCTGACGTTCGTCGGCGGTGATCCGAGCCAACGCATGACCTTCACCTCGCTCTATTGGTTTGCCTTGCCGGTGCCCGCGACGCTGGTGATGGCGAGCGTGGTGGGACTGCTGTTCAAGCGCCGCCGCGACCTGTGGGACGGCGCGCCCGAGATCAAAGGTGTCATCGCCGCCCTGGTCCTGTTTGCCGTCGGCGGACTCATCGGTTTCTTCGAGGGGTCGGTCGACACCCGCACGCCGGCGCACTACCACGCCATGCTGATCGCGGTGACGCTGGTATTCATGACGCTCTACTTCGGGCTGTTCCTGCCGCTCGCGGGCCGCCGTACTCCTCGCCGCCGCTTGCGCACCGCCATGTACGTGCTGCTGGGCCTCGGCCAGTTGCTGCATTCCGGGGGGCTTTACGTGGCGGGCATGGAGGGCGTGGTGCGCAAAGCCGCCGGCGCCGACCAAGATCTTGATAATGTAACCAAAATCGCCGCCATGGCGACCGAAGGGGTGGGCGGGCTCATCGCCGTGATCGGTGGTATTATCTTCATTGTACTCGCCGCCAGATTATTGTTGGCACGGCAGGCCACGGGTGTTACGCCCGGCGCCTCAACGAGATAACCGGCGACAGGTCGAACCGAGACAATGCGTTTTCGCAGTTACATAGAGCTGATGAAGCTCCGGATCGGCTTCCTCATCGCCTTGTCGGCGATGGCGGGCTATGCGGCTGTGGCCATCCATGTGGATGCGCGTCAGCTCGGCGTCTTATTCGTCGCCATGCTGCTAGGCTCCTCGGGCTCGGCGGTGTTCAATCAATTCTACGACCGCGATATCGACGGGCTCATGCCGCGCACCGCGCGCCGACCCCTGGTCAACGGCTCCGTAGCCGATGTCCGCAATGCATTGGTGTTTGCGGGCGTGCTGCTCGTGGCCGGCTGCGCCCTGGCGCTGCTCGCCTTCAACTGGGTGGTCGCGGCGCATTTGTTTCTCGGCGCCTTCGTCTACGGCATCGTCTACACCGTGTGGCTGAAGCGTCGCCATTGGACCAACATCATCATCGGCGGTGCGGCCGGCAGCTTCGCGGTACTCGGCGGCGCCGCGGCGGTGGATCCCAATCTGTGGCTGCTGCCGGCGCTCATGGCGATCACACTGTTCCTGTGGACGCCGTCGCATTTCTGGTCGCTCGCCATCCTGATCAAGGACGACTACGCCAAGGCCGGTGTGCCTATGTTGCCGGTGGTCGCGGGCAATGCGGTTTGCGCGAAATGGATTTTGGCCAATACCGTGGCGCTGGTGGGCTCTGCCTTGCTGCCGGTGGCCTTCGGCGAGCTGGGCTGGCTCTACGGCGTGGTGTCGACGGCCTTCGGCCTCCGGTTCCTGTGGCTCAATGTAAAGCTGGTGCAAGACCCGTCGGCCGTGTGGGCCCGGCGTAATTTTCTGTTCTCCATGCAATACTTGGCCGGCGTTTTCCTCGCGGTCGTCCTCGACCGGCACGTCCCGCTGGCCGCCTGGTTTGCGTAGGTCTGCGGCAGCCGCGCGCATCTGAGCGCTTTCCGGTTCTTCTCACAACGATCTGCATGACGCCTCTCCGCGGGTACGACGGCGGCGGTTTTAGGCCTGTGGACGGTGGGCGACATTGACGGGCGTCAACGCCGTTACATCACGTCGATGGCGTGGCGTTTGAGATCCGAAAGTGCTGCGTATTCCAGGGCGCCTTCATGGGTCGCCTGGAGCACCACGCGCGGCGCCTGACCGGCACTAAAAGCTTCCTGCCAGCGGGGTGCGCACAGGCACCAGCGGTCGCCCGGCTTCAGGCCGGGAAAGCCGTATTCAGGCATGGGCGTTGAGAGATCGTTGCCGGCCTTGGCGCTGAAGGCGAGGAACTCCGCCGTCATAACCACGCAAACCGTATGGGAGCCCACATCGCCGGGGCCGGTGTTACAGCAGCCGTCGCGGAAAAATCCGGTGACAGGTTTAGCCGAGCACAGCGTCAGGGGCCCACCGAGCACATTGCGTCCGGTCCGTTGCGGCTCGGCGATATCGCGCATACGCGGTCTCCTCAAAACCCGGAATCAGGCAGCGTCAGAAATTCGACTTCCGGCGGCGTACTGGCGCGGCCCAGGATGCGGTTCCGGTGCGGAAAGCGCCCGAAGCGGCGGATGATCTCCCAATGGCGTTGTGCGTATTGGAAGGGGCTTCCCGGTTGATCCCAATCAGGCTGGGCGCGGAAGAGTTCCAAACTGCGATCCTGGCAACTCATATCCTCGCTGTGTTCGAACGGCAGGTAAAAGAAGGTGCGCCCGGTCTCGCCAACTTGGCGGTCGAATCCCGCGGCTACCGCATGGCGTGCGACATCCAAGGCTTTGCCGTCGGTGGCGAAAGCGCGGGGATCGTCGCGGAACATGTTGCGCGGGAACTGGTCGAGCAGAATGACCAGTGCGAGGCATTCCGCGGGCGTATCCTGCCAGCGGTCGCATTCGCCGGCGGCAGCGGCCTCGTAGTCGGCCAGGAAGTGGTGCCGGATGGCTTCGTCAAATTCCGGGTCCTTCTCGAACCACGCCTCGCGCGGCTTGCCGTAGTCGGGCGACGTGGGAGGCCCGAACCAGAAATCCAGAATGGCCTGAGCGCGTGAATTCACCGGCTTTACTCGCGGACCAGTTTGAATTGGCCCACGTTGATGGTCTGGGCCCGGAAGCCGCCTTCGCAGTAGGCCAGATACATTTCCCACATGCGCCTGAAGCGCTCATCGAATCCCAGCCGCTCGATATTCGTCCAGGCGGCGAGAAACCTCGCCCGCCATTGGCGCAGGGTGTGGGCATAGCTGTCGCCGAACATGATGGCGTCGTCGAACTGCAGCTTGGCGCGGTCGAACTGCGCCTTGAGGCGCTCCACGGACGGCAACATGCCACCGGGAAAGATGTGCCGTTGGATGAAGTCGGCGTGCTTGCGGTAGTTCTCGAACCGGTCTTCGGCGATGGTGATGATCTGGAGCGCCGCCGCGCCGCCACGGGCAAGGCGCTCGCGCACGGTGTCGAAATAGCGCGGCCAGTGGGCTTCGCCCACGGCCTCGAACATCTCAATGGAAGCCACCCGGTCGAAAACGCCGCCGACGTCGCGGTAATCCTGGAACCGCAAGTCGACTTTGTCGGAGAGGCCCTGCGCCTGCATGCGCGCGCCGGCGAAATCGAGCTGCTCTTTCGACAGCGTCAGGCCCGTCAGGCGGCAGCCGTATTCCTTGACCGCGAACTCGGCGAAGCCGCCCCACCCGAAGCCGATCTCGAGCACGTGATGCTCGGGCTTGAGGTCGAGCAGCTTGGCGATGCTGCGATACTTCTCAATCTGTCCCTCGGGCAGGGATTGACCGGGACGCGCGAAGTAGGCCGACGAATAGGTCATCGTCGGATCCAGCCATTGCTCGTAAAACGCATTGCCGAGGTCATAGTGCGCGGCGATGTTGCGCCGGCTGCCGGCGCGGGTATTGGCATTCAGCAGATGGTCGATACGGTGGCGCAGCCGGGAAAAGACGCTGCGGAAGCTGCTGACGCTCAAGTCCGCAGTATTGAGCGCGGCCCACTCGATGACGGAGGAGAGATCTGGGCTGTCCCAATCGCCGTCCATATAGGCTTCCAGGAAACCGGTGTCGCCTTCGGTCATGAACCGGCGCGCCGCGCGCCAGCGTTCGCACCGGATTACGGCCTCCGGCCCTCCGACCGCCTTGCTGCCGATGACGTATTGTGTGTGGTCGGGGAGGATGAGCGTGAGGTGTCCCACCGCCCGTCCGCCGACCATGTCGATGAGGCTCTGGATAAAACGGTGTCCGACGCGGGACCCCGTATGGGAAGAGGGCTGCGCAGGGAAGAGGTCAGTGGCGTTCATGTGCCTAATCTAGGGCTGCTCTCCCGCATGTGCCAACATCCTGTTGCATCCTGGTCCAGGGTCCTGCCCGCGAGGGGCTCTCGCGCAAGCCGCCGCCAGCCCCTATGCTCGGCTTACGCGTAGATGTGACGGCTCAGTACGTAAAAAGGCCCCCAGTACGTGAAAAGGTTAAGTGCCGCGTGACCCAGGGCGAAGAATCTCTCCCCCAAGCTCAGGAAGCGCCTCAGGAGGCCGCGGTCTGGGCGGCCGTCAGCCACGAGATCCGTACCCCGCTCATGGGCGTGATCGGGATGCTGGAAATTCTCGGTCATACGTCGCTCACCGAAGAGCAGCGGCGCATCATCGCCACGGCGGAGACATCTTCGCATTCCCTTATGAGAATCGTCGACGATGTTATCGACTTCGCGCGCCTGGAGACCACCTCGGTCACCCTGGCGCCCGTCCCGACCGACATTGGCCTGCTGGCGGAAGACTGCGCGGGCTTCCTGGCGACGCAGGCCGGTCCCAAAGGCCTTGCGCTCACATGTGAGATCGACGGGCTGCTGCCGCGGGTGGTCTGCGATCCTGTGCGTCTGCGCCAACTGCTGGTCAATCTCGGCGGAAACGCCGTCAAGTTCACCGACCACGGCACGGTTGCACTGAGCGTGCAGCTGACGGCAACGCGCGAACGGGAGGTGAGTCTGCGTCTCTCGGTCCAGGATTCGGGCATCGGCATCCCGGTCGAGCTGCGGCCTTTCCTGTTTCAGCCGTTTTCCCGTCTGATCACGGGCGGCGGCGAGCGCCGCGGCGCCGGCCTTGGGCTCGCCATCTGCCGGCGGATCGTCGAGATCATGGGCGGCGCCATCACAGTAGCGAGCGTCCCCGCCGGCGCGGCTGGTTCGGTTTTCCACGTCGACCTGGCATTGCCCATTGCGGACTTTTCGAAAGAGGATGGGGCGAAAGAGGACGGCATTGTCCTGGACGGATTTAGTATCCTGGCGGTCGATGGAGACCGCACTACGGCCATTGCCTTGCGCTATCTCGAGGATGCGGGCGCCCAGGTCACGCGCCTGCGGGCTCTCGGCGAGATTACCCAGCGTATCGGGGCGGCGGGGCCGGCCCTCGTCGTACTCGGACCGGAGACCGAGAGCGAGGATATTACCGCCGTTGCCACGGCCCTGAGGGCCACGCCCGGCGCACCGGCACTCTTATGGCTGAAGCCGCAGTCTGGCCAGGCGGCGGTCGAAAGCATTGCCGCCTATCCGCTGCGCCGCCGCGAACTGCTTGCGGCCGCGAAACGCGTCGGCGATCCTCTGGCCGCCGTTGCGGCCCCTGTCGTGACTCGGCGAGCGCCCGCCCAAATGGGGTTCGCTGCGGTGCGCGAAGAGGCGACCGCGGCGGCACGGGCCGAGGGCCGCGTGGTGCTGGTGGCCGAGGACAATCCGATCAACCAGGACGTGCTTTGCCAGCAGCTCTCGATCCTCGGTTATGATTGCGATATCGCCGACAATGGCGCTGCGGCGCTCAAGGCGCTTGAGACCGGCCGCTACCTGCTCATGCTCTGCGATTGCCACATGCCGGGAGTCGACGGCTTTGAATTGACGCGGCGCGTGCGCGCAATAGAGGGCACCGCCAACGCGCAGCGTCTGCCCATTATCGCCATCACCGCCAATGCACTCCCGGGTGAGGCCGCCCGCTGCCGCGCCGCGGGCATGGACGACTATCTCGCTAAACCGATCGAGATACGCACGCTGCAGGCCATGATCGAACGCTGGCTTCCCCTGGCACTTCAAACGCCGGCAGTGATTCCGTTTCCGCCGGGGTCAGGGGGCGCCGCCCCTGCGTCCGGCGTCTCGCCCGTTGTCGATACGCGCAATCTCGAAGCCATCTATGGAAACGATCCGGTGCGGCTGGCACGGGTGCTGGCGGAGTGGCGCGCCGGTATCGAAGAAGCAGTCAGAACTATTGCAGATGCCCTGACCACCGGGCGCCCCGATGCGGCACTCGCCGCGGCGCATCGCATCAAAGGCAGTGCGGGTATCGCCGGCGCCTATGGGTTGTCGGCGGAAGCGGCGGCCCTGGAAGTGGCGCTACGCGCGGGCAATGGAGCAGCGGCGAAGCAGGCGGCGCAGCGCGTGGAAGCCGTCGCGGCCGCGGCCGTCAGCGAGATCGCCGGCGCCGTACACCGGGCGAAGGCGGCTGCATCATAGCGCGCCGCGCGTATCCGGCACGACGTAGCCGGTGCCGCGCACCGTCTTGATGATCTCAGGGTGGCGGGGATCGGTTTCCACCTTCTGGCGCAACCGCGTGATGAGCACATCGATGCTGCGGTCCAACGGCGAGAACGGCCGTTGCAGCACCTGGGTCATGAGCTCCTCCCGCCCTTGCGGCTGCCCCGCATTGCGCACGAGGTGCGTGAGCAGGCGGCATTCATGGCCGGTCAAGGTCAGGTCGTGGCCCTTGGCCTGGACGAATCCGTTATCCGGATCGAGCGTGATCCCATGAAAACTGAGACGCTTGCCGTTGGCTGCGGGCGAAGCGGCCGCAGCGGCTTTCTCTTGCAGCCGGCGCAGGACGCTGCGGATGCGGGCGAGCACCTCGCGCTCCTCGAACGGCTTGATGACATAGTCATCGGCGCCGCATTCCAGGCCCACCACCTTGTCCACGGTTTCGTGACGGGTGGTGATAATGATGATGCCGACTTTGTGGTGGGACCGCAGGTAGCGGGTGAGGGCGAAGCCATCCTCGCCGGGTAACTTGACGTCCATGAGGACGAGATCCGTCTTGTGCGCAGTCAGGCGCTCGCGCATTTCCTGGCCGCTGCCGGCGGTGGCGACTTGGTAGCCTTCGCCGGTCAGGTAGATGTCGAGCACATCGCGCACAAACGGGTCGTCCTCAACGATGAGGATGCGGGGCTTGGCGTCAGCCGGCGAAAACTGTGAATCAAGCATTGGGTGGACCTGGAGCGTACTCTCGACACATATGTAGTAGATCGTGTCGGGCTGGAATTATACAACCGCTGATGAAAATATCTACCCGGCTTACTAACCGCTGGGGATTGGGGGCGGGGTCGCCGGCTATGGAAAACAGGCATCCGTGAGTGAAATGACGATAGCGCTGGAAACCACGCAGCCTATCGCCGTCCGGCGCATCATGCTGATCGACGACGATCCCTTTGTGCGTGATGTTGCCCTCACCGCATTGTCGGTGGTCCCGGGCGTTACGGTTCAGGCCTGGAGCAGCGGCGCGGAAGGCCTCGCCGCACTTGAGGGCTTTGCACCCGAACTGATCCTGCTCGATGTCGTGATGCCGGGGATGGACGGCTATGCCACCTGGGCACATGTCGCCAAACGGTCCGGCAAACCGCCGCGCCTGATTTTTCTCACCGGTCGTGACGACGACGACACCCGCGACAAGGCCGTGGCGCTCGGCGCCGCCGGCGTCATCGTCAAGCCATTCAATCCGGCGGCATTTGCAGCCGCCGTCCTCGGCGTCGCCCACGCCGCGGCAACGCGTGAGGCAAAGGTGGACGCGGTCGCGCAGTCTTTCGCCGCCAGTCTTCCCGCCACATGCGGAATGATCGCCGCCGCCTGGGAGGCGATGGCGGACGCCTGGAATGCAGATGCGGCGGAAGTCCTGCTTGCAGCGGTGCACAGGATCGCGGGGGTCGCTGCGATGTTTCGGTTCCATCAGTTAGGCGAGGCCGCGGATCGGGCGGAGGGGCTGCTGCGCACGGCCTTGGCCCAGAGCGGCAGGCGAGATTGTGCGGAGCACGCAGGTCTGGAAAGCGCGGTGATGGCAGTCATAGAGGAGGGGCGCAAAGCCGCGGGGATTACTTCAAACGAAGCGACGTTAAGTCGCGTCGTTTGAAGTAATGGTGCCGGATAACAGAATTGAACTGTTGACCTACCGCTTACAAGGCGGTTGCTCTACCCCTGAGCTAATCCGGCGGTCTCTAAAGCAGGGCCTCCAAAAATCGCCGGGACGATAGGTCCGGCAGGTAAAAAGGGCAAGCCGGGCCTTACGTGCGCGGCTTCTTGGGACCGGCGCCTTGACGTGCCTTTTCATACAACGCCACGGCGGCCGCGTTCGAAACGTTCAGACTTTCCATGGCGCTGGAGATCGGTAGCTTCGCGCGATGGTCGCAGGCGTCGGCGACCAGGCGGCGGATGCCTTCGCCCTCGGCCCCGAGCACCAGGGCAATGCGTCCGCTAAGGTCGATGGTCGACAACGCCGTCGGTGCTTCGCCGTCCAGGCCCACCAGCCAGAACTGGAATTCCTTGATGATCTCGATGGCGCGCACCAGGTTGACGGTTTTCACGTATGGCAATTTATCGAGAGCGCCGGAGGCGGACTTAGCCATGACGCCGGACTCATCCGGCGCATGGCGGTCGGGCGCGATCACTGCGCTCGCGCCGAAGGCCGCCGCAGACCGCAGCACCGCGCCGACGTTGTGTGGATCGGTGACTTGGTCGAGCAGCACGAGGCAGGCGTCGGTACGGCCCTCAAGGCCGGCGAGAATATCCTGGAGGTGGTGGTCGAGAGGGCGCACAAGAACCGCGATGCCTTGGTGCACGGCGTCGGCGCCGACCAGTTGATCGATATCGCGCCGCGCCATGACCCGAAGTCGCGCCGTGATATCGGCGGGAACGCTTGCGTCCTGGCGCAGGCGATCAGCCGCCTCGGGTGTCGCGATGATACGCAGAATTTTGCGTTGCGGATTGGCAAGCGCGGCCGCCGCCGGATGGTAGCCATAGATCCAGATTTCCTCGCGGGAGGGGCCGTCCCGCCTGGGCGCGCCGCTTTTAGCGTCGCCGGCGGAGTCGTGGATGCGCGGCTGCTGGCTGTCGTGCTCAGGCCGCGGCGGCCTGCTCTCCCGCTCAGGACGCGGCGGGCGGCTGTCCCGCTCGGGACGCGGCGGGCGATTGTCCCGCTCGGGCCGTGGTGGGCGATTGTCACGCTCCGGCCTGGATGGCCGGGGACCTCTGTCGATCGGTCCTTTGGCGACCGGAGCTTTGGTAGACGTCGGTTGCGCGCCCCGAAATGGCGCTTTGGCAGACTTATGGAATGATGCCTTCCCGGCGCCGTGGAACGGCGCTTTCGCGCCCATGCCGGGGCCCTTGCGCTCCGGTCCCTTGCGCTCTGGACCTTTACGCTCCGGTCCTTTGCGGTCCGAGCCCTTACGGTCCGAGCCCTTACGGTCCGGTCCCTTACGTTCCGCTGCTGCCCGTTCCGAGCCGTGCCCCCCCGGGGCACGTCCGCCGCGCATGTGTGGGGGCCTTGAATCCCGTCGTCCCATTGAATTATCGCCTTTAATACCGATAGGCGCGCGGTAAACGCGCGCAATAAAACGAATGCCGGCTCAGCCAGCGGCGTTGTGCCGCAAAGTGACAGGAATTGCCACGTTGACAAGGCTTTCCCGACCCCCTACTTGATCCGTCCGCTAAAGCGCCTTTTGCCTGTGGATACCAAGGGCTTGGGGAGGGATGGCCGAGCGGTCAATGGCAGCAGACTGTAAATCTGCCGACTTATGTCTACGAAGGTTCGAATCCTTCTCCCTCCACCACTTCCACTACACCTCAGAATGTGTCGAAAACCCCCTCTTTAAAGGGGCGCCGCGCTGTACCAAGTGTCCATAAACGCTGCGATTTCAAAGAGATCGCCAGGCTGCGTAGGTGAACCGGGCCATTTCAGCGCACGGTGGCCGCGCCGATGACCACGCCCGACATCATCCCTTCGTCCGAACGCTTGATGGATAGCGCGCCTTCCCAAGGGGACGCCGCGCAATACCGCTGGCTCGCGAAGTTGAAAATCTCCGCCGGTGAACTTGATGCGGCGCGCAGGGTCTTGCTTCAGGGACTTGCCGCGCATTCCGGTGATCTCGATCTGCACATCATGTACGCCTGCACTGCCGGCGATCTCGAAAAGGTGTGCGCCGCGTTAGAGGACCTACTGCCGAGGTTCGCCGAGGACCCAAAGGCGGTATCCACCATCCTCAGCGCCGTCACCGTACACCGCGCCAAGTTGAAGCGCGTCAGGGCAGGGCTTCAGGAGGAAATGGGTGTGTCGTGGGAGGACACCTGCACGTGGCCTGATCCCGAAGGGCTTGAACGCTTTCGCGGTGTCATCAAGGCGCAGAACAAGGCGTCGCCGCGCGTCGATCTCGTCCTCGACGGCGCCTGTGTTGCGATTTGCGACCGGGAATGGGACCGTGCCGATGGGCTCTTGCATGTCGTCAGGACCAATGTGTCGCGGACCTTCGCCGACTACGCGGCCTTCGGCGCGCAATTTCACCAAGAGCTCGATCGCTTCTACTATGAAGCCATTTCCGGGCTGCTGCCTCCGGTAACCCATATTTTGAGCCCGCCGGTCCAGTCCGGCGAGACGCTCTTGCTGGCCAGCGACCCCAAGTATTTTCGCAAATTCACGCTGCCGTTCATCGCCGCCCTGGACCGCATGGAGATCCCAGCCGATCTTCACGTGCATATCATGGGTGGTGATCCGGAAAGCTGGCGTGCGATGTGCGCAGGGCTGGAGGCGTTCACGCATGTGCGGGTTGGATTTTCAGCCGAGGATCCAGGCCCTTTCGCCAGCGGATCGTCCAACATCTCGCTTTACTGTCACGCGATTCGTTATGTCCGCCTCTTCCAGGAGGCTGCGCGCCGGCAGAGAAGGATGTGGGTCCTCGACGTCGACGTCTTTGTCCGGAAAGACCCACGCCCGCTGTTGAGCCGCCTGGCGGAATTCGATGTGGCGATCCGGACCAATCCTTGCCTGTTGTCGCCGCCGGCGCGTATCGCGGGCGGTCTGACCGGTATCGCGCCGACCCCGCGCGGACTGGAGTTCGCGCGCCGTGTCGCCGCCTATATCGTGTACTGGAAGGAACGCGGAACATGGGCGTGGGGCATAGATCAAGTCGCCCTGTTTTCCACCTACGCTTATCTGGACAAAATTGGCCAGCCGCCGCGGACCTACTTTCAAGGGCCGGCCGACGTCTCGAGCGGTGAGGGTAGTGACGCGATTTTCTACTTTCCGACGGGGGTAAAAAAGTACTTCGTCGGAGAGCCGGCCGCTCCGGAAATATCTGTTTGAAGACCTGATCGGCACGCTTTTGGCGATCTTCGGGGCAAGATCGATCACCGTGCTGCAATCCTTGCCGTTTTGAGGCTAAAAGGCCGCATTTTTGAGGGTGCTCCCGCTTGTCACCCCCCGACCCCAGGCCGTATAAGGGCGCCCTTATGACCGAATCCCTCCCCGACCGACCCCTGCCGGACCGCCTGTCCAACGATCCCCGCAGCCCGCATCACGATGCCGCGCTGCTCGAGCGCGGCGTCGGCATAAAATTCAACGGCTTGGAAAAGACCAATGTCGAAGAGTATTGCGTCAGCGAGGGATGGATTCGCATCGCCGCCGGCAAGGCGCGTGATCGCCATGGCAATCCCATGACCATCAAGCTCAAGGGCGTGGTGGAGCCCTACGTGCGGGTCGACGGCGAAAAATAAGGCCTTGCTGGCGCTGTTGCCGGCTGCGTACAAAAGTCGCAACGCGGGTGTAGCTCAATGGTAGAGCAGAAGCCTTCCAAGCTTACGACGAGGGTTCGATTCCCTTCACCCGCTCCAACTTTTGTTGTACGCGCCGTGGCCAGCCGTATCACTGGCGTTTGCTGAAACGCGAACCTCGTATTTCGTTTTTTTAGCGGCCTTCGGCCGCGTGGTTCGATTCCCAGCGCCTGAGAAAAGCAGCGCCCGAGGTCGGGATAGCGTGCGAACGCGCCGGGCGTTATCTGTTCTTTTCCCACCGCGAGTCAGCATCTGTGACCGGCCGGATTATGCACGGCAGTCCATCGTAGTCGTTCATGAACTCTTCGCCCAGGAACCGCGTTTCCGGGGCATGCCCGCGTTGCTCAAGGTAAAAGTAGGCCGCAAATAAGGCCATTTGGTCGATCCCCCAATGCAGGTTTCCGCTCCGAAACCAGTGGGAAATATAGGCGGCGACGAGACGGCTGTAGCGCAGCCCGGCAACGGTCGGAGCGATCCCGACGAGGCCCGCCTGGAACTTGGCCCAGGGCTCGAGGCTGACCGGCCTGGTGGTCACGGCGAAATCATGGCTCTCCAGCACCTCAAACATCGGCGTGGGGTCGGTTTCCGCCACAAGGTCCACGTCCATCATCCATAAGGGGCGCAGATTCCGCCTAAGGTAGTGATAGAAACGGACATACCGGGCAGCATGATAGTAGTTGCGCGCGGCCAGCCCGAAATTCTGACGCATGCCACCTTCGGCGGTCATGCTGACGCTGATCTGTTCATGCCTTTGAACACTTTTGGCGAGGCGGATCCAATCTGCTTCGGTTCCATCCAGGAGGTGGAAATGCACGCCCGCCGTGGATCCGGCGTCAACAAGGGAATCCAGGAATTTCCCCATGAACAATTCGAAGTATTTCGGATCGCAGGAGACATAAATCATTGCCGCTGGCCACGTGGTGCGAGCGACAATTTCATAAGTCGGCGGGAACGGCGACCAGATCTCCTCGTCCGTCATCCTTTCGAGACGGCCGAAAAATTCCGGGTCAAAGCTGGCCACATCCGCGACGGTGTGGGTGGGTAGCCGTCGGGCCTGCGCGAACCAATGTTCGGCGCCCGCCCAGTCGCCTTGAGCAACCGCCGCCATGGCGCGTTCGCTCACGGCCTCAGCGCGGGGCGCAGCGCCTCTCAATTCGCTCTCAAGAGATGAAGCCAATGCCGCCATGCCGTCGGCATCGGGCCATCGCAGCAGATCGGACCAACTCGTGGCCATTGGCCCCAGGCGCGCGGCGCCGCGATTTTTTGCAGCCTGCATCTCCGTCAGGTAGCGAAGAACTTCCGAACGCTCCCCTGTATTCTCATCCAGTGTGGGTGCTGCGGCCCGCATCGTTGCCTGGGCGCGCGCGGCGGCGGTTTGATCGGCGCAGGCGCGGGCGAGGGAAACATCGAGCGGAAACTGGTCCAGCCCTTCGAGGATCACGCGCCGCGCTCCGGCTTTGTCCCCGGTATTTCTCATCATTTTTGAGAGTGCTCTATAAATTGCAGCACTCGGCTGTAAGGCAATGACCCGCTCCAGGGTCGGAATCGATTCGGCAAACTGTTTTGTCCGGAATTGGGCGGCCGCGTATTCGACCAAGACGTCTAAGTTATCGGGAAACTTTTCCACAGCCAGGCGCAAAACCTCCTGCGCAAGATCGAGGTTTACGAGTTTTTCCTTCAACCGCGCGAAGAGCAGATGAAATGTGGCTTCCTGCGGGTGTGCCGCCAAGGCGATCTTGCAGTATTGATGGGCTTGCTCGAACTGCTCCGCACGCATTTGTGCACCGATCAAGTGCAAATGGGCCTGCGGCGTCGGGTAAACCTGCGTCGCCTCCAGATAGCATCGGATGCTTTCCGCCAACTGGCCCTGCTCTTCGAAAGCAAGGCCGTCGGAGACGAGTGCCTCTGCGCGGTGTGAGTCCATCGCCTCAAACCATCTCCGGAAGAGGCAATACATCCCGCGTGGTCAGGAAGAGATTCATCCCCGCGCCGGCAGGATCACAGGGCATCATTTTTGGGAGGCGTTGAAGACGCCGCTGCTGCTCATCAATGAAGTATGCACGATAGCCGTAAGGGCTCAGCATGGCGTCAATTGCCTCACACGCCGGGCCGCTGAATGTCTCGAGAATAAAATCGGGCCGTTGCGGCAGCAGCCGAGAGAGCCCCTGCATCGCAATAGCTTCCGCCCCTTCGACATCGATCTTGATCAGGGCTTTATCGCCGAGGCTGGCGCAAAAATCGGGCTCATCGATTCGGCGTATGTCCGCCATAGCCGATTCAAACCGCTTCGGATCAAAGGGGCTCGTGTGCATGAACGACGCGCCTGAGTTGATATAGGGCAGGTGTTTCGTGAGCCACATCAGTTGAGCGCGCATGTTTTCCGCACCGACGCCGTAGGGATGTTCCTGAATATTGGAAAGGCCATTGCTGAAACGGTTCGTCCGCAAGCGCGCTACCGAATACGGGTTGGGTTCGAAGGCGTGAATTGTGAGATCCGGCCTGCGCACAGCCGCGGCCAGCGCGTAGATGCCGGAATAAGCGCCAATGTCCAGAATTCCGGTTGCCGTACGACTAAGGTGGCACCAGACCGCCAAGGATGCGGGCTCAAATTCACGCTTGGCCATGACGATGACGCTGACGTTGCAATCGGCGGCGTGGAGCATCACAAAGCGCGGCGACCCCAGAAAGGCGATCTCTACGAAGCCGTAGTAGCCCCCGGTGGGCGTTTCTCCGCGCGCGATCTCCGCCAGTGTACGGGCGTTGATCGCCTCAATGTCCTTAACCCGAACCATGCAATCCCCCGGTGGTGAAACGCCTCGCCTGGCCGACTTCTTGCGTCCGGGCAGCCAAACCGGGCACGGTCTGGCCTGCGACGGACTCTCAAGGCCTGCGAGAACGCCAACATCCTCCTGAAATATCACCAAAAGGTTTCGGCGATGACGGTGGGCCTTGGTGGGGCTATTTACCCGCCGCAGAGGCTGACGCGCCTTCTGCTAATCGCCTGATAACTAT